>NZ_MOWM01000040.1 GCF_016082275.1 Variovorax sp. E3
CGCGCACCTCGATCTGCTCGCGCGGCTCGGCTGCCGCACCTGGGGCGACGTGGCGGCGCTGCCGCGCGGCGGGCTCACGCGGCGCTTCGGCGCCGAGCTGCGCGAGGCGCTCGACGCCGCCTGGGGCCTGCGCCCCGAAAGCCATGCCTGGCTCACGCTGCCCGACGTGTTCGAGCAGAAGCTGGAGCTGCCCGCGCTGGCCGAGACCGCGCCCGAACTCATGTGGTCGGCCAACCGGCTGCTCACTTCGCTGCAGCTCTGGCTGCGCGCCCGCCAGCGCGGCGCGCGCGCGTTCGAGCTGCAGTGGACGCTCGACCTCAAGCGCTTCAACGGCGTCAACCTGCCGCCGCACCAGCAGGTCACCGTGCGCACCGCCGAGCCCACGCAGGACATGGCGCACCTGCGCCGCCTGCTGTCCGAAAAACTCGCGCTCACCACGCTCTCGGCGCCCGCGAGCTGGCTGCGGCTGCGCACGCTCGAAACCGATCCGTGGGCCGGCGCCAGCACCAGCTTTCTGCCCGAAGACAACCGCAAGGGCGACAAGCTGCACGAGATGGTCGAGCGGCTCAGCGTGCGGCTGGGGGCGCAACAGGTGCTGGTGCCGTCGGCGCAGGCCGACCACAGGCCGGAGCGCAAGCAGGCGTGGCGGCCCGCGCTGCAGAAAGAAAAGACGCAGCCCGACAAGGCCCGCAAGCAAGCGCAGGCCGCCGCCTCGCAGCCCGACGCGATCTACCCGCCGTGGCTGCTGCCCGAGCCCTTGCTGCTCGAGATGGACGGCGAGCGCCCGTGCTATCGCGGCACGCTCGGCAAGCTCATCGGGCCGCAGCGTGTCGAGGCGGGCTGGTGGGGCGACAAGGAAGAGGGCGGCCAGCCCGCGATGCGCGACTACTACGTCGCCGAAAGCCCCGAGGCCGGCCTGGTGTGGATCTTTCGCGAGCGGCCCTCGGCGCGCTTTTCTTCGGGCGAGGTGCGCTGGTACCTGCAGGGGTTCTATGCCTGACCTCAGCGACAGGCAACTGCGCGGGCGCAACTCGGCGAAGGTGCATGCGCTGTCGTTGCCGCTGCGCAAGCCGCCCGCGTTCACGCTGCCCGATTACGCCGAGCTGCACTGCCTGACCAACTTCAGCTTCCAGCGCGGCGCATCCACGCCCGAGGACATGGTCGAGCGGGCCTACCAGCTCGGCTACACGGCGCTGGCGATCACCGACGAGTGCTCGGTGGCGGGCATCGTGCGCGCGCATGTGGCCTTGCGCGACCTGCCCGCGAAGCTCGACGAATACGAGCGCGAGCATCCGGACGAGCCGCCGATTCCGCGCAACCCCGGTTTCCGGCTGCTGTTCGGCAGCGAGTTCCAGTTCGAGCGCTTCAGGCTCGTGGTGATCGCGAACGACACCGAAGGCTGGGGCAACCTGTGCGAGTTCATCACCGCCGCGCGCAACACCGAGCTGCCCAAGGGCGAGTACCGCGTGGGCTGGGACGAGAGCGACGTGGCCTCGCTGCGGGACTGCCAGATTCTTTTCGTGCCGCAACGCAGCCCCGGCGGTGCCGTGGACACGGCCACGCTGCATGAAGACCTGATGGCCGCCAAGGCGCTCTACGAAGACAACCTCTGGCTGGCCGTGGAGCTGTTCAACGAACTCGACGACGACCTCTGGTTCGTCACGCTGATGCAGGCGGGCGAGGAGGCCGGCGTGCCGCTGGTGGCGGCCGGCGACGTGCGCATGCATGTGCGCGGCAGCAAGCCGCTGCACGACGTGCTGACGGCGGTGCGCGAAGGCAAGACGGTGGCCGAATGCGGCTTTGCGCTGCAGTCGAATGCCGAGCGGCATCTGCGTTTGCGGGTTCGGCTGGCCGGGCTTTATTTGCCGCAGATGCTGGTGAACACGCAGAGGGTGGCGCAGCGGTGCAGGTTCGACCCGAACGTGATCCGCGACAACTACAAGTACCCGCTCGAAACCGTGGGCAGCCACGAGACGCCGGGGCAGACGCTGGCGCGCAAGACGTGGGAGGGGGCGCGAAATCGTTATCCCGGCGGCATTCCCGAAACGGTGCGCGCACAGGTTCAGAAAGAGCTCGATCTGATCATCGAGCTCAAGTACGAGATGTTCTTCCTCACGGTGGAAAACGTCGTGAGCTTCGCTCGTTCGCAGCAGATTCTTTGCCAGGGACGCGGGTCATCGGCCAATTCCGCGGTCTGCTTTTGCCTCGGCATCACGGCGATTGATCCGACGAAAGGGCATTTGCTGTTTGAGCGTTTCCTGAGCCGGGAGCGTCGCGAGCCGCCTGACATCGACGTCGACTTCGAGCATCAGCGGCGAGAAGACGTCATTCAGTACATCTACAAAAAATACGGCCGCGAGCGCGCCGCCATTGCAGCGGTCGTCATCTGCTACCGCGCGCGCAGCGCATTGCGCGACGTGGGCAAGGCCCTGGGCATCGACGAGCGGCTGATCGACGAGTTCGCCAAGGACCACTACTGGTTCGACGACACCGTGCTCGGCGAGCAGCTGTTCCAGGCGGCCGCGCGCGTCGGCGTGGCGGAAGACGAGCTCAAGCTGGTCCAGTGGATCGAGTTCACGCAAAAGCTCAAGGGCTTCCCGCGCCACCTGAGCCAGCACGTGGGCGGCTTCGTGCTGACGCACACCAAGCTCACGCGGCTGGTGCCGGTCGAGAAGGCGTCGATGAAAGACCGCTCCGTCATCCAATGGGAAAAAGACGACCTCGAGGCCATGGGCATGCTCAAGGTCGATGTGCTCGCGCTCGGCATGCTCAGCGCCATCCAGCGCGGGCTCGACCACATGAACCGCTGGCGCAACTCGATGGTGGAGATGCACCACATTCCGAACGACGACCCGAAGGTGTTCGACATGATCTGCGACGCCGACACCATCGGCGTGTTCCAGATCGAGAGCCGCGCACAGATGTCGATGCTGCCGCGTCTGAAGCCGCGCACCTACGAAGACCTGGTGATCGAAGTGGCCATCGTGCGGCCGGGGCCGATACAGGGGGGCATGGTGCATCCGTATCTCAAGCAACGGGAGCGGGTTCGAAAAGATCTGCCCATTCACTACGAGAAAGAAGAATTGCGCGAGGCGCTCGAACGCACGCTGGGCATTCCGATCTTCCAGGAGCAGGTGATGCAGATCGCCATGATCGCGGCCAAGTTCACGGCTGACGAGGCCGATCAGTTGCGCCGCGCCATGGCCGCATGGAAGCGCAAGGGCGGCCTCGGCAAGTTCCATGACAAGCTCGTGGATGGCATGGTCGACAACGGCTACAAGAAAGCCTTTGCCGAAGCCATCTTCAAGCAGGTCATGGGCTTCGGCGACTACGGCTTTCCCGAGAGCCACGCCGCCAGCTTCGCGTTGCTGGTCACGGTCAGCAGCTGGCTCAAGAACTACGAGCCCGCCTGTTTTCTTGCCGCGCTGCTCGACTCGCAGCCGATGGGCTTCTACAGCCCGTCGCAGCTCGTGCAGGACGCGCGCCGCCATGGCGTCGAGGTGCGCCCGGTCGATGTCACGAGAAGCGAAGTCGACACCACGCTCGAAGCCCGCGACCCCAATGCCCCGCGCCCGGCCGGCATCGACCCGCGCTATGCCGAGCGCCTGGGCAACGAGAACCAGCCCGCGGTGCGGCTGGGCCTGAACCGCATCGCGAGCCTCAGCAAGGGCGGCGCCGAGCGCTTGCTGGCAGCGCGTGCCGA
The DNA here is from genome assembly GCF_016082275.1 of Variovorax sp. E3. Classification (GTDB taxonomy): domain Bacteria; phylum Pseudomonadota; class Gammaproteobacteria; order Burkholderiales; family Burkholderiaceae_C; genus Variovorax. The sequence continues at coordinate 3,704 of NZ_MOWM01000040.1, forward strand.
GGCCGCCTTCAGCAGCACCGAAGACCTCGCCCTGCGCGCCGAACTCGACGGCAAGGACATGGCCGCGCTGGCCGCGGCCGATGCGCTGATGTCGCTGTCGGGCCATCGGCGCCAGCAGGTGTGGGACGCCACGGCGCAGCGCCGCGCGCCGGCGCTGCTCAAGGGCGTGCCGATCCACGAGCAGGCGTTGCTGCTGCCGGCCGCGCCCGAGGGCGAGGAGATCGTCGGCGACTACGCGTCGCTCGGCCTCACGCTGCGCCGCCATCCGCTCGCGCTGCTGCGCCCGCGCCTGGCGCGCATGAAGCTCATGACGGCGGCCGAGCTGCGCTCGGTGGCCAACGGACAGACCGCGCGCGCCTGCGGCATCGTCAAGGGCCGGCAGCGGCCGCAGACCGCCAACGGCACCATCTTCGTCACGCTGGAGGACGAGACCGGCAACGTCAACGTGATCGTCTGGAGCCATGTCATCGAGGCCTGGCGCGAGCCGCTGCTCAAGTCGCACCTGCTCGCGGTGCAGGGCACGTGGCAGCGCGACGACGACAGCGGCGGCAAGGTGCAGCACCTGGTCGCCACCGGCTTCAAGGACCTGACGCCGCTCATGGGCCGGCTGGCGCGGAGCAACACCAGCCGGGACTTCCATTGAAGGAGCGATGGATGCAACCGATCGTTCCATGCCTCGCGCCTTGCGCGACTTTTCGCTAACCTGTTCCTTCCATGTCCGAACTCGTTCTTGACCCCGTCGTCGCGACGCCGATCGGCCCGCCGCCCCCCGCGCCCGATGTGCCGGTGCCCATGCCGCCGCCTCAGCCCCTGCCGCCGCCTGAAGGCGATCCGCCGCCCGTCGTGCCGCCCGTGACCGACCCGGGGTTTCCGCCGCCGGTGGTCGACCCGCCGCCGATGCAGACGGCCGCGCCGGCGGTGCCCTTCGGCAAGCTGCATGCGCGGCGCTTGCGCGAGATCTACCGCTCGGCCGGCTGGCCGTGCTGCGACAGCATCGAGGTCGAGTTGCTGGCCGGCGGGTTCCTCGAACGCGTGCGCACGCCGCACGGCCACGAGACGCTGCGCGTGACCGACGCCGGCATTGCGCGCATCGCGACCACGCTCACCGTCAACCGAGCGGCGTTGTCGCCGCACGAGGCCCTGGTGGAACGCGTGGCGCGCGAGATGACGCGCGGCGGCCGCATCGCGTGGCGCGGCCTCGGCCTGCGCGCGCGCCTGCCGCCGCTCGAAGAGGGCGGCAAGCCGCGCTGGTGCGTGGCGCGGCCCGATGTGTTCTCGATCCGCAATACCAGCGTCGAGGCCTATGCCCATCCCATCGTGCACGAGGTGAAGGTCAGCCGCGCCGACCTGCTGGGCGACCTGCGCAAGCCCGACAAGCGCGCGGCCTACCTCGACCTGGGCGGCGAGTGCTGGTACGTGCTGGGCAACGACGCCAAGGGCCGCTGCATCGCCAAGCCCGAAGAGGTGCCCGCCGAGTGCGGGGTGATGGTGCTCGAAGGCGAACGGCTCGTGGTGGCGCGCGCGGCGGTGCATCGCACGGTCGAGCGCATTCCGTTCGCGGTGTGGCTGGCGCTGGCCAAGGCGCAACCCATTGCGGGCTTCGAGGACGAAGCGCAAGACCTGCTGATCTGACTGCGCGCGCGTCGGCCCGGATCAGGTGATGGCGTCGTAGCTCTGGTGCGCGATGGCGACGACGCCATTCGGCAGGAACTGGCTCTTCATCTGGCGCAGGCCTTCCTCGCGGTCTTCGGTGCTGGCCTTGGCGTCGAACATCTGGTCGCAGAACTCGAGCAGGTCTTTCGTGATGCGCTCGTAGCGATAGTGCGTCAGCGCCACCGCATCGATGTCCGCCGGCCCGTAGCCTTCGTAGAACCACGCTTCTTCCCGCGGCTGGTTCCACACGTTGCCGACACCGCCGCCGATGAACATCAGGTCGCGCTCCTTGGGCGCGAGAACCAGCGTGTCCCAATCGACGATGGACAGGCGGTCGTTGTCGCCCGCGAGCACGTTGCCCGCGTGGATGTCGGCGTGGCACGGCACCAGCCGCGGCGGTCGCTCGAGCAGGATCGACGCCAGCTGCTCGCTGCGGTAGACCACGGTGTCGATCTCTTCCGCATGCGCTTCCCAGAATGTGAAGAAGCGCTTGACGATGTCGTCGCCGGTGACGCCGTTGATGAAGCGGCGCTGGTAGCGGCGCACGCCTTCGCGCGATTTGTGCCCGTAGGTTTCCTTGGCAAGGCTGGCCTGCAGGGCTTCGGGGAGTTCGGTGCGGTGGATGGCGGCCAGTGTTGCGCCGAGTGTTTTCCACTGCGGCTGCGTCAAGGCGCGCTCGAAACCGTTGCTGCCGTCGAAGAAGGGGTAGAGCGCCCAGTCGAAGCCGTGGCTGTGCGTGCTCAGTTGGCCGTCGGTCGTGGGCAGCGGGGCCATCACGGGCGCGATGCGTTTCTCGTGGTGAAGGAAGGCGGGAACAGCGACAACGGATCTGTCGAAATCGCCGCGGCGCAGCTTCAGGAAATAGGGCGTTGCATCGTTCGCCTGCACGCGGAAGACCGCTGAATCGACGTCCGCGCCCAAGGGCAGAAATTCAGACCGCGCGATGTGCAGTTTGTAGGTGTCGGCGAGGCATCGAGCGATGGCGTCGTGCGAGAGGGCGGGTGGCGTCAGCATGCGATGACTGTAGCGCCGTATGAATGCCTCGCCTCAATGCAGAGGATAGGAGCCCAGCGGCTCGTGGCGAAACGGGTAGCTGAAGTGCGAGCGGATCAGGCGAAATTCCGTTGCCGTCCAGCGAATGGGCGCGAGGGACATGGGGCGCGCGGCATGCTCGGAGTCACGTGCGATCGTCACGTGTGGTTTCCATCCCCGATCCCGAAGGCGAAAGCCAGCCCGCCGCAGCTCGCGGGTGATGTCCTGCTGCAGGCGCCGCAAGCCTTCGTGTTCCAGGGGCTGCACCACCGACACGTCGTTGGGCCAGGTGCAGGAGCGGTCGAGCGTGAGATCCAGCGGTTGCATAGACACTTCGGCGAGCGCGGCGCGCAGGCGTTGCTCGGCATCTCCTTGCTGATCGTGAAGATACTGAAGCGTCAGGTGAAGGCGCGCCTTGGGCGGAAAGCGGCAATCTCTCGGCCACCACCAGTCCTGGCGGTGCGCTTCGATTTCAGCTTGCACTTCCTTGCCGGGGAAGAGCCCGATGAGAAGTTGTCTGCGGGTGCTCATGGTGCATTCCTTCAGGCCTCGGACGGCCACCAGCTCTCGGCCGTCGTCCGGATGACGCGCGCCGCCTGAACGCGAACGTCGTCCTTGTCATGGTTGTCGCCGTGGCTCTTGTCGCGGGCCACCTTGAAGGGCCAGGTCGAGATGCGGCCCTTGCGGGAGCGGGGCTGCAGCGGATGCAGCCTCTGGAAGAAAAGGGCCTGCGCAGCGGGCGCGGGCGGGTTGGCGGTGGTCATCGGCGTCGCCTCGATGTTTGTTCTTGGAGACGACGAATTTTAGAGAAATACTGTATTTATGTACAGTATATTTGCGAGCTCAGGGCGAGGTGCCGAGCAGGGCCTCCAGGTCGATGGCGGCGGCCATGGCCTTGTAGCCGGCATCGCCCGGATGCAGGTGGTCCCCCGAGTCCATGGCCGCCTTCAGGCGCGACGGGCGGGCCGGGTCGCGCAGCAGCGCGTCGAAGTCGACCACCGCGTCGAAGGCGCCGCTTTCGCGGATCCAGCGGTTCACGGCCTGGCGCACCTTGTCCTTGTCGGGCGAGTAGTGGCCCTCCAGCGGCGTGCCTTCGAGCGCGCGTTCGGTGGGGGCGATGGTGCCGGCCATGATGCGCACGTGGTGGGCGCGGGCCATCTCGATCAGCTGGCGAAAGCCCTGGATCATTTCTTCCGCGCGCACCGCGGGCTCGCTCGGCGCGAAGGGGCCGCCGGGCCAGCCGATGTCGTTGGTGCCCAGCAGCACGACCATGGCCCGCACGCCCGGTTGGGCGAACACGTCGCGGCCCGCGCGCTCCAGGCCGGCGCGGCCCATGCCGTCCTTCAACAGCCGGCCGCCGGAGATGCCGGCGTTCAGCACCGCCACATCGCGGCCCGCCAGCCGTTCGGCGAGCGCATCGGGCCAGCGGGTGTTGGCGCCGGGCGTGGCGCCGTTGCCGTCGGTGAGCGAGTCGCCGAACGCCACCACGGTGACGGGCGCCCGGGGCGTTCCACGATCAGGCCGCTCACGTAGACGCGGGTGCTCCATTGGCTGGCTGCGGCGGGCAGGCGAGGGGCGCCGGTCAAATCGCCGTCCGACACGTAGGCGGTCTGGCGGGCGTCGAAGTGAAGCCCGCCGGCTGGCTGGGCTGCGGCAGGTAGAGCGACACGGTGACCTCGCCGAGCGCGGGCAGGGCGATGTCCACCGGGTCGCTGACCAGCCGCGCGCCGGCGGGCACGGTCACTTCGGCCTGCCCGCCGAAGCGCAGCGGCCGGTCGCTGCCCTCGACGATCGCCGAGCCGTCGGCATGCCGCGCCACGCGGGCCGATGCGATGCGCAGCGGCGCGGTGCCGCCTTCGTTGCTGATCACCACGCGCAGCCGCGTGCCGCCGATGCTCAGGCGCGCCACCTGGCGAATCGTTTGCCGGTTGAACTGGAAGGGCAGGCCCGAGGGCAGCACGAAGTCGCCGCTCCAGACGGGTTGCGTGCTGGCCATCCAGCTGGGGCTCCAATGCGTGGCCAAGGGTTCGGCGGCCGACGCGGCAACCGTGCCGGCGAGCGACAGCGCAGTGCGCCCTGGCGGATGAGCGATGCGAATGAAGAGGGGGTCATGGGGATGTCCTTGGATGAAAAGCGAATCGAGGGCGCGACTTTCATTCATGCGCATCCGGATGGGTAGAAGGCAAAATGGCATTCAGACCATTCCATATTCGAATACATCCGCCATGGACACCTTGCGCGCCCTCGAAGCCTTCGTGCACAGCGTCGAGCTGGGCAGCCTGTCGGGCGCCGCGCGCGCGCTCGACACCACGCAGCCCACTGTCAGCAAGCTGGTCGCGGGGCTGGAGCGTTCGCTCGGCGTGCGGTTGCTGCGCCGCACCGCCGCGGGCTTGAGCCTGACCGAGGAGGGGCAGCGCTTTCATGAGCGCACGCGCCGCGTGCTGGAGGACTACGGCGACGCGGTGGCCGATGCGCGCGAAGGCATCCAGCAGCCGCGCGGCCTCTTGCGCATGAGCGCGCCGGTGACCATGGGCCAGCGCCATCTCAATGCCATGGCGGTGGAGTTCCTGGCGCTCTACCCCGACATCGCGCTGGAGCTGGTGCTCGACGACCGCTTCGTCGATCCGGTGGAAGAGCGCATCGATGTGTCGCTGCGCGTCGGCGGCGCGCTGCCGCCCGACCTCGTTGCGCGCCACCTGGGCACGTGGCCGCGCGTGCTGGTGGCGTCGCCTGGCTACATCGCGGCGCGCGGCAAGCCGCGCAAGCCGCAAGACCTGCTGGCGCACGACTACCTGCGCTATGCGGCGGGAGACGACGGCGTGCTGCTGCAGGGGCCGAACGGGGCGCAGACGGTGCCGGTGCGCAGCCGCTACCGCGTCAACAACGCCGTGGCGCTGCTGGACAGCGTGCTCGGCGGCGCGGGCATTTCATTGCAGCCCACGTGGATGGTGGCGGACCTGCTGGCGCAAGGCCAACTGGTGCGGGTGCTCGGGCGCCACACCGGGCCGGCGCAGGAGGTGCATCTGCTTTATGCGCCGCGCCGCCAGCAGCCGCTGCGGGTGCGCGTGCTGGTGGACTTTCTGGCGCAGCGGGTGGCGCGATTGCCGGGCGCGGTGGCTGGCAAGAAGCGCTGAGGCACCGAGCCCCGGGGCCGATCAGTCGATGCGGATTTCGAAGTACGCCTCGTCGCTTCGCCCAGCGCACGAAAGCCTGCGGTCTTGGCTGCTTCATAGGCTTTGGCCCAACTGGCGGCGAGCGCGAGTTCGTCCTTGCTGAGCTCGTCGGCGCTCGATTCGCTGGCGTTCTCGAAAGCCTTGAATGCGGGCTCGATGCCGTCGCCAAGCAGCTTGTCGAGTTCGCGCCGGAAGCGCGACTCCGCCGTGGCAATGACATCGGCCGGCGCGTCGGGAAAATCAATCAGTTGCACGGTGTAGCTCATGGCCGGATGCTACGTGATCGGGTGCTCTGGATTGAGGCGCTTCGGGCTCAGACCGGCCGCACGTCGAAGAAGGCTTCGTCGGTGTCGCCCAGATCGCGAAAGCCCGCGGTGCGCGCGGCGTCGTAGGCCTTGGCCCAGCGCTTGGCCATGGCGATTTCTGCTTTCGACAGATCGCTTTCGCTCGACTCGCTCGCGTTCTGGAAGGCGCGCAGTGCCGGGACGACATCGCCGCCCAGCTGCCGTTCGATCTCACGGCGAAAACGCTGCTCGGCGACCCTTTCCACATCGGCTGACGCAAGCGGGTAGTCCGCCAGCCGCACGGTGTAGGTGTCCGGCGGCGAGGTCTCGGCCTCGACAAAGTGCACGGGCGTGTCGTCGTCGAATTCATGCAGCGATGCGACCGGCATGGGCACCGGTGCGGCGGCTCGGGGGAAGAAGAGTTCAGCTTGGTTCATCGTCCTGGCGTGCTGGGGGCAAGTGACCGGGATTGGGCGTTCCGAACTTCTCAGAACACTGTGCAAATATACAGTGTATTTCGGGTTTGGAAAAGACGCGCTTTTCGCCAACCCGCAGCGTCTGTGAAACGCCGTGTGTTGATTTTCAGAGGGGATGCAGAGCCGGTGGCGCCACCTTGCGCACTCGCTGCGCAATGCTCGACGACAACACGCGCTATCGGGGCGCGAAGACGGGGACGTGGGTGGGCACTTCGCGTCGTGGGAGCAGCCGGCGCTTTTCAGCTCGCAGCTGCGCGCGGCGTTCAGGTCGCTGCGCTGACCGGCCTGCGGGCCGGTGAATGAATGGGGGGCGGATCGATGGAGCGGGTGAAGGGAATCGAACCCTCGTCAGTTGCTTGGGAAGCAACAGCTCTGCCATTGAGCTACACCCGCGGACCGGGGCGGATTCTACGTCAGCGCCAGAGGCGGTCCGCCGCGCGCGTCGAATCGTATTTTTCGTGCGATATGCTGCACGGCACAACGCAATTTTTAGCTTGGAAACCAGACAAATGGAAGATGTGAAGATTCTGCAGATCATGCCCGCCGACGGATGGGTTGCCGTGTACGACGGCGGCGAAGAAGGCGAGATGGAAGAACCCTTGGCCTGCTTTGCGCTGGTCCAGGTCGACTACAAGAACGGCGACGGTCCTCAGACCGAAGTCCGTGGCATGGCGCCCGACGAAAAGCTCATGGCTTTCGTGGAAGACGCTTCGAATTTCGTGACGGTTCGCCGCGCCGACGACAGCGAAGACGACGACGAAGAAGAGGACGAAGCCGAGAGCGCCGACTGAGCGGTTTCCCGGGCCGGCGGCGCGCCTTGTGGCGCGCAGCCGGCCAGGCGCTCTTCGGATGACGCGCGAGCACGCATCCAGGCGGCCACCGCTTCCAGCTGCTGCGCGGTGAAAGTGCCCAGCATCTTCACGTTCGCGAGCCCGGGCCGCCAGTCGATGTAGTTTCCCGAACTGGAACCATCGGGCCCCTCGGGGTTGACCATCTCCTCGAGCAGTTGCAGCGCCGCCTCTTCGCTCATTTCCCCAATGTGGCCGCCGGCGAGCGCGGTCAGCCTCAGGTCGTCGAAGTCGGATGCGAGCAGCAGCAATGGCTTGTCTTGCGTGAAGCGCTCGCCCGCGCGCAGCCGCACACGCACCTTCTCGTGAATCGCCTCCATGTGGGCGACGTAGATGCCGACCAGGCTCTCGCCAGCGCGCGACCTGAAGCCGCGCTTCAACGCCGTCCTGCTGATCTTCACCGGCGTGCGTGTGCGTCCTTCCTTGTAGAAAAAGTGCAGCCACTCCTGGGCACTGTCTTGCGTGCGTTCTTCTTCCATCCATCCCCTTTGCCGTCGTCGTCGCGACGAATAACGTGGGTCGGACAGTCACAGGGGAATGCAGGCGGCCGTGTGAGGACATCGGCAGCGCCGCCTGTAGGACGCGCTCCGGGGCGCGGAATAAATCACGGCGTTGCGCCCGTATGATCTGCCCCCGCGTCCGCATGGCGAAAAAGCGCCGGCCGCCCACAACGGAGTTCTGCGTGAGCACCTCACCGCCCGACGAAGCGCCCGCGCCGCGCCAGCCCGTTTCCTTCGCCGAGGCATTCCGCTTCTGGCTCAAGCTCGGCTTCATCAGCTTCGGCGGCCCCGCAGGGCAGATCGCGATCATGCACACCGAACTGGTCGAGCGAAGGCGCTGGATCAGCGAGAAGCGGTTTCTCCACGCGCTGAACTACTGCATGCTGTTGCCCGGCCCCGAAGCCCAGCAGCTGGCGACCTACATCGGCTGGCTCATGCACCGCACCTGGGGCGGCATCGTCGCCGGGGCGCTGTTCGTGTTGCCCTCGCTGTTCATTCTCATCGCGCTGTCGTGGGTCTACATGGCCTACGGCCATGTGCCGGCGGTCGCGGGCGTGTTCTACGGCATCAAGCCGGCGGTGACCGCGCTGGTGCTGCACGCGGCGCACCGCATCGGCACGCGCGCGCTGAAGAACCGGTGGATGTGGGGCATCGCGGCGGCCGCCTTCGTCGCGATCTTCGCGTTCGACACGCCGTTCCCGGCGATCGTGATCGGCGCCGGGCTGATCGGGCATTTCGGCGCGCGCTGGGCGCCGGGCGTGTTCGCGCTGGGCGGCGGGCACGGCAAGGCCGCCCAGGGCTACGGCCCGGCCTTGATCGACGACGACACGCCGACGCCCGCGCACGCCCGCTTCATGCGCGCGCGGCTGGCCAAGGTGCTGGCCGTGGGGCTCGCGCTCTGGGCGCTGGCGATGGGCGGGCTGGTCGCCGCGCTGGGCTGGCAGGGCACGCTCTCGCAGATGGGCTGGTTCTTCACCAAGGCCGCATTGCTGACTTTCGGCGGAGCCTATGCGGTGCTGCCCTATGTCTACCAGGGGGCGGTCGAGCAGCATCACTGGCTCGACGGCGCGCAGATGATCGACGGCCTCGCGCTCGGCGAGACCACGCCGGGGCCGCTGATCATGGTGGTGGCCTTCGTCGGCTTCGTCGGCGGCTGGCTGCAGCAGGTGGCGGGGGCGGGCGCGCCCTTTGTGGGCGGTGCCGTGGCGGCGACGGTGGTGACCTTCTTCACCTTCCTGCCGTCGTTCGTCTTCATCCTGGCGGGCGGGCCGTTGATCGAGGCGACGCACGGCAGGCTCGGCTTCACGGCGCCGCTGTCGGCCGTCACGGCGGCGGTGGTCGGCGTGATCCTGAACCTTGCGCTTTTCTTCGCGTACCACGTGCTGTGGCCGCAAGGCTTCGGCGGTCGTTTCGACGTGCTGTCGGCCGTCATCGCGGTGGCGGCGGCCGTCGCGCTGTTCCGCTTCAAGGTCGGCGTGATGCCGCTGCTGGGTGCGTGCGCGCTCGTCGGGCTTGCTGTGACGCTGGTTCCGGACTTGCTGCGCTGATGATCCGCGAGGCCGGCCGGGGCTGAGCGCGTCAGGCCTCGTTCACGCGCTGCACGACGGCGTCGCGTGGTGGAAGCGGCGGTCTCTCGGCGGCTTCGCCGTTCTCGACGTAGTTGGGATCGACCGGATGCACGATGACCGCTGCCTCCTCGCCATCGAACTTGACGAGCAGGTACTCGCCGCTCGACCCCCTGATGGTGCCGAACCTGCCGTGCAGCTCCACGCGACCGCCGCGTCGCGCGGGGACCTTGAATCGCGTTCGGATATAGGGCAGACCAACCTTGAAGTACTCGACCACGGGAACTCCCTGTCTTTTTCGTTGATGCCACGTCGAAACGTCTGGAGCAGCGCCTCCCTGGCTGGCACGGATCCGGGAGGCATGCATGAAATCTCCCCGGCCCGGGAGGTCTTGTCAGCCGAAACCGGCTGTTGCTGACAGCCGTTTCGCCACGGCCGCGAATTTTTTCGAGGTACTGCCTCTTTTGCAGGCACCGTGTTGCAGGCCGCGCCAGGCAAGGCTTTCGAGCGCTTCGCACAAGGTTTTCCACAACATTGTCCCCATCGGGGAAGGAAAACACATCGCGCCTATGTGGTAGGCGAAAAGGCATGGGTTGCGGCAGTGTTTTCGGTGTCCGGCCCCAGCCATTGCAGGTCGTCGGGCGCGTACGGCCGCGACCAGCGCATGCCGTCGAGCCGGACCCGGACCATCGTTCCGCGCGCCGTGGTGACGGTGCCCGGCTTGCCCTGGACCGTGACGCGCGCGCCTTTCCTGGCCGGCACCTGAAAGCGGGAAGCAATGTCGTTGAAGCTCATGCGTGGGTTCTCCGTGTCGTGGGGCAGCGCTCCCTTTGCCGCCTGTACGCAAGGGCGCGGCACACGGATTCAGCCGGCGCGGTGCTACCAGGTCATTGCGTCGACCAGCCGCAGCACCTCGGTTTCGTGCGCCATGAAGAAGTCCGGATGCGTGGCGGGGTCGAAAGTCATCCGCTGGCTGCCGGCGGGCAGCGCCGCGAACAGGCGCTCGGCATCGGTGTGGCGGGCGCGGCGAAGGAGCCGCACCATGTCGGCGGCGTCCTTTTCGGTGGTCGCGTCGAGTGCGGCGGGCAGCCAGGGGAACATGTCGCGCCGGTCGCCGGGGAGGGCCGTGAACACCAGGGCGGGCACCTGCAACGGCCGGTAGTCGGGCGAGAAGCGCCGCGCCGCCGTGTACAGGTCGAGCGCAAGGGCGTCGGGCGTGTTGATCTGAACGCTGCCGTCCGCGCGGACGTCGAGCTTGTCCAGCAGGTCGGCCTCCATCGGCGGATACCAGTTGCGGTTGATGCGCTTGAAGTACGCGATGGCCGTGGCCACGGAGGCGGTGTCGGCCTCGGTGAGCAGGGGCTCCGACAGCGTGGGGTTGTCCGACTCCTTCTGGCCGCCGTCGTCGGGCTGCGAGGTGTAGTCGAAGTTGGTGTCCAGGTACATCAAGCCACGCACCCGCTGCGGGTAGCGCCCGGCAAAGCGCGTGACCTGGTTGCCCGCGATCGAGTGGCCGCCCAGCACGACGCGGCCCGGGGCGAGCGCTTCGAGCACCGTGTGCACGTCGTCGACCAGCGCGTCGGTGTCGTAGCGCCAGGTGGCGTCGGGCAGCGGCTTGTCCGACTGGCCGAAGCCGCGGCAACTGATGGCGATGACCCGCCCGCGCCGGGCCAGGGCCGGCGCCAGGCTGTTGAAATGCAGGGCGGTGGCGCCGAAGCCGGGCAGCAGCACGAAGGTGATGCCGTCGGCGGGGCTCGACTGCCAGTCCCGTACATGCAGCGAGACCCCGGCGGCCAGCGGCACGCGGCGGTCGGTGACCGTGACCGCGCCCGACGGCGGCGGCAGCACGGGCCCGGGGCCGCCTCCGCTACCGCCGCCTCCGCAGGCGCCGAGCACAAGAGCCGGAGGCAGGGTCGCGGCCGCGCACAGCAGGCGGCGGCGTTGCCGCGCGAAAGAGGAACTGGATGAGGGCAAGAGAGACTCCGTCGAGGTGGGGAAAGACCGTTCCGCACCCGGGCCGGGTGCGCGTTTCGACGGTATCCGCGGCCCCTGCCCACGGCCTGAAGGCGAACTGAGCGGGTGCTGAAGCCAGCCTGAAACCGGGCAAAAAATACCCGCCGAAGCGGGTTCGAGGAGCCTGGCGGGCGCTCTAAGAACGAAACAGAGAGCTCTTCTTCTATGCGGCCCTGTTGCGTGACAGCGAATGCATCGTCGGCGCAGATCGGCGAAACGCCTGTCAGCCGCAGGCAGTCAACTGCCGTAGGACACTTTTTAAAACGTGAACTAGTTGGCACTTTTTGCGGGGTCGCCGTGCGCCGATCTGCCGCTAAAAATGAACTGTCGGTGCTGTCCGACAAGCAGTCGCTGCGCGAGGCCCTAGATTTTGTGGGCTCGCTTCGAAGTGCGAGTTCTCTGTGTGTGACAGCACTCAAGAGGTTCAACCCAGCCTCGTGCTGGGTTTTTTTTGCGCTCAGAAAAGCTCGAACCGGAAGGCCGTGGCCTGTGGGTTGCTGAGCAGCGGCACCGCGACGCTGCTCGCATGGTCCCAGGCGTCGCGCCAGACGCGCGCATTGGCGATCTGCGCGTCGGTCATCGTTTCCGTGCCCGATTCGAGTTGGCTGGACCACGCCAGGTAGCACTTCACCACGCGCTGCGGCGAGCCGATGCGCTGCTCGAGCACGCGAAGGAAGGTGAAGCGCACTTCCATCAGATCCCGAATGGAAAGGCTCTGGCCGTCCAGGCGCACTGTGTAGGGCTGTTCGCGGTGGGTGGGGTGATCGAACATCGGACTCGCATGCAAGCGCCGCGAGCAACTTGCAAGGGGGTGAACGCAAATATTAGCGAGGCGTGGGTTGCCGGAAACGGAACCGAGGTTCCGTTTCAGTGCTTTTCCGAAGACGCCCTCAGCGCAAAAACACGTGCTGCATGAACTGCTTGATCGGGTACTGGATCACCGTCTGCACCCGCGCCGGCAGCTCCAGCGGCCGCATCAGCATCTTCAGCGTGGTGCCCGCGCTCAGGTTGGTGCGGATGGTGCTGTTCATGTCCGCGCTGAGTTTCTGCACGTAGGCCGTGTCGCTGGCGCGGCCGGGCGAGCGCGCCTTCACCACATGGCGGATGGCGCAGTCGGCGTCTTCGCTCTTCAGCTCGAGCGTGCGCCGCCCGATGGTGCCCATCACGCGGAAGCGGCTCAGTTTCTCCTGCGCGCGGTAGCGGCGAAAGAAGCGGTAGAAGTGCTTGTAGTGGTTGACCTCGTCGGTCGCGATGCGGGTCGCCAGGTCTTGCAGCACCGGCTCGGTGGTGCTGCGGGCCATGGCCCGGTAATAGGTGGCGGTGCCGGTCTCGACCACGCAGCGCGCGGTCATTTCCAGGGCGCGGGTCGGGGCCAGCAGCTCGACCTTGCAATAGGTCGCGTATTCCTCGAGGAGCCCGCGTAGGCCGAGTCCCACTCGAACTCGGGCCACACGTGGCGCACGTAGGCGCGCAGGGCCTTGCCGTGCTGCAGTTCTTCCTGCTCCCAATGGTTCGACAGCCAGTCGGTGACTTCGTCGTCGCCCCGGAAGAAATCGACCAGGTTCTGGGTGTAAAGATCCGAGCCGCTCTCGATGAAAGAAGCCGAGGCGACCAGGTAGAAGAGGTTCTCGTCCGCACGGACCTCGTCGAGCGCGATGCCCGAGAAGTCCAGGTCCTCGATCTTCCAGTGTTCCGCCTCTTGCCTTGCCATGCGCGCTCCTTGATTCATGTCCGTACAAGTACGGATGACGTCGCCCGTGTTTGGTTCTCTTTTCCGTCTGGCAGCATATTAGCCGCGGTGCCCGGTTCATGCAGTTTGCCCCCGGGCAGCCCAGGGCCCATGGCCAAACCTATAATTGTTTGTTCAAGCAAATCAAGCAGTTAGGCCGGTTCGCCGCAGTGGGTTCGACGAGAGGGTCGCCATCGCCGCGCCGCCCTCGACAGAAGACGAATCCAAAGATGAGCCAGCCCACATTCACGGTCGCGGACATCCGCAAGACCTTTCTCGATTTCTTCGCTTCCAAGGGCCACACGGTGGTGCCCTCCAGCTCGCTGGTGCCGGGCAACGACCCCACGCTCATGTTCACGAACTCGGGCATGGTCCAGTTCAAGGACGTGTTCCTGGGCGAAGACAAGCGTCCCTACGTTCGCGCCGCCTCGGTCCAGGCCTGCCTGCGCGCCGGCGGCAAGCACAACGACCTGGAGAACGTGGGCTACACCGCGCGCCACCACACCTTCTTCGAGATGCTGGGCAACTGGAGCTTCGGCGACTACTTCAAGCGCGAGTCGCTCAAGTGGGCCTTCGAGCTGCTGACCGAGGTCTACAAGCTGCCGGCCGAAAAGCTCTGGGCCACCGTCTACATCGAGGACGACGAGCCTACGACATCTGGACCAAGGAAATCGGCCTGCCGCCCGAGCGCGTCGTGCGCATCGGCGACAACAAGGGCGGGCGCTACATGTCCGACAACTTCTGGATGATGGCCGACACGGGCCCGTGCGGCCCGTGCTCCGAGATCTTCTTCGACCACGGCCCCGAGATCCCCGGCGGCCCGCCCGGCAGCCCCGACGAAGACGGCGACCGCTACATCGAGATCTGGAACAACGTGTTCATGCAGTTCGACATGCAGCCCGACGGCTCGGTCAAGAAACTGCCCGCGCCCTGCGTGGACACCGGCATGGGCCTGGAGCGCCTGGCCGCGATCCTGCAGCACGTGCACAGCAACTACGAGATCGACATCTTCGACGCGCTCATCAAGGCCGCCGGCCGCGAGACCGGCACGCAAAACCTGTCGAACAACTCGCTGCGCGTGATTGCCGACCACATTCGCGCCACCTCGTTCCTGGTGGCCGACGGCGTCATTCCGTCGAACGAAGGCCGGGGCTATGTGCAGCGCCGCATCATCCGCCGCGCCATTCGCCACGGCTACAAGCTGGGCCAGAAGAAGCCGTTCTTCCACAAGCTGGTGCCCGACCTCGTCAAGCTGATGGGCGATGCGTACCCCAAGCTGGTGGCCGATGAAAAGCGCATCACCGACACGCTGAAGGCCGAAGAAGAGCGCTTCTTCGAAACGCTGGCCAACGGCATGGAAATCCTCGACGCGGCCCTGGCCGGCGGCGCGAAGACGCTGCCCGGTGAAGTGGCCTTCAAGCTGCACGACACCTACGGCTTTCCGCTCGACCTGTCGGCCGACGTGTGCCGCGAGCGCGACGTGAGCGTCGACGAAGCCGGCTTCAACGTCGCGATGGAAAAGCAGAAGGCCGCGGGCCGTGCCGGCGGCAAGTTCAAGATGGACCGCAACGTCGAGTACACCGGCGCGGGCAACGTCTTCACCGGCTACGAGCACCTCGAAGAAAACGCCAAGGTCGTGGCCCTGTACTTCGAAGGCGCGGGCGTCAACGAACTGAAGGAAGGCCAGTCCGGCATCGTCGTGCTCGACACCACGCCCTTCTACGCCGAGAGCGGCGGCCAGGTCGGTGACCAGGGCGCGCTCGTGGCCGAAGGCGTGCAGTTCGGCGTCGACGACACGCAGAAGATCAAGGCCGACGTGTTCGGCCACCATGGCACGCAGACGCAAGGCACGCTCAAGGTGGGCGACGCGGTCAAGGCCGCGGTCGACATCGCGCGCCGCAACGCGACCATGCGCAACCACTCGGTCACCCACCTGATGCACAAGGCCTTGCGCGAAGTGCTGGGCGACCACGTGCAGCAGAAGGGCTCGCTGGTCGACGCCGACAAGACGCGCTTCGACTTCGCGCACAACGCCCCCGTCACGCGCGAGCAGATCACCGAGATCGAGAAGCGCGTGAACGCCGAAATCCTGGCCAACGCGCCCACGCAAGCCCGCGTGATGGACATGGAAGCCGCCCAGAAGACGGGCGCCATGATGCTGTTCGGCGAGAAGTACGGCGAGACCGTGCGCGTGCTCGACATCGGCTCCAGCCGCGAACTGTGCGGCGGCACCCACGTGGGCCGCACGGGCGACATCGGCCTGTTCAAGATCGTCAGCGAAGGCGGCGTGGCCGCCGGCGTGCGCCGCATCGAAGCGGTCACGGGCGCCAACGCGCTGTCTTACCTGCAAGACCTCGAATCGACCGTGCACAGCGTGGCCGCCACGCTCAAGTCGCCGGCCGCCGAGCTGCAAGGGCGCCTGTCGCAGGTGCTCGAGCAGGTCAAGGCGCTGGAGCGCGAAGTGGGCTCGCTCAAGGGCAAGCTCGCCTCGTCCAAGGGCGACGAGCTGCTGGCGCAGGCGGTCGACGTCAACGGCATCAAGGTGCTCGCGGCCAAGCTCGACGGCGCCGACGCCAAGACGCTGCGCGACACCATGGACAAGCTGAAGGACAAGCTCAAGACCGCCGCCATCGTGCTGGCCGCCGTCGACGGCGACAAGGTGCAGATCGCGGCCGGCGTCACGGCCGACAGCACGGGCAAGGTCAAGGCCGGCGAGCTGGTCAACTTCGTGGCCCAGCAGGTCGGCGGCAAGGGCGGCGGCAAGGCCGACATGGCCATGGCCGGCGGCACCAACCCTGCCGGCCTGGCGGCCGCGCTGCAGTCGGTGCAGGCCTGGGTCGCCGAACGCGCCTGACGACGCATCGGTCCCCGTCACACAAACACACAAGCACTTCATGCCAGACGCGATCCCCGGTGAAGTGCTTGTAATGGGGGCCGGCACCATCGGGTGCTTCATCGGCGGCAGCCTGGCGGCGGCGGGCGTGCCCGTCACTTTCGTCGGCCGTGCGCGCGTGCTCGAGAAGCTCGCCACGCACGGCCTCACGCTCACCGACATGGACGGCGGCAAGCACAAGCTGCCGGCCGCCGGACTGCGGCTGAGCGAGCAGGTGCCCTCGGGTGCCCGGCCCGCGCTGGTGCTGCTGTGCGTGAAGAGCGGCGCCACCGCCGAAGCCGCGGGCGAGCTGGCCTTTGCATTGCCCGCGGGCACCACGGTCGTCTCGCTGCAGAACGGCATTTCCAACGGGGCGGCCGCCTCGCAGACCGGGCCGTCGCTCAACGTGCTGTCGGGCATGGTGCCGTACAACGTGGCCGAGATCGGCCCCGGCGCCTTCCATCGCGGCACGCCCGGCCGGCTGGCCGCCGAAGACGACGCGGCCCTGCGCCCGTGGCTGCCCGTGTTCGAACGCGCCGGCGTGCCGCTCGACCTGCATGCCGACCTGCTGCCCGTGCAGTGGGGCAAGCTGCTGCTCAATCTCAACAACCCCGTCAACGCGCTCTCGGGCCTGCCGCTGCGCGAAGAGCTGATGCAGCGCGGCTACCGCCGATGCTTCGCGTCGCTGATCGACGAGGCGCTGAGCGTCCTCACCGTCGCGGGCATTGCGCCGGCGCAGGTGGCGGCCGTGCCGGCGCCGCGCCTGTCGAGCCTGCTGCGGCTGCCCGACTGGGTGTTTCGCATCGTCGCGGCGCGCATGCTGCGCATCGACGCCAAGGCCCGCTCCAGCATGGCCGACGACCTGGCGCTGGGCCGCCGCACCGAGATCGACGCGCTCAGCGGCGAGGTGGTGCGCCTGGCGCAGGAGCACGGCCTGAGCGCGCCGCGCAACGCGCGCATGGTGGCCTTGCTCGGTGCTTGGCCGGAGCAGCCCAAGCGCTGGACGGCACGGCAATTGCAGGACGCATTGGGCTTGTAGCCCCGAGCCTGTACCCTCGGGCCGTTGCAGCGTTCGGCTTTCAAAGAGGGAGCTTCCATGCAGGTCCTGATTCTCGGCAGCGGTGTCATCGGCACGTCGGTGGCGTACTACCTGGCGCGCGCCGGCCACGAGGTGACGGTGCTCGAGCGCCAGCCCGCGCCCGCGCTCGAAACCAGCTTCGGCAACGCGGGCGAGGTCTCGCCCGGCTACTCGGCGCCATGGGCCGGGCCCGGCGTGCCGGTCAAGGCCGTCAAGTGGCTGCTCATGCGGCACAGCCCGCTGGTCATCAAGCCCATGCTCGATCCGGCCATGTGGCGCTGGGGCTTGTCGATGCTGCGCAACTGCACGCAGGCGCGCTACGAGATCAACAAGGGCCGCATGGTGCGGCTCGCCGAATACAGCCGCGACTGTTTGAAGACCCTGCGCGCCGACACCGGCATCGCCTACGACGAGCGCATGCAGGGCACGCTGCAGCTGTTCCGCACGCAGCAGCAGCTCGACGGCACCTCCAAAGACGTCGAAGTGCTCAAGGCCTCGGGCGTGCCCTACCAGGTGCTCGACCGCGAAGGTTGCGTGCAGTACGAGCCTGCGCTCGCGGGCGTGAAAGACAAGTTCGTCGGCGGCCTGCGACTGCCGGGCGACGAGACCGGCGACTGCTTCAAGTTCACGCAGGCACTGGCCAGGCTGGCCGAAGCCGAGGGCGTGAAGTTCCGCTTCGGCGTCGACATCCAGGCCATCGAGCACGCGGCGGGCAAGGGCGTCACCGCAGTGCGCACCAATGCCGGCAGCTTCACCGCAGAGCGCTACGTGGTCGCGCTGGGCAGCTATTCGCCCGCGCTGGTCAAGCCGCTGGGCATCGGCCTGCCGGTGTACCCGGTCAAGGGCTTCTCGATCACCGTGCCCATCACCGACGCCAGCGGCGCGCCCGAATCGACCGTGATGGACGAGACCTTCAAGGTCGCGGTCACGCGACTGGGCGACCGCATCCGCGTGGGCGGCACCGCGCAGCTCTCGGGCTTCGACCTGCGGCTGGACGCGGGCCGGCGCGACACGCTCGAACACGTCGTGACCGACCTGTTCCCCCAGGGCGGCAGCGTGCGCGAGGCTTCCTTCTGGACCGGCCTGCGCCCCATGACGCCCGACGGCACGCCCGTGATCGGCGCCACCCGCATTCCCAACCTGATGCTGAGCACCGGCCACGGCACGCTCGGCTGGACCATGGCGGCCGGCACCGGCCGCGTGATGGCCGACCTGATCGCGGGCAGGCGCCCGAGATCGACATGGAAGGCCTGACCGTGGCGCGCTACGGCGGCTGACGCCCCCGCCACGCTCCCCACCCGCAGGGCGGCCCGAAACGGCCGCCCTGTTTTCTTTGGGTAACAACGATCAGGGTTTTTACCTAGTCATGAAGTTGTCTTCCTCGGTATTCTTCGTGGCGTTCCATTAATAAATCGTTGTTTCTTTAGTGAAACAAACCAACGATCCCACGGACCCGATGAAACACACTCGCCGCCATGCCATCGCCGCCGCCATTTCCCTGGCGGCCGCTTGCGCCACCGGACTTGCCTGGGCAGCCGACGGCTACCCCGCCAAGCCGATCACGCTGGTCGTCGCCTATCCGGCCGGCGGCGACACCGACGCCCTGGCGCGGCTCTTCGCCGAGAAGCTGGCCACGCGCGTCGGCCAGCCCGTGGTGGTCGACAACCGCCCCGGCGCCAGCGGCATCATCGGCAGCGCCTACGTGTCGAAGGCCGCGCCCGACGGCTACACGCTGCTGCTGGCGCCCAGCACCTTCTCGATCGCGCAGCTGGTGCTCAAGACCAACGGCTCGTCGGGCTACGACGTGCTCGGCGGCTTCACGCCCATCGTGCAGACCGGCAGCCAGCCGCTGTTCCTGGTGGCCAGCGGCGGCAGCGGCTTCGCCAGCCTGAAGGACGCGGTGGCCGCGGCCAAGGGCGGCAAGTCGCTGAGCTACGCGAGCCCGGGCAGCGGCTCGCCGATGCACATCCTCGGCGAGATGTTCGCGCGCGCCTCGGGCGCCAGCCTCGCGCACGTGCCCTACAAGGGCGTGGCCCCGGCGGTGAACGACGTGCTGGGCGGCCATGTGCCGGTGACCTTCATCACGCTGGGCCCGGTGTCGCCGTACTTCGCCAACGGCAAGCTGCGCCCGCTGGCCGTGGCCTCGGCCCAGCGCTCGCCGCTCGCGCCCAACGTGCCGACGCTGGCCGAGCAGGGCTACAAGGACGTCGAGGTGACCGCCTGGAACGGCCTCTGGGGCCCGCGCAACCTGTCGCCCGAGATCGTGAAGACGCTCAACGGCCATTTCAACGAGATCCTGAAGATGCCCGAGATCGTCGCGCGCATGGCCGTGCTCGGCACCACGCCCGTGGGCGGCGACGCCGACGTGCTCGGCAAGACCAACGCCGCTGACTACGCGCGCTTCGGCAAGGTCATCAAGGAGCTCGGCATCCAGGCCGACTGATCGAACCCCGCTCACCTCATTCCCATGACCGACCTCCAAGCCATTCCCGACCCGTCGAGCCTGCAGGCGCTGCTGGCCGAACTGCCCGCCAACCTGCTGGCCGGCCGCCGCGTGCTCGTGACCGGCGGCGCGCGTGGGCTGGGCCTTGCGTTCGCGCAGTGCATTGCCGCGGCGGGCGCCCACGTGGTGCTGGCCGACATCCTTGGCGAGCTGGCCCAGGCCGAGGCGAGGGCGCTGCGCGACGCGGGCCACGCGGCGCATGCGCTGGCGGTCGACCTGTCGGACCCCGCCGCCATCGACGCTGCGCGGGCGAAGCCATCCGCCTGCTCGGCGGGCTCGACGGCCTCGTCAACAACGCCGCCATCACCAACTCGGGCGGCCGCGACGCGCACCAGCTCGACGTCGACACCTGGGACCGCGTGATGAACGTCAACGTGCGCGGCAGCTGGCTCATGGGCCGCGCCTGCCGCGCCGCGCTGGCCGAAAGCGGGCGGGGCGCCATCGTCAACCTCGCGTCCGACACGGCGCTGTGGGGCGCGCCCAACCTGCTGGCCTATGCGTCGAGCAAGGGCGCCGTCATTTCCATGACGCGCTCGCTGGCGCGCGAATGGGGCGGCGACGGCATTACCGTCAACGCCGTGGCGCCCGGCCTCACGCTGGTCGAGGCCACCGAATACGTGCCCATGGCGCGCCACCAGAAGTACTTCGAAGGCCGCGCCATCCCGCGCGAGCAGCAGGCCGCCGACGTGTGCGGCGCGACCCTGTTCCTGCTGTCGGGCCTCGCGCGCTTCGTGACGGGCCAGCTGCTGGCCGTCAACGGCGGCTTCGCGATGCATTGACGCAGCCAACCCAACTTTTCCGACCAAGGAGTTTTCCGATGAGCGATCTGTCCGAACAGCAAAAGATCACCGATGCGCCCGCCACCACCCTGGCGCAGCCCGAAGGCACGAACCTCGCCGAGTGGATGAACAGCCGCATCGCGCGCTACGACACCCGCAAGTACGACTGGGACGCGCTGAAGTTCCAGGCCGACTTCGACCCCAAGTACCGCCGCGCGCAGATGCGCTACGTGGGCACGGGCGGCACCGGCGTGGCGAAGGACGTCAACACCGTGGCCGCCGAGCACTTCACCTTCTCGACCATGGTGATCCCGGCCGGCCACGAAGGCCCGCCGCACCTGCACACCGACGTGGAAGAAGTGTTCTTCCTGATCCGCGGCAAGCTCAAGGTGGTGATCGAGAAAGACGGCGAGCGCTTCGAGACCATCATGACCGACCGCGACCTGATCTCGGTGCCGCCCGGCGTGTACCGCGAAGAGATCAACATCGGCGACGAAGACGCGCTGATGTGCGTGATGCTCGGCGCAAAGAAGCCCGTGACGCCGACGTACCCGGCCGATCACCCGCTCGCAAAGATCAAGCGCTGAGCGGCCGGCCATGAACGACACCATCGCCCCCGACGCGCTCGCGTTGTCCGCCGCCGAGCTGGCACGGCTTGACGCACGCTTTGCGGCCCGCAATGTCGCGGTCGGCGGCGGCGCCGTGGTGTCGGTGCGCGAATGCGGCAATGGGCCGGTGGTCGTGTGCCTGCACGGCATCGGCTCGGGCGCGGCCTCGTGGATCGACACGGCTGCGCTGCTCGCATCGCAAGCCCGCGTGATCGCGTGGGACGCACCGGGCTATGGCGAATCGACACCGCTCGAAGCCGCCGCACCCACGGCCGCCGAATACGCCGCGCGCCTGGGCGCCTTGCTCGACGCGCTCGGCATCGACTCGTGCGTGCTCGTCGGCCATTCACTCGGGGCCATCACCGCCGCGTCGGCCGCGCGCACCGACCAGCGCATCCGCCGCCTCGTGCTCGTGAGCCCGGCCATCGGCTACGGCGCCGCATCCCGCGAGGCAGCACGCGCCAAGGTCCGCGCCGAACGCCTGGCCACGCTCGACGAGCTCGGCATCGCCGGCATGGCGGCCAAACGCGCCGGCCGCCTCGTGTCCGACAAGGCCGGCGAGCACGCCCGCCAGTGGGTGCGCTGGAACATGGCGCGCCTGAACGACCACGCTATCGCCAGGCCGTCGAGCTGCTGTGCAACGCCGACCTGCTGGCCGACCTGCCGCCGCCCATGCCCGTGCGCGTGGCCTGCGGCGCGCTCGACGTGGTCACGCCGCCGGCGGCCTGCGAAGAGGTGGCGCGCCGGTGCGGCGTACCGCTCGAATTGGTGGACGATGCGGGGCACGCCGGCTATGTGGAACAACCGCAGGCCGTCGCCACGCTGCTGCGCGAATCGCTCGCCGGCTGACCGCAACACAGACAAGAAGACATCCAAGGAAAGAACAGGCATGGCCACCAACGACAACGAAGTGATGGAAGAGGGCGCCGACCGCTACAACGTGCCCGCGCTGGAGCGCGGCCTGCGCGTGCTGTGCGAGTTCAGCCGCGAGAACCGCACGCTCTCCGCGCCCGAGCTGGCGCGCCGCTTCGACCTGCCGCGCTCGACCGTGTTCCGCCTGCTCACCACGCTGGAGAACATGGGCTTTCTCGAACGCGCCGAGGGCGGGCGCGACTACCGCCTGGGCCTGGCCGTGCTGCGCCTGGGCTTCGAATACCTCGCGTCGCTGGAGCTCACGCAGCTGGGCACGCCGCTGCTCAACCGCCTGTGCGACGAGCTGCGCACGCCCTGCAACCTGGTGGTGCGCGACGGCCGCTCCATCGTCTACGTGGCCAAGGTGGCGCCGCCCACGCCGTTCGCCAGCTCGGTCACCGTGGGCACGCGCCTGCCGGCCCACGCCACGGTGCTCGGCCGCATCCTGCTCGAAGACCTGACCCTGCCGCAACTGCGCGCGCTCTACCCCGAGGACAAGCTCGAGACCTTCTCGCCGAGCACGCCGCGCACCGTGACCGAGCTGTTCGACATGGTGCAGGCCGACCGCCAGCGCGGCTATGTGCTGGGCGAGGGCTTCTTCGAATCGAACATCTCCAGCATCGCGGCGCCCGTGCGCGACCACAGCGGCCACATCGTGGCGGCACTGGGCGCCACCGTCACCGCGAGCCACATCGAGGAAAGCCGGATCGACGAGATGGTGCAGCGCGTGCGCGGCACCGCCGACGAAATCTCCGGCCTGCTGAACTACTCGCCCGCGCGCACCGCCAAGGTCGTGCCGCTGCGCAGCGCCTGAAACCCGCCACCGCCAAGTCACCGCCACGCCATGACCACGCCGTCTTCTTCCTTCTTCTTCGCCGCCGACGCACTGGCCGGTCGCGTGGCCGTGGTCACGGGCGGCTCGTCGGGCATCGGCCTTGCCACCGTCGAGCTGCTGCTCGGCTGCGGCGCGGCGGTCGCGCTGTGCGGCCGCAACGCGCAGCGCCTTGAAAGCGCCGTGGCCGGCCTGCGCGAACGGCACCCGGGCGCGAAGCTTTTCGCGCAGCCGTGCGACGTGCTCGACGCCGCCTCGGTGCGGGCCTTTGCCGCCGCCAGCGAGGCCGCGCTCGGCCCGGCCTCGATGCTCGTGAACAACGCGGGGCAGGGCCGTGTTTCCACCTTCGCCGACACCGACGACGCGGCCTGGACCGAGGAGCTCAACCTGAAGTTCTTCTCGGTGATCAACCCCACGCGCGCCTTCCTGCCGCAGCTCGCGGCGCGGCGCTCGGCGCTGGGCGACGCGGCCATCGTCTGCGCCAACTCGCTGCTCGCGCGCCAGCCCGAGCCGCACATGGTCGCCACCTCGGCCGCGCGCGCCGGGCTGCTGAACCTCGTGCGCTCCATGGCCACCGAATTCGCGCCGCAGGGCGTGCGCGTCAACGGCATCCTGATCGGCCTGGTCGAGTCGGGCCAGTGGCGCCGCCGCTTCGAGGCGCGCGAAGACAAGTCGCAAGACTGGTCCGCCTGGAGCGGCCAGCTCGCCCGGAACAAACACATCCCGCTGGGTCGCCTGGGGCTTCCGACCGAAGCCGCGCGCGCGATTCTTTTTCTTGCTTCACCGCTCGCGTCGTACACGACCGGCAGCCACATCGACATTTCCGGAGGCCTTTCGCGCCATGCATAACCCCACGAACAACACCACAGTCACCGTCGGCGCAGTCGTCGCCGCCTTCCTCGAACAGTGCGGCGTCAAGGCGGCCTTCGGTGTGATCTCGATCCACAACATGCCCATCCTCGATGCCTTCGCGCAGCGCGGCGCGATCCGCTTCGTGCCGGCGCGCGGCGAGGCCGGCGCGGGCAACATGGCCGACGCCTATGCGCGCTCCACCGCCAGCCTGGGCGTGTGCCTCACCAGCACCGGCCCGGCGGCGGGCAACATCGCGGGCAGCATGGTCGAGGCGCTCACCGCCGGCGCGCCGCTGCTGCACATCACGGGGCAGATCGAGACGCCGTACCTGGACAAGGGCATGTCGTACATCCACGAAGCGCCCGACCAGCTCACCATGCTCAAGGCGGTGTCCAAAGCCGCGCTGCGCGTGCGCAGCGTGGAAACGGTGCTCGGCACGCTCAAGCGCGCGGTGCAGCTCGCACTCACGGCGCCGACCGGCCCCGTGAGCGTGGAGATCCCGATCGACATCCAGTCGGCGCTCACGACCATGCCCGCCGACCTGTCGCCGTTGCCCATCGAGCGGCCCGTGCCCTCGGCCGCCGCGCTCGACGCGCTGGCCTCGCGCCTCGCGGCCGCCAAGCGCCCGATGTTGTGGGTCGGTGGCGGCGCGCGCCATGCCCGCGCGGCCATCCAGCGCCTGCAGAAGCTGGGCTTCGGCGTGGTCACGACCACGCAAGGGCGCGGCACGGTGCCCGAGGACGACGCCGGCTCGCTCGGCTCCTACAACATCCACAAGCCCGTCGAGGCGCTCTACCAGCGCTGCGACGCGATGCTGGTCGTGGGCTCGCGGCTGCGCGGCAACGAAACGCTCAAGTACGAGCTCAAGCTGCCGCGCCCGCTGCTGCGCATCGACGCCGACGCAGCCGCCGAAGGCCGTGGCTACACGAGCGACCTGTTCGTGTGCGGCGATTCCGCGCTGGCCCTCGAAGGCCTGGCCGACCGCCTCGAAGCCGCGAAGTACAAGGCCGACCCCGCGTTGCTCACCGAGCTGCGCGCCGCGCATGCGCAGGCCGTGGCCACGCTCACCGACGGCCTCGGCCCGTATGCCGAGCTCGTGAAGGAACTGCAGTCCGCCGCGGGCCGCAACTTCAACTGGGTGCGCGACGTCACCGTGTCGAACAGCACCTGGGGCAACCGCGAGCTGCGCATCTTCGAGCCCAGCGCCGGCGTGCACGCCACGGGCGGCGGCATCGGGCAGGGCATGCCCATGGCCATCGGCGCGGCCATCGGCGCGGCCGAAACGGCTTCGGGCCGCAAGACCTTCTGCCTGGCCGGCGACGGCGGCTTCATCCTGAACCTGGGCGAGCTCGCCACGGCGGTGCAGGAAGAGGCCGACATGGTCATCGTGCTCATGAACGACAAGGGCTACGGCGTCATCAAGAACATCCAGGACGCGCAGTACGGCGGCCGCCGCTGCTATGCCGACCTGCACACGCCCGACTACGCGCTGCTGTGCAAGGCGCTGTCGCTGCCGCATGCGCGCGTGCAGCGCATGGACGAGCTGAAGGCCAGGCTGGGCGATGCGCTGGCCAAGAAGGGCCCGTTCCTGCTGGAGATCGACATGCTCTCCATCGGCGATTTCAAGAGCGCCTTCGCGGGCCCGCCGACCAACACCGTGACGCAGATCCCGGCGCTCGGCAAGACCGCTGCGGCTTCGGTGGAGTGACGGACGTGCGCGAGTTGCGTGTCGCATTGATCGGCTGCGGTGCCATCGGCACCTCGGTGCTCGAACTGCTGAAGGGCGATGCCGCCCTGCAGGTGGCCGCCATCGTCGTGCCCGCCGAGGGCGTGGCCGCGGCGCGGCAAGTTGCACCGGGCGTGCGGGTCGCGAGCAGCGTACCCGCCGAAGGCATCGACCTCGTGGTCGAGACCGCCGGCCATGCCGCCATCGAGCAGCACGTGCTGCCCGCGCTGGCACGCGGCACGCCCTGCGTGGTCGCGTCGGTCGGCGCGCTGTCGGCCAAGGGCCTCGCGGAAAAGCTCGAGGCCGCCGCCATTGCCGGCCGGACGCAGGTGCAGCTGATTCCCGGCGCCGTCGGCGCCATCGACGCGCTGGCCGCCGCCCGCATCGGCGGGCTCGACAGCGTGCGCTACACCGGCCGCAAGCCGCCGCAGGCGTGGAAGGGCACGCCGGCCGAGCAGGGCCGCGACCTGGGCGCGCTGTCCGCCGAAACCGTGATCTTCGAGGGCAGCGCGCGCGAAGCGGCCTTGCTCTACCCGAAGAACGCCAACGTCGCGGCCACCGTGTCGCTCGCGGGCCTGGGGCTCGACAAGACCCTGGTGCGGCTGATTGCCGACCCTGCCACCACCGAGAACGTGCACACGGTCGAAGCCGAGGGCGCCTTCGGCAGCTTCGCGCTGACCATGCGCAACAAGCCGCTCGCGGCCAACCCCAAGACCTCGGCGCTCACCGTGTACAGCGCCGTGCGCGCGCTGCGCAACCGCGTGGCCGCGCTTGCCATCTGAGTCTGAGTCCTTCCATGATCTCTTCCGAACTTCTCCCGATCTGCATCGCCGGCGAATGGCGCCTGGGCGGCGGCGACGTCTACGAAAGCCTGTACCCCGCCACCGGCGAGCCCATCGCGCGCCTGAAGGCCGCAAGCCTGGCCGATGTCGAAGAGGCCATCACCCGCGCCGACCACGCGTTCCGCACCAGCGGCTGGGCGCAGCGCCTGCCGCACGAGCGCGCCGCCGTGCTGCACCGCGTGGCGCAGCTGATTCGCGAAGAGGGCGAGTCGCTCGCGCAGAAGCAGCGCCTGGACAACGGCAAGCCGATCACCGAAACCCGCAACCTCGTGGCCAGCGCCGCCGGCACCTTCCAGTTCTTCGCCGCCGCGCTGGAGACGCTCGAAGAAACCATCACGCCGTCGCGCGGCGCCTTCGTCACGATGAGCGTGCACGAGCCCATGGGCGTGGTCGCGGCCATCACGCCGTGGAACTCGCCCATCGCCAGCGAGGCGCAAAAGCTGGCGCCCGCGCTGGCGGCCGGCAACGCGGTGGTGGTGAAGCCCGCCGAAGTCACGCCGCTGATGGCGCTGGAGCTGGCCCGCATCTGCGAGCTGGCCGGCGTGCCCAAGGGCATCGTCAGCGTGCTGCCGGGCAAGGGCTCGGTCATCGGCGACGCGATCACCAAGCACCCGCTGGTCAAGCGCGTGTCGTTCACGGGCGGCACCACCACGGGCAAGCACATTGCCCACATCGCGGCCGACAAGATGATGCCGGTGTCGCTGGAGCTGGGCGGCAAGTCGCCGACCATGGTGCTGGACGACGCCGACCTCGACCATGCGGTGAACGGCGTGCTCTACGGCATCTTCAGTTCGTCGGGCGAGTCGTGCATCGCGGGCTCGCGCCTGTTCGTGGCGCGCGGCATCTACGACGAGTTCCTCACGCGGCTGGCCGAAGGCGCCAACGCACTGCGCGTGGGCGACCCGGCGTCGGAGCGCACGCAGATGGGCCCGCTCATCACGGCGAAGCACCGCGAGGGCATCGAGCGCTATGTGGACCTGGGCGTGTCAGAGGGCGGCAAGATTCGCACGGGCGGCGTACGCCCGCATGGCGACGGCTATGACCACGGCTACTTCTACAAGCCGACCATCATCGAAGGCCTGACCAACAGCGCGCGCATCAGCCAGGAAGAGATCTTCGGCCCGGTGCTGGTCGCGATGCCCTTCGACAGCGAAGAGGAGCTGATCGCACAGGCCAACGACAGCGTCTACGCGCTGGCGGCCGGCGTGTGGAGCCGCGACTTCAAGCGCGCCTGGAAGCTGGGCCGCGCGGTGCAGGCCGGCACGGTCTGGGTCAATACCTACAAGCAGTTCTCGGTGTCCACGCCCTTCGGCGGCTGGCGCGACAGCGGCCTGGGCCGCGAGAAGGGCCGCGAAGGCATCTTCCAGTACATGGAGCAAAAGAGCATGTACTGGGGCACGAACGAACAACCCCTGCCGTGGGCCAACTGAGAGCGAAAAGATCATGAGCGTACTTGGCATCGACCAGATCACCTACGGCGCGGACGACCTGCCCGCCTGCCGCCAGTTCTTCCTGGACTGGGGCCTCGCGCTGAAGTCGGAAGCGTCCGACGAACTCGTCTTCGAGTGCCTCAACGGCTGCAAGGTGGTCGTTGCGGCGTGGGACAAGCCGGGCCTGCCGCCCGCGATGGAAGAGGGCCCGACCCTGCGCGAAGTGGTGTGGGGCGTGGAAAGCGACGCGGACCTCGACCGCTACGCCGACGCCATCGCGCAAGACCCGGACTTCTTCGACACCCCCGTCTGCGGCGCGCGCCGCATCGGCTGCACCGACCCCAACGGCCTGGCCGTGCGGCTGCAGGTCAGCCGCAAGCACGCGGTGCAGGTCGACTGCGGCGCCATGAACACCTGGAACGCCAAGCCGCGCATCAACCAGGCCGCGCCCGTGTACGAACGCGCCACGCCCATCGAGGTGGGCCATGTGGTGTTCTTCGTGAGCGACGTGAAGGCCACCAGCGCGTTCTACGCGCAGCGCTTCGGCTTCGTCGCGTCCGACAGCTACCCCAACCGCGGCGCGTTCATGCGCTGTGCGGCCGAAGGCGGCCATCACGACCTGTTCCTGCTGCAGATTCCCTCGGGCAAGCGCGGCATCAACCACGTGGCCTTCACCGTGCGCGACATCCACGAGGTGTTCGGCGGCGGCCTGCATTTCTCGCGCTGCGGCTGGGAAACGCAACTGGGCCCGGGCCGCCACCCGGTGTCGTCCGCGTACTTCTGGTACTTCAAGAACCCGGCCGGCGGCCTGATCGAGTACTACGCCGACGAAGACCAGCTCACCGCCGACTGGCAGCCGCGCGAGTTCGAGCCCGGCCCCACGGTGTTCGCCGAGTGGGCGGTCGACGGCGGCCTGGACGGCCACACGCGCCGCCAGAAGAACGCGGAAGGCCCCAAGGGCGCCTTCCTCACCGAAAAGAAATGAACCCCTCGACTCCCATGCAACGACGTTTTTCTTTCTCCGTTTTGTTCGCCGCGCTCGCGGCCTTCACGCTCGCCGCGCCCGTGCATGCGCAGCAAAGCGATGCGCAGAAGCAGCTTGCCAGCGAGCGCTTCACCATCATCTCGCCGTTCCCGCCCGGCGGGCCGGTCGACACGCTGGCCCGCGTGCTGTCCGAAGGCTTGACCAAGCGCTACGGCCAGGCGGCCGTGGTCGACAACCAGGTGGGCGCGGCCGGCAACATCGGCATGGAGAAGGTCAAGCGCGCCAAGGGCGACGGCCACACGCTGCTGGTGATTCCGGCGGGCAACGTCACCATCAACCCGACGCTGATGCCCAACTTCCCGTTCGACATGGCGAAGGACTTCGTGCCGATCACCATGCTGGCCAAGGCGCCCAACGTGCTGGTGGCGTCGCCGTCATCGGGCATCAAGAACGCGAAGGAACTGGTGGCGCAGGCCAAGGCCAAGCCCGGCACGCTGTCGTATGCCTCGCCCGGCGTGGGCAGCGGCCTGCACCTGGCGGGCGAGCTGTTCAAGCAGCAGGCGGGCATCGACATGCTGCACGTGCCGTACAAGGGCACGGCGCCCGCGCTGAACGACGTGCTCGGCGGCTCGGTGCCGCTGATGTTCAGCAACCTGCCCGCGACGCTGCCGTTCCTCAAGCAAGGCAAGCTGGTGGCCATCGGCATCACCGAGGCCAGGCGCAGCGCCGCCGCGCCCGACATTCCGACGCTGGCGGAGCAGGGCATCCAGGGCGTGTCCGTGACCTCGTGGTACGGGCTGATGGCGCCCAAGGGCACGCCGCCCGCCGTGGTCGAGCAACTCGCCAAGGACGCGGCCGAAATGCTGTCGCGGCCCGAGGTGCGCGAGCGCCTGAAGCTGCAGGGCATGACCGACACGGCCATGAAGCCGGCCGAGTTCGCCAGCTACATCCGCGATGAAACGGCCGTGTGGGCCAAGATCATCAAGGCCCGCAACATCGTGGCCGAATAGGCCGGCCGCACGCGACAGAACCCCGAGGAAAGAGCCTTTCATGAAGACAAGCGAATCCACCATCGGCATCGTGGGTGCCGGCATCGGCGGCCTCGTGGCGGCCATCGCGCTGCGGCGCGCGGGCCACGACGTGGTCGTGTTCGAGCAGGCGAAGCAGTTCGCCCGCGTCGGCGCCGACATCAACCTCACGCCCAATGCCGTGCGCGCGCTCGACGGCCTGGGCGTGGGCGATGCGGCCCGCGTGACGGCGGCGCGCCCGTCGCACCGCATCAGCCGCACCTACGACACCGGCGAAGAAACCTCGCGGCTGGAAATGGCCGACTCGGCCGAGCAGCGCTACGGCGCGCCGCAGCTGACCATTCACCGCGCTGACCTGCTGGCCGCGCTGGCCGACATGTTCCCGGCCGAACGCGTGGCGCTGGGCAAGCGCGCCGAGACCATCGCGCCGGACGACACCGGCGTGCGCATCGCCTTCACCGACGGCAGCAGCGCCCGCGTGGGCGCGCTGATCGGCGCGGACGGCATCCACTCGTGCGTGCGCACCGCGATGTTCGGCGCCGAGAGCCCGCGCTTCACCGGCATCGTGGCGTATCGCGCTGTGGTGCCCGCCGAGCGCGTGGCCGGCGTGCCCAACCTCGGTGCCTTCACCAAGTGGTGGGGGCCCAACCCGCAGAGCCAGATCGTCACGTTCCCGCTGAACCGGGGCAAGGACATCTTCATCTTCGCGACCACGCCGCAGGACACCTGGCACCTGGAGTCGTGGACCGCGCCGGGCAGCGTCGACGAGTTGCGCGCCGAGTACGTGGCCTACCACCCCGACGCGCGTGCCCTGCTCGACGCCTGCGACACGGTGCTCAAGACCGCGCTGTACGAGCGCGACCCCACGCCCGCCTGGGCGCAGGGCCGCATGGCGCTGCTGGGCGACGCCGCGCACCCGATGCTGCCGTTCATGGCGCAGGGCGCGGGCATGGCCATCGAAGACGCGGTGGTGCTGTCGCGCCATCTCGACGGCGTGGCCATGGCGGGCGTGCCCGCCGCGCTGAAAGCCTTCGAGACCGCGCGCATCGAGCGCGCGAGCCAGGTGCAACTGGGCTCGCGCGGCAACAACTGGCTGCGCGAAGGCGGCAACGCCGACTGGGTGTACGGCTACGACGCATGGGCCGCGCCGCTCGGCACGCCCGCGATGGCCGCCGCCAGCGCCGCCTGATTCATTCCACCTCACCCCACGGAGGCACACGATGCAAACACAAGACCGCTACCTGCAACCGCACCAGGCGCGCCAGCGCCCCGCGACCACCTACGAAGACCTGCTGGGCGACGTGATCGAGCGCGCCTTCGCCGACGGCGTGCACGACCTCGCGGGGCTGGTGCAGCGCCTGAACGACAGCGGGCTTGCCACGCCCGGCGGCAAGCCCTGGACCGAGGCGCTGTACGCCAAGGAAATGGCCGCGCTGGCCGGCTGAGAGAAGAGGAATCCATCATGACCATCGCCATCCAACCTGCGGCAACCGCTCATGCGGACCCGGTCGACCACCTGCTCGAGATCGGCCTGAAGGACCTCTGGTACCCCATCTGCCCCTCGCACTTCATCAAGGAGAACCCCGTCTCCCTGCGCCGCCTCGGCCGCAAGCTCGCGCTGTGGCGCGACGGCGAAGGCGTGCTGCACGCGCTGGAAGACCGCTGCCCGCACCGCGGCGCGCCGCTGTCGCAGGGCGTGGTGCTGGGCGACAGGCTCTCGTGCCCTTACCACGGCGTGGAAGTGCGGCATGACGGCATCGTCACGCGCGTGCCCGGCAGCCCCGGCTGCAAGCTCGAAGGCTCGCAGGCCACGCGGCACTTCCATGTGCAGGAGCGCGCGGGCGCGGTGTTCATCTACAACTCGAAGGAGCCGGTCGACGTGGCGCCCCCGCTGGTGCTGCCCGAGCAACTGACCGACGACGCCGAGTACTCGAGCTTTCTTTGCTACACCGAATGGAAGGGCGACTACCGCTACGTGCTCGACAACGTGATGGACCCGATGCACGGCACGTACCTGCACAAGCAGTCGCACTCGATGGCCGAGGGCGACTCGAGCGCCAAGTTCGGCATTCGCCCGACCGACATCGGCTTCGTGTTCGAAAAAGAAGGCCAGCGCAACGTCAACTTCGACTGGACCGAGTGGGCCGACACCGGCATCCACTGGATGCGCCTTGAAATTCCGTACCCCAAGACCGGCGGCCCCGGCGGTAACTTCATCATCATCGGCGCGTTCTCGCCGATCGTGAAGGGCATGACGGCCACCTTCTTCTGGCGCGTGCGCAAGCTGGCGCCGGGCTGGCAGCGCGACACCTGGCGCTTCCTGTACAGGAACCGCCTGGAGGCCCGCCACTGGCACGTGCTGGAGCAGGACCGCGTGATGCTCGAGGAGATGGAGGCCGACGCCAACCAGCACGAGAACCTCTACCAGCACGACCTGGGCATCGTGCGGCTGCGCCGCCACATGCGCAACCTGGCGATGGCACAACTGGCGCCGGCGCAAGAAGCCGCCACGGCCTGAGACGGAGCACAGCCGCCATGTCTTCTCCCACGCTCAACGCCCTGGTGCACACGATGCGCTACGAGGCCGACGGCATCGTGAGCGTCGAGTTCCGCCCGGCCACGCCGGCGGTGGATTTCCCCGCCTTCGAGGCCGGCTCCCACATCGACCTGCACCTGCCCAACGGGCTGGTGCGCAGCTACTCGCTGTGCAACCCCGCCAGCGACCGCCAGCGCTACGTGGTGGGCGTGCTCAACGACCGCAAGAGCCGCGGCGGCTCGCGCTACGTGCACCAGCAACTGCGCGTGGGCATGACGCTGCCCATCTCGGCGCCGCGCAACAACTTCAAGCTGGTGGAAGAGGGCGCCGCGCGCTCGGTGCTGGTGTCTGGCGGCATCGGCGTGACGCCCATCTGGAGCATGCTGCAGCGGCTGGTGGCCATCGGCAAACCGGTCGAGCTGCTGTACTGCGCGCGCACCCGCAAGGAGGCCGCCTTCTGCGACGCCATCGAGGCGCTGGCCAGGGAAAAGTCGGTGCAGCTGACCTGGCACTTCGACGACGAGCAGGGCGCGCCGCCCCGGCTCGCCGCGCTGCTCGAAGGCAAGGGCGCCGACAGCCACTACTACTGCTGCGGCCCCACGCCGATGCTCGACGCCTTCGAGAAGAGCTGCGAGCAACTGGGCTACGCCAACGCGCACATCGAGCGCTTCGCCGCCGTGCACGTGGAAGCGCCCGCCGCCACGCAAAGCTGCGTGGTCGAGTGCGCCAAGAGCGGAAAGAACGTGGAGGTGCCGGCGGGCAAGTCGATTCTCGACAGCCTGATCGATGCCGGCCTCAACCCCGACCACAGCTGCAAGGAAGGCGTGTGCGGCGCCTGCGAAACGGCTGTGCTCGAGGGCGAGATCGAGCATCACGACGGCATCCTCACCAAGATCGAACGTGCGTCCAACAAGACCATGATGATCTGCGTCTCGCGCTGCAAGGGCGCGCGGCTGGTGCTCGATATCTGAACCCCAAGGCCCCTGGCCAGAAGAAAAACCACCCGAGACATTCCATGAAAAAGTACTTGCTCACGCTGGTTTCGATCAGCGCGGCTGGCGGAGCGCTGGCCCAATCTTCCCTCACCCTGTTCGGCGTGGTCGACGCCGCCGTCACCTACACCAAGGGCAGTGGCGACGGTTCCGCCCACAAGATGCAGCTGACCAACAGCGGCAACATGTTCAGCCGCCTGGGCTTTCGCGGCACCGAAGACCTGGGCGGCGGCTACTCGGCCAACTTCTGGCTCGAGATGGGGCTGCAGAACGACAGCGCGCTGGGCTTTCCGTCGAACTCGAACAACCAGGCCAGCGGCACCGGCACCGCGGGCGTGCTGAGCTTCAACCGCCGCTCCACCGTGAGCCTCGCGGGCCCGTTCGGCGAACTGCGGCTGGGGCGCGACTACGTGCCCGCGTTCTGGAACACGGCCATCTTCGATCCCTTCGGCACGGGCAGCGGCATCGGCGCCAACCAGATCTATTTCTCGGGCCTGGGCGGGCTGGTCGCGCCCACGGGCACGCGCGCCTCCAACAGCGTGGGCTACCTGCTGCCGTCCAACCTCGGCGGCTTCTACGGCCAGGTGATGTACGCCATGGGCGAGAACGACTCCAACTCGGTGCTGCCGAACACGCAGATCCCGAACCGCCACGACGGCGACCACACGGGCGCGCGCTTCGGCTACCAGAGCGGCGGGCTCAACATCGCGCTGGCCACGGGCCGCACGCGCTATGCGAGCGGCGACCTGCGCGTGACCAACCTCGGCGCGGCCTACACCTTCGGCCCCTCGCTGATGAACCTCAAGCTCACGAGCGAGCTGTACAAGGAGTCCAAGGGCAGCACCGACGCCAAGGGCGCGCTCATCGGCTTCCAGTTGCCTATCGGGCCGGGCGAGATCAAGAGCTCGTATGCGCGCTACCGGCTGGAGCCGCTGGGCGCGGCGCTGAAGCCCACCTCGTCGAAGCTGGCCATCGGCTACGTGCACAACCTGTCGAAGCGCACGGCGGTGTACGCCACCATCGCGCGCATCAGCAACAGCAACGGTGCCTCGGCCGCTCTTTCGGGCGCGATCACCGCGCCGAACCGCGCCTCCAGCGGCGCGGAGTTCGGCATGCGCCACATGTTCTAGGCGCGCGGGCGCCTCGTCACTCACTCCCTCACCGGCAGCACAGGTCATGAAGAGCAGCAGCAACAACAAGCACTATCGTTGGTACGGCGTTCTCACGCTCTTCGTGATCGTCGCGATCTCCTATGTGGACCGCATCAACATCGCGGTGCTCATCACCGACAAGGCCTTTCTCGACCACGTGGGCATCGCGGCGGGCGACCGCGTGAGCCAGGGCTTCCTGGCGACGGCGTTCATGCTGGGCTACGGCGTGTCGGCCTTCGTGCTCACGCCGTTCTGCTCGGCGCTGTTCGGCGTGCGGCGCAGCCTGGTGTACGGGCTGATTCTCTGGGGCGTGGTGACGTGGGCCTCGCCGATGTTCCACAGCTACGGGCTGCTGCTGGCCTCGCGCGTGCTGCTGGGCGTGTCGGAAGGGCCGCTGTTCTCGCTGGCCTCGTCGTACATCAAGGCGCACTTTCGCAGCGACGAGAACGGCAAGCCCAACGCCTTCGTCAACATGGGCACGGGGCTGGGGCTGGCCATCGGCTATCCGCTGGTGGGCTACCTGCTCACGCAGTTCGCGTGGGACACCTCGTTCCATGTGCTGGGCGTGCTGAACATCGCGCTGGGCATTCCGTTGGTGCTGGCCTTCGTGCGCATGCCGGCAGGGCATGCCGACGGCGTCAAGCCTTCGTCGTTCGGCGAGGCGATGGCGCGCGTGGGCGACATCGCGCGTGGCGCGCTGCACACGCGGCACCTGTTCCTCATCACGCTGCTGACCTCGGCCGCGCTGGCCTACCTCTGGGGCAGCAGCAACTGGTTGCCGACCTACCTGCGCGAGGCGCGCGGCTTCTCGATGCGCGAGATGGGCTGGCTGGCCTCGCTGCCGCAATACGCCACCGTGCTCGCGGTGTTCGTGGGCGGCTTGCTGATCGACAAGGTCGGGCGTGACCGCGTGCCCTTCATCTTCATGGGCGCGAGCGTGGGCGTGGCGCTGTCGGTGCTGACGGCCATCAACGCGCACGACCCGTATGCGGCCGCGTGCTGCCTCGTGGCCGCCAACTTCTTCTGGGGCCTGCAGAGCCCAGCCATTCCGAGCACGGTGCAGTACTGCTCGCGGCCCGAGCACACGGCCAGCGCGTTCGGCGTGACCAACGGCGCGGGCAGCCTGGTGGCGGGCTTCATGCCCGCGCTGATGGGCGGCGTGATCAGCGCGGTGTCGCACGGTTCGCAAGGCGCGGCGGTGACGTCGGCGTCTTCCGCTTCGGGCTTCTTCGCGGGCTTCGCGCTGCTCATCGGCACGCAGGTGGTGGTGTTCGGATGCGGCCTGGCGCTGTGGCTGCGCGACCGTTCGCAGCCCCCGGTTGCAGCCGCGGGTTCACAGCTTTCCTAGCTTTTCGGGCGACGCGAACCTTCGTACTGTGGCTGCGCGAGCACAGTCGTAGCCCTCGCAATCCGTCATCTGCGTGAGCATGTGTTTCGGCGGCGGAACCATCTTCGTATCGCGCATTGCATGCCGTGGTCCATGACTCCATTCGGCCTATGGCGCGCGAACATTTTGAGAGAGAAAAGTTCCGCGAGTCGTTGAGCCGTCGCATTCGATCAGCTAAAACTGGCGCACTTCAATGGACGAGGGAATGCGCGTGAAACCAACGAGAAGAGCCGCAGAGATTCTTGCCATCGCCGACACGCGACGTGTCGTTTCCGGCCTGCGCGAACGCGCCGTGCCGATGCCCTGGCGCTGACAGCACCCTAGCGCCGCCGGTCCCCCCGCTTCGCATCCCATCAACCCGCGTTCGCACGGGCATGGACGAACTCATCCCACGCATTCTGGGACCACCGCTTCACACGCGGTGTCGCTCCTGCATGCCCGTGCTGTCCTGACGAACGACCCGTTCGCCGGGAGGGCGGCGTGCTGCCCGTTTTTTTACCGGTAGTCCATCTCTTCATCACCGCGCGCGCCACGCGCATCGCCGGCTATCCGCTGGTGCTTGCGAGGGCCGCGCATCTTCTTACCAAGAGTACCCAGAGGCGATCATGAAAAAATTCAACACATCCGTTGCCCATCATCTTGCCATCACGGCCGTGACCCTTGCCGTGCTGACGGCATGCGGCGGCGGTGGAGACAGCGGCGGCGGCGCATCGCTCGGAAGCGGCGGCGTCGGCCTCGGCGCGCCGGCGTCGAACCAGGCGGCGTCGGGGGCGTCTTCGCCCGACACCGCCAAGAAGGCCCCCGACGACGGCGTGCCGGTGGCGGTGGCCGACGCGGCCGCCGGCCCGGCGGTCGACCGGTCCGCCAGGCCGCAGGAGCTACCCGACACGGTCTGGCCCAGCAACTACAAGCTGTGGTTCCGGCCCGATGCGGCGCTCAAGACTTTCGTGGGCCGCGGCGACGTGGAGATCGAAGTGCTCAAGCCCGTGGACGCCATCGTGGTGGCCGCGCACAACCTCAACTTCGCCAAGGGCCGCACCACCTTGCGCAAGGTGTCGAGCCCGGGCGAGGCGATACCGCTGATTCCCACGCCGCAGACGCTGGGCGACTTCGTGCAGCTGCGGCTGAACGACGGCCAGATCGCCAAGGGCAAGTACCTGCTGCACATGGAGTGGGACGGCAAGATCCAGTTTTCCGACGCGGAGTACTGCCCGCCCGCCGAGATGCAGCGCAACCCGTTCTGCTCGGCGGCCACCGGCATCTTCAAGGTCGGCCTGTCGACCCCCGAGGGCGTGAGCAGCGACGCCATCGTGACGCAGGGCGAAACCAACTACGCGCGCCAGTGGTTCCCGGGCTGGGACGAGCCGGCTTTCCGCCATACCTTCGAGATTTCGGCCGAGGTGCCGGGCGACTGGAAGACGGTGTCGAACGGCGCGCAGAAGTCGGCCGTGAAACTGCCCGACGGCTACCAGCAGGTGTCGTTCGAGAAGACACCGTCGATGCCCATGTACCTGACCTTCTTCGGCGGCGGCAAGTTCGACATCCTGCCCGACACCTTCAGGAACCCGCTGGACGGCAGCGACATTCCGCTGCGCTGGTTCACGCCGCCGGGCCGCTCCACGTGGGCCACGTTCCCGATGGAGTGGACCAAGGTGGCCATGGACTACTACTACAAGTACACGGGCATTCCCCTGCCGATCAAGAAGTTCGACACCATCGCGGCCAACGACAGCTACAACAACAAGCCCAACACCGGCTTCGGCGGCATGGAGAACTGGGGCGCCATCTTCGAGTTCGCCGACGCGGTGCTCACCAAGCCGGGCGACAAGCCCACGCTGTATTCGGTGACGGTGGTCACGCATGAAATCGCGCACCAGTGGTTCGGCGACCTGGTCACGCTCGACTGGTGGGACAACGTGTGGCTCAACGAGTCGTTCGCGCGCTGGTTCGAAAGGCGCACCACCATCAAGTTCCACCCCGAGTACTACAGCTTCTCCGACTACGTGCTCGACAAGCACAACGTGATCGTGGCCGACCTGAAGAGCACGGCCGTGCCGGTGCAGCGCAACCTGACCGACGCGGGCTCGTTCGGCTTCATCAGCCCGTCGATCTTCGTCTACAACAAGGGCAGCCACGTGCTGGAGACGGTGCAGAACTACATCGGCGAAGAAGCGATGCAGAAGGGCCTGCAGATCTACCTGAAGGACTACGGCTTCGGCAACGTCACGCCGTCGCGGCTGTGGACTTCGCTGGAGAAAGTGAGCGGCGGCAAGAAGGTGGCCGACATCGGCGACAGCTTCATCCGCCAGACCGGCGTGCCGCTGCTCACGGTCGATGCGCAGTGCGCGGCCGACCGCACCTACGTCAACATCACGCAGGAGTCGTTCCCCAACCAGAACCAGTTCCCGGCGTCGACCTGGAACATTCCGGTCACGCTGGCGTATGGCGACGCGATGGAGCAGCGCAAGACCTTCGTCATGTCCAGCGGCGCGGTGCAGCTGGAGCTGCCGGGCTGCACGGCGGTGCTGGCCGGGCCCACGGGGCAGGACTACTACGTGAGCAACTACAGCGCGCAGTCGTGGAGCGCGTTGCTGGCCAAGGCGCAGAGCTTTGCCGACAACAAGCCGCTGCTGCTGAACATCGAGCGCGACGCGTTCCGGCTGCTGCAGGTGGGGCGCATCACGCAGGTGCAGTACGACCAGGTCAAGGGCATCGTGAACCTGCCGGCGGCCATGCTGGCCAAGACGGCCGTGAGCCAGCAGCGCATGGCGGCGGTGGACGCGGGGGCCGAGAAGGAGGAGTACCCGCACGCGCTGCGCTTCCAGGGCAACCTGAAGCTGCGCGAGAACGAGAAGCGCTGAGCACCTGAAACCCGCGCGCCGCCGGGCATGCCGGGTGGCGCGCGCTCCATACCGAAAGGACTCCCATGAACACAGCATTGAAATGGCTGGCGGCGGGCGCGTCGGCGCTGTTGCTGCTGGCCGCGTGCGGCGCGAGCAACGGCGGCCCCGAGGCCGAACTGGTCGGCACCTACGCCGTCAAGCAGAACGGCGCGCTCAAGGAACTCATCAAGATCGAGCTGCAGGGCGACCACTACGTGATGCGCGACAAGGTGCGCACGCCCGAGTGGAGCGAACCCAAGATGCAGATGCGGCCCGTGACGCGCGAACGCTGGCAGCGCATCACCACCGACAGCGAGAACACCGCCTTCGTCGGCGTGGCGAGCGAGCAGCTCGGCATCTTCAAGGTACCGGCGGGGTGGAAGAAGAACAGCTTCCAGACGTCGACCGGCTACTTCCTGTTCTATTCGCAGGGGCCGGTCGAGGCGTTCAAGCTCTGAGGTTGCGGGTCGTCGCGCTCAGGCCGAGGGCGCGACGATCGCGCCCTCGATGCGGTGGCGCTCCAGCGCATCGGCCACGAAGCCGCTGGCCTTCATCTCCTCGACGAAGGCCGCGAGCAGCGCCTGCGCTTCGGCGCCGCGGCTGGCCGGCGTGCCCATGGCCTGCTGGATCACCATGAAGCGCCCCGGCAGCACGCGCACGCCGGGCGCGCGTTGCGCTTCGCCTTCGAGCAACTGGCGGATGCCGGCCGCCACCTCGACCTCGCCCGAACGCAGCGCAGCCAGCGCGGGGCCCGCGCCCTGCAGGCGGACGATGTCGGCGTGCCGGATCTCGCGCGTCAGGAACAGGTCGTAAGCGCTGCCCGAGCCGACCGAGATGCGGTGGCCCTGCGCATCGACCTGCGCGTTGTCGGTCAGCGCGGAGGCTTCGGACACGAGGTAGCTGCCCTCGATCAACACATAGGGCGCGGTGAACAGCAGGCCTTCGCTGCGCGCGGGGTCGATGGCGAAGAAGCCGATGTCGGCCTTCTCGTTCTTCACCGCGTCGACCGAGGCGGCGGCCTTCTCGAACACCACCAGTTCGATGCCCACGCCGAGCCGCCGCGCGAACTCGCGCGCGAGGTCGATCGACACGCCCACGGGCTCGCCGCCATCGGGGTTCCTGTTGGCCAGGATGGGGTTGCCGAGGTTGATGGACGCGCGCAGCGTGCCGCCGGGCGCGAAGGCGGAAACGAGGGCGGGGGAGATCGTCGTCGGCTGAGGCTGTGTCATGGCGTTCATTCGTCGGCTGGGCCGCGCGGGAAGTGAGTCGGAAGCGCGCCAGTTTACGGGGGGGCTCGTGGTGGCCGGATTTCCTACCGCATGTAGGGCGGCGCGCTCACCGCCGGGGCTTCGCGCTTTCGCTTAGGCTAGGCACCATTCGAAAATCGATCCCGCCTTCGCCGTGCCGCTCTCCACCTTTCTTGTCGAAGACAACCCCCATATCCGCCACGCCCTGATCGCCGCCATGGAGGACGCGGTCGACGTCCACCTGATCGGCACGGCCACCACCGAGGCCGAGGCCGTCGCGTGGCTGGACGGGAACCCCGGCGCGTGGGACCTGCTGGTGGTCGACCTGTTCCTGAACGAAGGCTCGGGCCTGGGCATCGTCAAGCGCTGCGGCCGCTGCCGGCCCGGCCAGCGCGTGGTGGTGCTGACCAACTACGCGACCGGCGAGATCGCCGACTGGGCGCGAGAACTCGGGGCCGACGCGGTGTTCGACAAGGCGGGCGAGCTCGACGGGTTCTTCGCGCTGTGCGCGAACCTCGAGGCCGAAGGGCGCGCGCGCGGCGACGAACCGCGCGAAACGCTCGCGCCCTGAGCAGGCCCGGCGGGCTACGAAGCCGCCGGCGCCACCGTCCCGAGCGCACCCAGCGGGCCGGGCTCCCCGGTGGCGGCCAGCGGCAGCCGCACCGTCACCCGCAGCCCCGGGCCCATGCCCGTGTCGTCCAGCGCGATGGAGCCGCCGTGCACGTCGATCACCGAGCGCACGATGGCCAGCCCCAGGCCGCTGCCGGTCTGCGTCTGGTCGGGGTCGCGAAAGAAGCGGTCGAACACGCGCTCGCGCAGCGCCGGCATGATGCCCGGCCCCTGGTCGGCCACCGTCAGCACGGCCTCGTCGCCCACGCGCTGGATGCCCACGCTCACGGTCGCTCCCACGGGGCTGTACTTGGTGGCGTTGTCGATCAGGTTGTCGATCATCGAGACCAGGCTGTCGCGGTCGCCCGCGATCTCCACGGGCTCGTCGGCCACCAGCTCGATCTCGACCTCGCGCACGTGCGCCAGCGCCGACAGCGCGGCCAGCCGCTCCTGCAGCAGGTCGTCCAGCCGCAGCGGGCCGGGCGCCGATGTCTGCGCGTGGCTGCGCATCAGCCGCAGCAGCTGGCCCACCAGCCGCTCGGCGCGCACGTTGCTGCTGAGCACCCGCGCGAACAGCTCGTGCTGGCGCTCGGTGGGAATGTGCTGCGTGAGCAGCGACTGCAGCGCCTCGACGTTCACGCGCATGGCGGCGATGGGCGTGCGCAGCTCGTGCGCCGCGTCGGCAATGAAGCTCTGCTCGCGCGCGATGCTCGCGCGCAGCCGGTCCATCAGGGCGTTGAAGTTGTGCACCAGCGGCAGCAGCTCGTCGTGGCGCGGCAGCTGGGTGACGGGCGCCAGGTCGTGCGGGCCGCGCGAGGCGATTTCGCGCGCCACCTTGCGCCACGGCCGCAGCGCCAGCCGGATCGACAGCCACGCGGGAAACAGCAGAAAGGGCACGCTGACGATCAGCGGCAGGATGTAGTAGCCGCGCGACTGGAAGGTGAGCCAGATCTGCACGCCGCCGGGCGTGATCAGCGTCACGCGCGTCTTGCCCGTGGGCGATTCGATGGTGCGGGCGCGCCAGCTCTTGCCGTCGGCTTCGACCGTCTCGCCGATGTCGGGGCGCGAGTTCACGATGCCCGAGGGCACGCCGTCGGAGCGATAGATTTCGCGGCCGTTCTGCCACACGATGACGCTGGGCGACAGCGAGGCGTCGTTGCCGTTGCCCAAGGCATTGCGCAGCCCCAGGTCCAGGGCGCGCAGGCTTTCGTACTGCTTGGCGGGCTGGTCGGTCATGT
The DNA here is from genome assembly GCF_016082275.1 of Variovorax sp. E3. Lineage (GTDB taxonomy): Bacteria > Pseudomonadota > Gammaproteobacteria > Burkholderiales > Burkholderiaceae_C > Variovorax. The sequence goes on from NZ_MOWM01000040.1 coordinate 45,466, forward strand.
TGCGCGCCACGGTGAGCATGGCGCGGTGCGAGGCGTCCAGCGTGGACAGGTCGTCGAACATCGCGGAGCCCAGCAGCAGGGCCACCGCCACGCTCCACAGCAGCGTCATCATCGCGATCTGCGCGAACATGAGGCGGCGCACCAGCGACGGCCGCCGCAGGCGCCCCCACAGGTTGCGCATCAGCCGGCCCGGCGCTTGCGCAAGCGATGCGCCGAACCCGCGCGGCATGGGGGTCACGCCTGCTCCAGCGGTTGCTGCGCGGTCAGGTAGATCACGTAGCCGATGCCGCGCACGGTGCGGATGTAGCCGTCGCCGATCTTGCGGCGCAGGTTGGAGATGTGCACGTCGAGCACGTTGCTGCCCGGGCTCTGGCCGGGCAAGCCCGCCAGCGCCAGCTGCTCGAGCATGCGGCGCGCGACCACGCGGTCGGCGCGCTTGACCAGCAGCGTGAGCAGCTTGAACTCGCTGCGCGAGAGCGCCACCGATTCGCCGTTCACGCGCACGCGCTGGGTCGGCTCGTGCAGCCACAGGCCGCGCACCTCGAAGGTGGCGCCGTCGCCGCCGTAGCTGCGCCGCGTGAGGGCGCGCACGCGCGAAATCAGCTCGGCCAGCACGAAGGGCTTGACCAGGTAGTCGTCGGCGCCGTTGTCCAGGCCCAGCAACCGGTCGTGCAGGCCGTCGCGCGCGCTCAGGATGAGCACGGGCAGGCGCGCGCCCGCGCGGCGCAGGTGCTCGAGCACGGCCAGGCCGTCGCCGTCGGGCAGGCCGAGGTCGAGCAGCAGCAGGTCGCACCCGTCTTCGTCGAGGATGCGCAGCGCCTCTGCGATGCGGCGCACCCACACCACGTCCATGCCCTGGGTCTGCAGGGCGACGCGAATGCCGGTGGCCAGATCGAAGTCGTCTTCGGCCAGGAGGATCTTCATGGTCGGCAATCTAACCGGCGAAGCTGAAGAAATCCCAAAGAAAGCGAGGCCGGCGCTGCCCGCGGGCTGCCGAATTTTCAGCAGACCTTCATTCAGGCGTATCAGGATGCGGGGTGTTCGTCCATCAGACTGAAGAAAGACACCATGCATTCCAGGTTCGCCGTCGCCGCCGCGATGCTCCTTCTGCCCCTGGCGGCGCTGGAGGCGAGCGCCCATCGCCCCGATCCGCTTCCCGAGGAGTTCAGGCCCTCGCGGCCGGTGTACAGCGTCGAGCGCCTGGAGCGCATCGACCTGCACAGGGACGGCCCGGGCACCGGATGGCGCCCCGGAACGGGGTGGGGCACCGGCTGGGGCATCGACCCGCGCGGCGGCCGCCGCTACAGCCACGAGCGCTACAGCGAGCCCGCCCGCTACCGCCGCAACGCGGACAGCGACGGCGACGGCGTGCCCGACCGCCGCGACCGGCGCCCCCACAACCCCTACCGCCAATGAGCGCCGGCCCGCACACGCCATGAGCCTCTTCGAAGCACGCCTGCATGCCGGCCACTTCCGCTCGCTGGAAGCCCGGTCCACGTTGCTGGATTCGTACGCCCGCGTGCTCGCGCGCTGGCCGGTGCCGTATGAAAGCCGGTATGTCGAAACGCGCTACGGCCGCGCGCACGTGCTGGCGTCGGGCCCGGCCTACGCGCCGCCGGTGCTGCTGCTGCACGGCGGCGGGGGCAACGCCACCACCTGGATCCACAACATCGAGCGGCTCGCGGGTTCGCTGCAGGTCTACGCGGTCGACATCATCGGCGACGCGGGCCGCACCGAAGGGCGCCGGCCCGCGTCGGAGGATGCGTACTGCAACTGGCTCGAGGACGTGCTGATCGGCATCGGCCGGCCGAAGCTGGGGCTGTGCGGCAGCTCCTTTGGCGCGTGGCTCGCGGCGGCGTACCTGCGCCAGACCTCGCGCCGCGTGTCGCGGCTCGCGCTGCTGGCGCCGCCCAACCTCGAGTCGATGCGCGTGAGCTTCATGGCGCGCGCCGGGCTGGCCGTGACCTTTCCGAGCGAGCGGATGGTGCGCGCGTTCCAGGCGATGGTGTCGTCGCCGCTGGCGCCCGAGCCGCCGCCCTGGGCCATGGACGACCTGCTGGTGCGCTGGCGCTGCCAGCGCGGCCATCCCCGTCCGCCGGGCCGCATGAGCGACGCCGACCTGCGCGTGCTGCCCAAGCAGACGCTGCTGATGCTGGGCGAGGACGAGGCGCTGTACGACCCCTTGCGCGCCTTCGCCCGCGTGCAGGCCCTGGCGCCGCATGTGCGCGTCGAGCTGCTGCCCGGCGCGGGCCACGCGATTGCCTACGACCAGGCCGCGAAAGTGGACGACGCGCTGGTCGAATTCTTCCGGCGCGACGGCTGGACGCTGTAGCGCGCCGTGCGGCGGCAGGGTCAGCGCGCCGTCAGCGGCTCCAGCCCGGTCTTCGCGATGGCGGGCGCGGCGGCCGGCGAGTTCAGGTAGCGAATCAGCTGCCGCGCGGCATCGGGTTGCTTCGACGCGGTGGCGATGCCGGCCGAGAACACCGTCACGCGCTGCACCTCGGCGGGCAGCGGGCCGATGTAGTCGATGCCCGCGATCGGCAGCAGCTCGCTCACCTGCTGCAGGCCCAGCGCCGCGTCGCCGCGGGCCACGACGGTGCCCACGCGCTCGCTGAGGATGCGCTTGCTCCTGGGCTTGACCTGGTCCTCGATGCCCAGCTTCTTGAGCAGCTCGGTCTCGTAGTAGGTGCCGCTCGCGCTGGCCGAGTAGGCGATCGACGGCGCGGCCAGCAGCGTGCGCTTGAGCGCATCGACCGTGGAAATGTCGGGCTTGGGCGCGCCCTTGCGCACCGCGAAGCCGATGGCCGAGCGCACCAGGTCGACCTGGCTGCCCGGCACCACCTTGCCCTGCGCCACCAGCGCGTCGAGCGCCGGGCGCGCCAGGATCACCACGTCGGCCGGCTCGTTGCGCGCCAGGCGGCTAGGGATCGAATCGTCGGCGTTGCCCATCGAGGCGCCGTAGGCCGTCTTCACGCTGCGGCCACTGCTGCGCTCGAATGCGGGGCGCAGGTCGTTGTAGGCGGCGGTGAAGCCGCCCGAGGTCATGACGTGGATGTCGCCGGTGGCCGCGGGCGGCTGCGTGCCGCCGAGGCCGCCGCAGCCGGCCAGCGCAAGGGCCGCGAGCAGGGGGAGCGCGGCGCGCCGGGTGAGTCCGCTGAGTCGGGTGGAGGAAAAAAGAAGGGGCTTCGTCACGATGTCTCCAGAGGGAAGGGCGCGGCGAACCGGGTGTCGCCTGCCGTTGCCATCGTAGAAGCCGGGGCTGTCATTCCGCTCTCAGCGCAGCAGGGGTATTCACCGAGGCGGGGTCGGCTTGCCATCGGAAGCGGGGGGCGAGGGGGGCAGGCGCCCGCGCTTGGCCAGCCCTTCGCGCAGCAGGAACTCGACCTGCGCGTTCGCGCTTCGCAGCTCCTGCGCCGCCAGGCGTTCGATCTCGGCCCACAGGGCCGGGTCGATGCGCAGGGGGTAGGATTTTTTTCCGGGACTGGCCATCGAGGGGAGAGGGGAATCAGGTGTACAGCGTACCCGTGTTGACGACCGGTTGCGTCTCGCGGTCGGAGCACAGCACCACCAGCAGGTTCGACACCATCGAGGCCTTGCGCTCGTCGTCGAGCACAACGAGGTTGCGCTCCGACAGGCCGCGCAATGCCGCCTCGACCATGCCGACCGCGCCCGCCACGATCTGGTGCCGCGCGCTCACGATGGCCACCGCCTGCTGGCGGCGCAGCATCACCTGCGCGATCTCGGGGGCATAGGCCAGGTGCGTGAGCTTGGCGTCGAGCACTTCGACGCCGGCGCTGGCAAAGCGCTGGTTGAGCTCGGCCTTGAGCGCGTCGGCCACCGTGTCGAGCCCGGCGCGCAGCGTGGTCTCTTCGGTCGGCAGGTCGTCGCCGCTGTCGTAGGCGTAGAGCGTGGCCAGGTGGCGGATGGCGGCCTCGGCCTGGATGGCGACGAACTTGTTGTAGTCGTCGATCTCGAACACGGCCTGCGCCGTGTCGTGCACCCTCCACACCACGGCCGCGCCGATTTCCACCGGATTGCCGCGCTTGTCGTTCACCTTCAGCGCGGGCGTGTTGAGGTTGCGCGCGCGCAGCGAGATCTTCTGGCCGCTTTGCAGCGGGTTGGTCCAGCGCAGGCCCTCGCTGCGGTCGGTGCCCTGGTACTCGCCGAACAGCGTGAGGATGATGCCCTCGTTGGGCTGCAGCATGTACAGGCCCGGCACCAGCACCAGCGCCACCACGATGAGCAGCACGCTCACCGGCAGCGGCGTCCAGCGCTGCACGATGGCGGCCGTGCCGAACGCGATCAGCAGCAGCACCGCGGCCACGATGCCGTAGCCGTTGAAGGAGCGGTACGAGCGCTCCTTGCGGACCGAGCGGGGTGGAGTGAGGGTCTTCTCGTTCATGGATGCCTCCGGTAAAAGTGATATCACTTTAATATCTTTTCTGAAGGCGCTCAAGTAGGCGCTCAAGTTTTTTTGAAAGCGCGATGCCGGTAAAGCCCGCCTGCTTTACCCCCGGTTAACCGGCGCGCAACGCGCTGGACAGCCGAGGCTCCTGAAATGCAGCCTGGCCCTTCTCGGGCCGGCTCCAAAGGATTTCAGGATGACGATCAAACAACCCCTGCGGAAGTTCGCGCTCGCCGCCACGCTGATTGCCGTGAGCGGCTACAGCTTCGCGCAGTTCGGCGGCGGCGGTGGTGGCGGCATGGGCGGTGGCGGCCGGCGCGGCGCGCGCGCCGACAGCTCGGCGAGCCCGCGCACGGGCGACAGCCTCTCTACCCCGGCCACGGCGGCGGGCAAGATCCGCGACAAGCTCTACGACCTGCGCCTGCAACTCATGATCACGCCCGAGCAGTCGCCGCAGTGGGACCGCTTCTCCGATGCGGTGTGGGACATGGCGGGCCGCGCCGGCATGACCGCCGCCGCACCGGGCGACGACCAGACGGCCGTGCAGTTCGCGCAGTCGCGCGCCACGCAGGCACAAGACCGGGCACGGCGCGCGCAGGCCGTGAGCGACGCGCTGTCGACGCTCTACGACGCGCTGTCGCCCGAGCAGCGGCACGTGGCCGACCAGAACCTGCCCGCCGTCATTCCCTGACGCGGGGCGCAGGCGTCACGCGCCCAGGTCGAAGCAGCAGCCCGCGTAGTAGGGCTTGTCGCCGCCATCGACAAAGGGCACCTCGATCGGCTTGCCCTCGTTGCGCCAGGTGTCGCGCTTCTTGTAGCCTGAGCGCGCCAACTCGGCCATCAGCTCGTCGTGGTGCTCGATGCGGTAGGGGCACACGGCCACGCCGATGCTGTTGAGCGTGTAGATCGTGCGCTCCGGGTGCACGGCCGTGGTGTTCAGGATGATGCGCCTGGGCTTCACTGCAAGCGACGAAAGAATCGCGTCGATGCGCACCGGCAGGTACTGCAGGCTGCCCGAGGCATACAGCAGGTCGCAGCCGCTCGCGTCGCGGTAGTCGGTGCTGAAGTCGAGCTGCGCGGTGGCCTCGCGTTGCACCGCCAGCGCGCGCCCGCTTTCGACCACGCCGGGTACGTCGCACACGGTCCAGTGCAGGCTGCCCGGGTAGCTCAGCACGCGGCGAAACGCGTAGTACTTGATGCCGATGTGCCCGCCCAGGTCGAACACCCGCGTGAGGCCCGCATCGATCGAGCGCCCGAGCCAGAACAGCGCCGGGTAATCGTAGAAATAGATCTGCGGGCTGTAGAGCTTGGCCGCTTCCGCGTTGTCGTAGCCCACGGCCTTGCTGGGCGGCGCGCCGGCCTCGGCCGCGGCAAAGCTCTCGAACGAACCCATGAAGAGGTTCTCGTCCTGGTTGCTCAGGAACTTGCGCTTGTAGGCGCTTTCGCGGGGCGGGAACTGCAGAAGGCTTGACAGCATTTTTGGCTCCGGTGGCCACTTGATTCTGATTGCTACCAAAGCATTCAAGACCTAAAACCCTGTGCGGTGGGGGCGGTTACCCCCCGTGGGTTACCTACCGTGCGCGCCCGAAGTGTTCACACCAGCTGCCCGCTCGCCAGCGCCGCGGCCGCCGCCCGCGTCTCCACCCCCAGCTTCTCGAAGATGTGCTCCAGGTGCTTGTTCACCGTGCGCGGGCTGGTGCCCAGGATCTCGCCGATGTCGCGGTTGGTCTTGCCCTTGGCGAGCCACGACAGCACCTCGGTCTCGCGCGGCGTGAGCGCGGCTTCGGCCAGCCGCGCGGCCGGGCCCTCGCGCTGCATCGCGAACAGCAGCATGGTCTCGCCGAGCGCCGCCGCGCCCAGGTTGCGCACCGACAGCCGCATGCCCGTGGCCGTGCCGATGGCCACGGCCGCGCCCGCCGC
>NZ_MOWM01000041.1 GCF_016082275.1 Variovorax sp. E3
CCGGCACGGCGCTGGGCGAGGGCGGCCGTGGCCTCTCCGGCGGCGAGGCCGTGCGGCTCGCGCTGGCCCGCGTCGCGGTGCATCCGCATGCCGACCTGCTGCTGGTCGACGAGCCGACTGCCCACCTCGATTCCGAAACGGCCACGCGCGTGATCGACGCGCTGGTCGAACTGGCGCGCGGCAAGACGCTGATCGTCGCCACGCACGACCCCGTGCTCGCGGCGCGCATGGGCCGTGTCGTGAGCCTCGGCGGCGAAGCGATGGAGAAGGCCGCATGAACCGCACCCCGCAATGGCACGAACTGCGCCTCGTGCTGCGCCCCTTCTTCGCGGAGCAACCGCGCGCGCTGCTGCTCGGCGGGCTGCTCGCCGCCGTCACCGTGCTCGCGGGCATGGCGCTGCTCGGCCTCTCGGGCTGGTTCATCACCGCGACCGCGCTGGCCGGGCTGCACGCGGCCACGGCTTTCACCTTCGATGTGTTCATGCCCTCGGCCGGCATCCGCCTGCTGGCGCTGGGCCGCACGGCGTCGCGCTATGGCGAACGGCTCGTCACGCACGACGCGACCTTTGCCGTGCTCGCGGCGCTGCGCGTGCGGCTGTTCCGCGGCTGGGCCCGGCCCGAGGCGGCGCGTGCGCTGCTGATGCGCCCGGCGCGGTTGCTGTTCCGCCTCACGTCCGACATCGACGCGCTGGAGTCGCTCTACCTGCGCCTGCTGGTGCCCGCTGCCGCCGCGTTGGGCGCGGCGCTGCTGGCGGGCGTGGTGCTCGGCTTCATGCACATCGGCATGGGCGTGGCGTTGATGTCGTGGCTCGTGGTCGTCGGCTGGGGCATCGCGTTCGTCGTGGCACGGCGTGCGCGCCGGCCGGCCGTGCAACGCGCGCATGCCATCGAGGCATTGAGGGCGCGCGCCGTCGACCTGGTGGCAGGGCAGACCGACTTGGTGATGGCGGGGCGCATCGACGCGCAGCGCGATGCGCTCATGGCCACCGACGCGCAACTCGCCAAGGCCGACCTCGCGTTGAATCGGCTCGAAGCCGCCTCCGGTTTCGCCTATGGCAGCGCGGGCACGTTGACGCTCGTGGGCGTGCTGCTCGCAGTCGGCGCGTTGGTCGGCGAGGGCGCGATCGGCGCGCCGGCGGCCGCACTGGCCCTGTTGGTGGCGCTCACGGCCACCGAGCCTTTCGCTGCGGTGCGCCGTGGCGCGCTCGATGCGGGGCGCACGTGGCTGGCGGTCCGCCGTCTCGCGCCGCGCATGGCATCGGACGAAAGCATGACCGTCGCGAAGGCAGAAGACGATGCATCTCTCGCGCTGCAATTGAAGAACATCACGGTCACGCACCCCGGCAGTCATGCACAAGTCCTGAGCGATGTGTCGCTGACCCTGCGCACCGGCGAACGCGTCGCGCTGGTCGGCGCGAGCGGCGCAGGCAAGTCCACGTTGCTTGCCGCCGTCGCCGCCGAAATCACGCCGCTAGCCGGCCGCATCAGCGCACAGCCCGCCTGCCTGCTGACCCAACGCACCGAACTCTTCCAGGACACCCTGCGCGACAACCTCCGCCTGGCCGACCCCGCCGCCACCGACGCGCGCCTGTGGTCCGTGCTGCAAGCCGCGGGCCTGGACGCCGACGTGCGCGCGCTGTCCACCGGCCTGGACACCCGCCTCGGCGAAGGCGGGCTCGGCCTCTCGGGCGGCCAGTCGCGCCGGCTCGCACTGGCCCGCCTGCTGCTGCGCCCCGTGCCGCTCTGGCTGCTCGATGAACCCACCGAAGCGCTCGATGCGGCCGTCGCGCACGACGTGCTGCAGCGCCTTGCGCAACACGCCGGCCCGCGCACCTTGCTGATTGCCACGCACCTGCGCCGCGAAGCCGCGCTGGCCGACCGCCTCGTGTGCATGCGGCACGGCCGCATCGTTGCCGACGTACGGCGCGGAACCGATGCCTTCGACGCCGCGCTGCGCGGCCTGCGCCCGGATTGATACCAGGAAAAGAAACAGGGAACACAAAGGAAGAACCCCATGGACCTCGACATCGTTGCGCTATCGCGCCTGCAGTTCGCCGTCACGGCGCTGTATCACTTCCTGTTCGTGCCGCTCACGCTCGGGCTCTCGATCATCATCGCCATCATGGAGACGGTCTACGTGATGACCGGCCGCGTGATCTGGCGCGACATGACGAAATTCTGGGGCGTGCTGTTCGGCATCAACTTCGCGATGGGCGTGGCTACCGGCATCGTGATGGAGTTCCAGTTCGGCATGAACTGGAGCTACTACAGCCACTACGTGGGCGACATCTTCGGCGCGCCGCTGGCCATCGAGGGGCTCATGGCCTTCTTCATGGAGGCGACCTTCGTCGGGCTGTTCTTCTTCGGCTGGGACAAGCTCTCGAAGGTGGGCCACCTGACCGCCACGTGGGCGGTGGCCATCGGCTCCAACTTCTCGGCGCTGTGGATTCTCATTGCCAACGGCTGGATGCAGAACCCAGTGGGAGCGGCCTTCAACCCGCAGACCATGCGCATGGAAGTGACCGACTTCGCCGCGGTGCTGACCAACCCGGTGGCGCAGGCCAAGTTCGTGCACACCGTGTCGGCGGGGTATGTGTGCGCGGCCGTGTTCGTGCTGGGCGTGTCCGCGTGGTACCTGCTCAAGGGCCGTCACCTGGAACTGGCCAAGCGCTCGATGACCGTCGCGGCCTCGTTCGGCCTGGCCGCCGCGTTGTCGGTGGCGGTGCTCGGCGACGAGAGCGGCTACCTCTCGGGCGAACACCAGAAGATGAAGCTGGCCGCCATCGAGGCCATGTGGGAGACGCAGCCCGCGCCCGCCGCCTTCACCGTCGTCGGCTTCCCCGACCAGCAGGCGCGCGAGACGCACTACGCCATCCACATTCCGGCGGTGATGGGGCTGATCGGCACGCGCTCGCTCAACACCGTGATGCCCGGCATCGACGAACTCGTCAAGCGCGCCGAGGCCCGCATCCGCGAAGGCCTGAAGGCCTACGACGCGCTGCAGAAGATCCGCGAGGCCGGCGGCACCGGCAAGGTCACGCAGGGGGTGCGCGGAGACTTCGAGGACAACGGCATCAACATGGGCTATGCGCTGCTGCTCAAGCGCTACGTGGACGACCCGCGCACCGCCACCGACGAGCAGATCAGCAAGGCCGCATGGGACACCGTGCCGCAGGTGGCGCCGCTGTTCTGGCTGTTTCGCGTGATGGTGGGCATCGGCATGCTGCTGATCGTGCTGACCGGCACCTTCTTCGTGCTGTCGGCGCGCCGCAAGCTGGACAGCTACCGCTGGCTGCTGAAGGTCGCGGTGTTCGCGATCCCGCTGCCGTGGATCGCCATCGAGTCGGGCTGGCTGGTGGCGGAGTTCGGCCGCCAGCCGTGGGTGATCGAAGGCGTGCTGCCCACCGCGGTGGCCGTGTCGAACCTGGGCGTGAAGACGCTGCTGCTCACGCTCGCGGGCTTCATCGCGATCTACACCGCGCTGCTCGTCATCGAGATGAAGCTGATGCTCAAGGCCATCCGCAAGGGGCCGCAGGCGGAGCATGCGCCCGATGAGGGCGACACGCTCTCGCACGTTCCGCCGGCGCACGCGAGCGCCACTGTTGCAACCACCGGGAGCGCCGCATGATCCTCCACACACTCCTCGACTACGACACCTTGCGCTTCATCTGGTGGCTGCTGATCGGCGTGCTGCTGGTGGGCTTCGCCGTGACCGACGGCTTCGACCTGGGCAGCGGCATGCTGCTGCCTTTCGCGGCGCGCAACGACATCGAGCGCCGCGTGGTCATCAACAGCGTGGGCCCGGTGTGGGAAGGCAACCAGGTGTGGCTGATCCTTGGCGGCGGCGCGATCTTCGCGGCGTGGCCGCAGCTGTACGCGGTGTCGTTCTCGGGCTTCTACCTGGCGATGTTCGTGATTCTCACGGCGCTGATCCTGCGGCCCGTGGCCTTCAAGTTCCGCAGCAAGCGCGAGTCGCCGCAGTGGCGCGCGCGCTGGGACTGGGTGCTGTTCTTCAGCGGCTTCGTGCCCGCGCTGATCTGCGGCGTGGCCGTGGGCAACGTGCTGCAGGGCGTGCCGTTCCGCTTCAACGCCGACATGCACATCTTCTACGACGGCGGCTTCTTCGGCCTGCTGAATCCGTTCGCCATTCTGTGCGGGCTGGTGTCGGTGGCCATGCTGGTGATGCACGGCGCGGCCTGGCTGCTGCTGAAGACGGCGGGCCCAGTTGCCGAACGCGCGCGCACCTATGGCATGGTCGCCGCGGTGCTGACCATCGCGCTGTATGCGCTGGCCGGCGTGCTGCTGGCCACCAGCATCGGCGGCTATCGCATCAGCAGCGTGGTCGATGCGGTGGGACCGTCGAACCCGATGCTCAAGACGGTCGAGCTGCACGCGGGCGCATGGACGGCCAACTACGCCGCGCACTCGTGGACGCTGGCCGCGCCGGTTGCCGGCTTCGTCGGCGCGCTGGGCGCGTTGCTCGGGCTCGCGTTGCGCAAGCCGGTGCTGGCGCTGCTGACGGCGGCGCTGGGCATTGCCGGCATCATCCTGAGCGTGGGGGCGTCGATGTTCCCGTTCATCCTGCCGTCGTCGATCGACCCGCGCGCCAGCCTCACGGTGTGGGACTCGTCGTCGAGCCACCTCACGCTGTTCATCATGCTGGTGGTCACGGCCTTCTTCATTCCCATCATCGTGGCCTACACCAGCTGGGTCTACCACGTGCTGTGGGGCAAGGTCGACGAACAAGCGATCCGCGACGAGAGCGGACACGCGTACTGAACCGAACGGAGGAAAAAAAGATGTGGTACTTCGCCTGGATCCTCGGCCTGCCGCTGGCCGCCGCCTTTGCCGTGCTCAATGCCATGTGGTACGAGCTGATGGACGACGACGCCGTGCGCAAGGCCAAGCTCGAAACGCCCGAGCCCGCGGGAGGGCAGGAGCGGCTCTGAGCCTTGGGCTCTGAGCCTTGGGCTTGGAGCGCGGGGCCCCGGGGCAGGGCCCGTGCGCTCAGGCCTCAGGCCTTTTTCTTCGACGCTCCGCCGCCGGTGATGCGGTCCTTGAGCGTCAGCACTTTCGTCACGGTCGCGCCCATCCCCATGAGCTTCATGGCGGTCTCGGGCGCGAGACGCTGCACGTCGTCGAACCATTTCATGAGCCGGTCGATCAGGTCGTGCATTTCGCGCATTCGCTCCTGCGCGTGACGCTCGGCGTCGCTCGTGGGTGATTCGAGCAGGGCGTTGCGCAGCATCGAGAGCGTGGGCTCGATCTCGCGGCGGCGCCGCTCTTCGGCCAGCACCCGAAAAATCTCCCACACGTCCGAGGGCGCCTCGAAGTATTCGCGCCGGTCGCCCGCGTGGTGCCGCAGGTGCACCAGCCGCCAGGCCTGCAGTTCCTTCAGGCCCATGCTGACGTTGGAGCGCGAGAACTCGAGCAGCTCGGCGATCTCGTCGGCATTGAGCGCGCGCTCCGACAGAAATATCAGCGCGTAGATCTGCCCGACGGTGCGGTTGATGCCCCATTTGCTGCCCATTTCGCCGAAGTGGGCGACGAACTGGCGGTTGAGGGGCGGGAGGTCTGAAGAGGTGGCCATGCGGCGGATTGTCGCGCGGGCGTTGTTGTAGTTCCAGAAGTTTCCGAAAACTCCGCAGCGAATACGTGATTCGGCTTTGGCGCGGAATAACCAATTCAGGTGATGGCTAAGATACAAATAGTTAACAAAAATGAACATTACCTGACCATGTGCACGTTTGTGGTGCGCAAAGTTGTAACTCTCAAGGCTTCCGGAATGAATAAAACCCATCGCAGTTTGTGGAATCCAGCGCTTGGCGCCTGGGTCGCCGTTTCGGAGACGCCCGCGCACGCGGCAAGAAGAGCCACAGGACGGTGGCGTTGGCGGTGGGGGCGGCGTCGCTGCTGGGCATGGCCGGTGCTTCATGGGCGGGCGGCGACGGCGGCGGCGGCGGCGGACTTTTCGTGCCCGGGTACGGCGCGGGTCACACCGTCGGCAACAGCGTGATCGGCGTGGGGGGAGACGGTGGTCGGGGGCCCTCTTCCGGTCCGGGCGGTGCGGGCGGCGCGTCGGCGCGACGGGGCGAACGGTTTTTCGAACAATCCGATAGACGGCAGCGGTGGCGGCGGGGGCGGTTCGGCGTTCGTGAGCGGTGCTTCGGTGAGTACGGCGATCAAGGCTGGCAATGGTGGCAGCGGTGGCGGCGCGTGATGGGAGCCGGCGGCGGCGGCGGCGGCGCGGGCGGTGGTGCCGTGATCGCCAACGCCAGCTTTTCCGTCGATGCCGGCGGTTCGTTGACCGGCGGCACCGGTGGCAACGGCGGCAATGCCGGCCCCGTCCAGGGCAGCGGTGCGGGCGGCGGCGGCGGCGCGGTGTGCTGGTGCCGGTCGGCGTCGCGGTGACGATCACCAACGGCGGCACCATTGCCGGCGGCAACGGCGGAACCGGCGTGACAGTCACGAATATGGCTCCTCTTGGCGGCATGGGCGGCAACGGCGAAGGCGGGGCCCTCGGTGGCACCGCACTCGGCGTTCCCGCTCAAGGCGGTGCCGGCATCGTCGGCGGCGGCCTCACCATCATCAACACCGGCACCATCTCCGGCGGGCTGGCGGGCGACGGCATCACGCGGGCCCATTCGCTCGACCTGGCCGGCGGCGGCAACACGGTCACGCTCGGGGCAGGCTCGGTGCTCAATGGCAGCGCGGTCGCGCAAGGCAGCGGCAATACGCTGAACCTGCAGGGCACGAACACCGAGGACGACGACTTTCGGGGCTTCTCCGCCATCAATGTGGCGAGCGGCGCCAAATGGACCCTGTCGGGCGCGTTCGTGCCCGCGGGCAACCTCGCCATCGACGTGGGCGGCAAGATGTCCCCGTCGGCGGAGCTGACGATGAACGGCGTCATCTCCGGCGCCGGCGCCCTCAGCATGGACGGCAGCGGCAGGCTGACCCTTGGCGCCAGCAACACCTACACCGGCGGCACGTCGATCAACGGTGGCACCCTGAACGCCGCGGTCAGCGGCGCGCTGGGCACCGGTGCGGTGTCGGTGGCGGCCAGTGCAGGGCTGCTGTTCACCGGCAACGCGGATGCCGGCAGCCTGAGCATCTCCGCCGCCGCGGGCAGCACAGGCGTCAACGGCGGGTTCATCCAGTTCGCGGACAACAGCTCCGCCGGCAGCGCCACGCTGACCACGCAAAAGCAGGGCTCCATCGATTTCCGGGGCAACGCCACGGCCAGCAACGCCGTCATCGAGAACCGTGGTGGCGAAACCACCATCTGGTTCAACGCCAATGCTGGCAAGGCAACGATCACCAACTTCGCAGGCGGCCAGACGAACTTCCTGGACGACGGCGCAGCGGCCCAGGCCAGGTTGATCAACGAGACGGGCGGGCTCGTCGAGTTCTTCGACCGTGCCACCGCCGACCAGGCCACGGTGGTGAACAAGGCGGGGGGCCTTGTGCGCATCAGCAAGATGACCACGCCGGGCATCTCCATCGGTTCGCTCGAAGGCGCTGGCAACGTGATCCTCGGCAACAAGGCGCTGACGACCGGCGGCCTCAACACCAGCACGGAAATCTCCGGCGTCATCTCTGGCGCGGGCGGCTCGATCGTCAAGGTCGGCACCGGCACGCTGACGCTCTCGGGCGTCAACACCTACACGGGCGGCACGTCGATCAACGACGGCACCGTGAACGCCGCGGTCAGCGGTGCGCTGGGCACCGGCGCCGTGGCCGTGAGCGCGGGCGGCACCCTGCGCTTCAACGGTACCGCCGACGCGGGCAACCTGCACATCACCCTGGCCGCGCCCGTCGGTCCTCCGGTCGCCATCAGCAACGTCGAGTTCAATACCAGGAGTTCGGCGGGCAACGCCACCTTCGTCGCGAACACCTATTCCAGCGTGATGTTCAATCACGACTCGACCGCGGGCAACGCCGTCTTCGAGAACCGCGGTGGCGACACCACGTTCGTGTTCAATTCCACGGCCGGCAATGCGCGCATCACCAACTTCGCGGACGGCGCGGTCTACCTGTGGGACTTCGCCTCGGCCGGCCACGCCATCATCACCAACGAGGCCGGCGGCAAGATCGACATGAACTACCGCTCCACGGCCGATCAGGCCACCATCGTGAACAAGGCGGGGGGCGAGGTCCACATCAGCAGGCTGCTGGCGGACGGCACGGCGATCGGTTCGCTCGAAGGCGCAGGCAAGGTGCTCCTCGGCGCGAAGGCGCTGACCACGGGCGGGCTGAACACCAGCACGGAAGTCTCCGGCGTCATCTCCGGCGTGGGCGGCTCGCTGGTGAAGGTCGGCACCGGCGCGTTGACGCTCTCGGGCGCCAATACCTACACGGGCGGCACCGCGCTGCGCCAGGGGCGCCTGAACGTGGGCCACAACCAGGCACTGGGCACTGGCGCGCTGTCGATGGACGACGACACCACGCTGGGCTTCAGCGCGGACGGCCTGACCATCGCCAACGCGATCAAGCTGACCGGCCAGCTCGATCCGGTCATCGACACGGGCGCGTTCTCGGGCACGCTGAGCGGCGCGATCACCGGCGGCGGCTTCATCACCAAGCAGGGCACCGGCACGCTGACGCTGTCGGGCGCCAACACCTACACGGGCGCGACGAGCGTGGCGCAGGGCACCTTGAAGGCCGGCGCGGTCAACACCTTCAGCGCCGCTTCGGCGCACAGCGTGGCGGCTGGCGCAACGCTCGACCTGGCCGGCTTCAACCAGGCGGTCGCCTCGCTGGCCAACAGCGGCACCGTTTCGCTGCTGAGCCAAGCGGCCGGCACCACGCTGACCGTGAACGGCAACTACGTGGGCAACAATGGCGTGCTCAAGCTGGGCACCGCGCTCAACGGCGCGGGGCCATCAGACCGGCTGGTGATCAACGGCGGCACTGCCAGCGGCAAGACCAGCGTGCAGATCGCCAACGTCGGCGGCCTGGGTGCGCTGACAAGCGGCAACGGCATCGAGGTCGTCACCGCGCAGAACGGCGCGAAGACCACGGCGCAGACGACCAAGGACGCGTTCTCGCTCGCGGGCGGCCACGTGGATGCCGGCGCCTACGAGTACCGGCTGTACGCCGCCGACGCCGGCGGCGCGGGCGAGAACTGGTATTTGCGCTCCAGCATCAACGCGGTCACGCCGGGCAACCCTGCCGGTGTTCCGGTGATCACCTACCGCCCGGAAGCCTCGCTCTATGCGGCGCTGCCGAGCCAACTGCGCCAGGGCAACCTCGCGATGCTGGGCGATGTGCGCAAGCGCGTGGGCGACGACGATGTGAAGGGCGCCGCCACCACGCCGACCGGCTCCGACCGCCGTGCCTGGGCGCGCGTGCTCTCCACCGACATCGACATCCAGCAGGGCGGTGCGGTATCGCCGAAGAGCAAGGGCCGGCTGACCGGCTTCCAGGCCGGCACCGACCTGCTGGCCACGCCGAACTGGCGCGCCGGCATCTACGTCGGCCAGCTCGACGGCGACGCGCGCGTGAACGGTTTTGCCAGCGGTATCCAGAACCTCGGCGTGGGCCGCAACGACTTGCGCAGCCAGTACGTGGGCGTGTACGGCACCTACACCAACGACAGCGGCTTCTACGCCGATGCCGTGGTGCAGTCGGGCCGCCACCGCTACACGGTCGAGCCGAACCTGAGCGCCGGCGTCGCGGGCAAGGGCAACAGCCTGCTGGGCTCGATCGAAGTCGGCCAGGCCTTCCCGCTGGGCGGCAGCGGCTGGACCATCGAGCCGCAGCTGCAGCTGATCCACCAGCACATGGACCTGAGCAACTCGGCCATCGTCGGCGCCATCGCGCAGCCGCAGGCCGACAGCGGTTGGATCGCGCGCGCGGGCGTGCGAGTCAAGGGACAAGTCGACACCGGCATGGGCACGCTGCAGCCGTACGGCCGCTTCAACGTCTACAAGACCTCGAGCGGCGCGGACATCGCGCGCTTCGTGAACGGCGCAACGACCACCGACATCGCGGCCCCCACCGGCAGCACGAGCACCGAACTCGCGGGCGGCTTCACGCTGGCCCTGAGCCAGTCGACCAGCCTCTACGGCGAAATCGGCAAGCTGTGGTCGTCGGGCGGCGACGCCAAGGTCAAGAGCGGCATCAACGGCTCGCTCGGCGTGCGCGTGAAGTGGTAGCCGCCCCAGGCCGGGCCTACTCGTCGGTGCCCGTTTCGCGGCGCCGGCGGTAGGAGCCCGGCGCGCCGCCCGTCCAGGCCTTGAACGCGCGCTGGAACGCGGCGCTGTCGGCAAACCCCAGCTCTTCGGCCAGCGCCGCGAGCGGCACCGCGCTCGTGTTGAGCCGCACGATCGCCAGGTCGCGCCGCAGCTGGTCTTTCAGCGACTGGAACGACGTGCCCTCCGTCGCCAGGTGCCGCTGCAGCGTGCTGACCGACATGTGCAGGCCGCTCGCGGTGGTCGCGAGGTCGGCCCATGCCGGCCGGTTCTGCTGCAGCACCGAGCGCACGCGCGCGCTCATGGCCTGTTCCGCGAGGCGCGGCAGGATCACATTGGCCGGCGAGGCCGCCAGGAAGGTGTTCATTTCCTGCATGTCGCGCAGCATCGGCGTGGCGAGCGCGCTGGCGTCGAACCACACGGCCGAGCAGGGCTGGCCGAACTGCAGCGGCCCTGGGAACACCTTGGCGTAGCGTCCGCGTAGGGCGGCAGCTCGAACCCGAAATCGAAGCGCCGCGCCGCCAGCCGGCCGCCGTGCAGCCACGCGAACAGCCGCCAGTACACGCGCAGCATCAGCTCGTGCAGAAAGTTCTGGCGCGCCGCGGCGGTGTCGCTCAATTGCAGCCCGAAGCCCGCCAGCGGGCCTTCGCGCAGCAGCACCAGCGTCAGGTCGTCCTGCAGCAGGCTGAAGGTGTGGGCCACGCGGCGCAGCGCCACCTCGAAGGTGGGCGCGCCCAGCGTGGCGCGCGTCATCAGCGCGAAGCTGCCGCGCTTCAGGCGGCGCGACAGGAAGCTCAGCGCCTCGTCGTCGAGCCGCTCCATCAGCAGCGCGAACAGCGCCACGTACTGCTCGGCCGTGACGCGCGCGCCCGGCGCGTCGAGCAGCGCGGGCGCAATGCCGGCATCTTCCAGCGCCGCGCCGACATCGACCCGCGCGTCCGCGCCCCGGGCACGGATGCCCGAGAGCATGCCCTGGACGAAGGCGATCGGAATGGTGACGGGTGGCTGCAGCATGGCAAGGCGATCAGACCCCAAGCATGCCACCGTGTCGATTGACGTTTTCTGCCATGCGATCGACGCAAAGCGCCATTTCCGGGGCGCAACCGGCTTCCTACGATGCGGCAACACAAGAAAGAGACGGAGACACTCGCCATGTACCTGACCCAGGCCCTGCACCGCGCCGTGCAGCAGCACCCCGACAAGGTGGCCGTGCGCTTTGCCGGCCGCACCCGCAGCTTTCGCGACTACACCGGGCGGGTGGCCCGCCTGGCGGGCGCGCTGCAAAGGCTCGGCATGCAGGCGGGCGACCGGGTGGCCATGCTGTCGCTCAACTCAGACCGCTACCTTGAATACCAGATGGCCGTGCCCTGGGGCGGCGGCGTGCTCAACCCCTGCAACATCCGCTGGTCGGCCGCGGAAATCCTGTATTCGCTGGAAGACTCGGGCTCCACCATCCTGCTGGTCGACGAGACCTTTCGGGCCCTGGTCGAGCAGATGCGCGGCCAGGCCACCACGCTGCGCGAGGTGATCTACTGCGGCGACGACGCGCTGCCCGCCGGCATGCTCGGCTACGAGGCGCTGCTCGACGCCGCCGCGCCGGTGCCCGACGCCGCGCGCCGCGACGAAGACCTGGCCGGCATCTTCTACACCGGCGGCACCACCGGGTTTCCCAAGGGCGTGATGCTGAGCCACACCAACATGTGCAGCTCGGGCTTCGCGGCGCTCGGCGAGGGCCTGGCGCCGCCCGGCAGCTGCTACCTGCACGCCGCGCCCATGTTCCACCTGGCCGACATGGGGCTGGCCACGCCGCACTGGTTCCAGGGCAGCACCCACGCGATCGTGCCCGCGTTCAGCCCCGAGGCCGTGCTCAACGCCATCGCCAACGACCGCGTGACGCACGCGCTGCTGGTGCCCACCATGATCCAGATGCTGGTCGACCACCCCGCCATGCGCGAGCCGCGCGACCTGAGCAGCCTGCGGTGCATCACCTACGGCGCGTCGCCGATTTCCGAGGCGGTGCTCAACCGCGCGATGGCGGCGTTCCCGGGCGTCGAGTTCGCGCAGGCCTACGGCATGACCGAGCTGTCGCCCATTGCCACCATCAACCCGCCGTGCAACCACACGGCCGAAGGGCGCAAGCGCGGCAAGCTGCGCTCGGCCGGGCGCGCGAGCTACTGCATGGAAGTGCGCATCGTCGATGCCGACGGCACCGAGGTGCCGCGCGGCACCGTGGGCGAAGTGGCCGTGCGCGGCCCCAACGTGATGCAGGGCTACTGGAACAAGCCCGAGCAGACGGCCGCCGCCGTGCGCGACGGCTGGATGCACACCGGCGACGGCGCCTACATGGACGACGACGGCTACATCTTCGTGGTCGACCGCCTGAAGGACATGATCATCAGCGGCGGCGAGAACATCTATTCGGCCGAGGTCGAGAACGCCATCAACCAGCACCCCGCCGTGGCGGCCTGCGCGGTCATCGGCATTCCGAGCGACGAGTGGGGCGAGGCCGTGCATGCGGCGCTGGTGCTGAAGCCGGGGCAGGGCATTCGCCCCGAAGAACTGATTGCCCATTGCAAGACATTGATCGCCGGCTACAAGTGCCCGCGCAGCGTGGCCGTGCTCGACGCGCTGCCGCTGTCGGGCGCCGGCAAGGTGCTCAAGACCAGGCTGCGCGAACCCTTCTGGCAGGGTCGGCAGCGCAGCGTGGCCTGAGCCTTCTTTTTTCCTCTTCTTTCCATCCATTTCCAGGAGCACTTCATGAGTCAAGACGTCCACGTGGTCGGGGTCGGCATGATCCCCTTCACCAAGCCCGGCGCGAACCAGCCGTACCCCCAGATGGCCGCGCACGCCACCAACGCCGCGCTGAAAGACGCGGGCATCGGCTACGAGCTGGTGCAGCAGGCCTACGTGGGCTATGTGTACGGCGACTCCACCGCCGGCCAGCGCGCGCTGTACGAAGTGGGCATGACGGGCATTCCGGTGGTCAACGTCAACAACAACTGCTCGACCGGCTCGACCGCGCTGTTCCTCGCGCGCCAGGCCGTGGCCAGCGGCGCCGCTGACTGCGTGCTGGCGCTGGGCTTCGAGCACATGAGCCCCGGCGCGCTCGGCGCGGTGTTCAACGACCGGCCCAGCCCCTTCGACCACTTCGAGCGCATCACCGACGAGCTGGTCGGCAACGAGCAGGTGCCGCTCGCGCTGCGCTACTTCGGCGGCGCGGGCCTGGCGCACATGCAGCAGTACGGCACGCAGATGTCGACCTTCGCGAAGATCCGCGCCAAGGCCAGCCGCCATGCGTCGAACAACCCGGTGGCGCTGTTTCGTACTGTCGTCACCGAAGACGAGGTGATGGCCGCCCCCGTCATGTGGCCCGGCGTGATGACCCGCCTCATGGCCTGCCCGCCCACCTGCGGCGCGGCGGCGGCCATCGTGTGCTCGGCGCGATTTGCCGAACGCCACGGGCTGACCGTGGCGTGCGCATCAAGGCGCAGGCCATGACCACCGACCGGCCCATCACCTTCGAGAGCCGCGACATGCGCGAGGTGGTCGGCTTCAGCATGGCGCAGGAGGCCGCGCAGAAGGTGTACGACGCGGCCGGCGTCGGCCCGCAGGACATCGACGTGGTCGAGCTGCACGACTGCTTCGCGCACAACGAGCTCATCAGCTACGAAGCGCTGGGCCTGTGCCCGGTGGGCGGCGCCGAGAAGTTCGTGGTCGACGGCGACAACACCTACGGCGGCAAGGTCGTCACCAACCCGTCGGGCGGGCTGCTGTCGAAGGGGCACCCGCTGGGCGCCACCGGGCTGGCGCAATGCACCGAGCTGGTCCAGCAACTGCGCGGCACGGCGGACAAGCGGCAAGTGGAGGGCGCGCGGCTCGCGCTGCAGCACAACCTCGGCCTGGGCGGCGCGTGCGTGGTCACGCTCTACGAACGCGTGTGAAGGCTGCGCGATGATCGACAGGAAATGGATCGGCCACGAGCTGCCGCCCTCCGTGCTGCCCATTGAGCGCACCCGCCTGCGCTTCTTCGCCAAGGCCATCGGCGAGACCAACCCCGTGTACACCGACGAGGCCGCCGCGCGCAATGCCGGCTACCCCGACCTGCCCGCGCCGCCGACCTTTCTGTTCGCGGCCGAGCTCGACTCGGGCGCGTCCGACAGGCTGCTGAGCGACCTGCAGATTCCGCTGTCGAAGCTGCTGCACGGCGAGCAGAGCTTCAGCTACCACCGGCCGGCCTGCGTGGGCGACACCGTCACCGTGCGCTCGGTCATCACCGACATCTACGACAAGAAGAACGGCGCGCTCGAGTTCGTCGTCAAGACCTCGCGCGCCACCAACCAGCGCGGCGAACTGGTCGCCGAGCTGCGCGCGGTCATCGTCTGCCGCCACTGAAGGAGCCGCGCATTGACCTCTCTCACCTATGACGCCGTGAACATCGGCGACGAACTGCCTGCGCTGCAGCTGCCGCCCGTGAACCGCAGCACGCTCGCGCTGTTCGCGGGCGCGTCGGGCGACCACAACCCGATCCACATCGACACCGACTTCGCGCGCAAGGCCGGCATGCCCGATGTGTTCGCGCAGGGCATGCTGGGCATGGCCTGGCTGGCCCGGCTGCTCACGCAGTGGGCGCCGCAGTCGCAACTGCGCCGCTTCGACGTGCGCTTCCAGGGCATCACGCACCTGGGCCACGCGGTGCGCTGCAGCGGCCGCGTGGTCGAAAAGCTCGAGCACAACGGCGAGCGCTGCGTGCGCGTCGAGGTGCTCAGCGCCAACCAGTACGGGCAGACGCGCATCGCCGGCGAAGCGCTGGTGGCGCTGCGCTGACGACAACACACACTCAGAACGAAAGCAAAGAGACATGACACCCAAGCTCGAACGCAAGGTCGCCCTCATCACCGGATCGGGCCGAGGCATCGGCCGCGCGATCGCACTCAAGCTCGCGTCGGAAGGCGCGCGCATCGTCGTCAACGACCTCGACGCCGAACCGGCCGAAGAAACGGTGCAGGCCATCCGCCAGTCCGGCGGCCAGGCCGTGGCCTGCGTCGGCAGCGTGTCGGCGCCCGACTTCGCGGAGCGTTTCGTCGGCACCGCGGTGAACGAATACAAGGGCCTCGACATCATCGTCAACAACGCCGGCTACACATGGGACAGCGTGGTGCAGAAGATGACCGACGAGCAGTGGTACGCCATGATCGACGTGCACCTCACCGCGCCGTTTCGCATCCTGCGCGCGGCGCAGCCGGTGATCCGCGCGCTGTCGAAAGCCGAGACGGAAGCGGGTCGGCGCGTGGTGCGCAAGGTGGTCAACATCTCGTCGGTGGCGGGGCTGTTCGGCAACGCGGGGCAGGCCAACTATTCAACGGCCAAGGCCGGGATCGTCGGCATGACGCAGACGCTGGCCAAAGAGTGGGGCCGCATGAACGTCACGGTCAATTGCGTGGCCTTCGGTTTCATCCAGACCCGGTTGACCGCAAGCACCGCCGAGGCCACCACCGCGAACATCGAGGGGCGCGAGATCAAGGTCGGCATCAACCCGGGGCTGCTGTCGATGATGGAGCAGTCGATTCCGCTGGGGCGCGGCGGCACACCCGAAGAAGCGGCCGGTGCGGTGTACCTGCTGTGCGCGCCGGAGTCGGACTACGTGAGTGGGCAGACGTTGATGTGTACGGGCGGGCTGACCGGGATCTGAGGCACACACCCCGAAACGGAAAAGACGAGATGAACACCGAAGAAGGCATCGCATGGACAGTGGAAGACGACATCGGCCGCATCGTGCTGAAGCGCCCCGAACGTGCCAACGCGATAGGCCGGGCAAGCAGCCGCGTACTGGCGCGAGCCATCGACGATGTGTTGGCGCACAAGCCACGCGCCATCTTGCTGAGCGGTGAGGGCCGGGTGTTCTGCGCGGGCGGTGACATCGAGGAATTCGTCGCGGCCGGCGATGCGTTGCCCGCGTTGGTCGACGACATCCTCGACCGGTTGCACCCCGCGCTGTTGCGGCTGTCGACGAGCCCGGCGCCGCTCGTCGTGGCCGTGAACGGGCCGATCGGCGGCGCGGGCGTGGGGCTCGCCTTGTGCGGCGACTTCGTGCTCGCTGCTGAATCGATGAAGCTGCGCACGGGCTATGCGGCCATCGGGCTGTCGCCGGATGCCGGTGCCTCGTATTTTCTTTCGCGTCGCGTCGGTCCCGTGCGCGCGCAGCAACTGCTGATGCTGAGCGATGCCGTCGACAGCCAGCGCTGCCTTGCGTGGGGCGCCGTCGATGCGCTCTATCCCGACGGCGAACTCGCCGCCGCCAGCGAAGCGCTCGTGGCGCGATTGGCCCAGGGCGCGAGCGCGTCGTTCGGTGGCATCAAGGCGCTGTGCGCCGGCGTGCCGGGCCGGCCCTTCGAGGAACATCTTGCGATGGAGCGGCGGCTGCTGCGCGAGCGCGCCGGCAGCGCCGATGCGCGTGAAGGCGTGGCCGCCTTCGTCGCCAAGCGCGCGCCGCGCTTTACCGGGCGCTGAGACGCGGCGCCACTGCGGCGCCTTCGATGCCGTGCCGCTTCAAGGCCTCCGCCACGAAACCCGAGGCCTTCATTTCCTCGATGAAGCCGCTGAGCCACGCCTGCGCCGCGAGACGGCCCTTCGGCACGCCCATGGCCTGCTCGATGACCATGAAACGGCCGGGCAACAGGCGCACGCCCCGTCTCCTCCGGGTATTTTCTTGCGGCTTCAGGCGCCGAGCACGCGCGCGCTGCCGAGCATCTCGTGCGTGTCGTGCGACATCACGGCCAGGAATGCCAGCAGGCCGATGTAGTACAGGCTGTAGGTCACGCGCGTTTCGGTCGACACCGCGTAGTACTGCTGGTTGGCCGGGTCCTTGGGGTCGTACTTCCAGGCGCGCATCACTTGCGGCGCGGCGAGCACCGCGACCAGGATCAGCATCGGGCTCGGCCGCCAGAAGAACAAGGCCACCAGCACCGGCACGCCCAGCAGCCACACGCGCGGCGTGAGCACGGCGGTGATGCGGCCGCCGTCGAAGGGCGACAGCGGAATCAGGTTGAACAGGTTGATGAAGAAGCCTGCATACGCAAGCGCCAGCAGCAGGCGGCTGTCGGTCTCGCGCGCCGCGAAGTAGCAGGCCAGCGCGGCGAGGCTGCCGAGCAGGGGGCCGCCCAGGCCGACCCAGGCTTCGGTCTCGACGTCGTGCGGCTGCTGCTTCAGGTCGATCCACGCGCCCACGAACGGAATGAAGGTGGGCAGGCCCACGTCGAGGCCGCGCTGGCGCGCCGCGAGGTAGTGGCCCATCTCGTGGATGAAGATGAGCACCACGAAGCCCACCGCGTAGCGCCAGCCGAAGACGAAGGCATAGGCCAGCACCGAGACCAGCATCGTGCCGCCCGACAGCAGCAGCTTGCCGAGCTTGCCGGCGCTCAGCAGCAACAGCAGCAGTTTCACCATGGCGCGCGGGTGCTCCGGTGCATCAGGCCGTGGGCGGCTTGGGCGGTTCGTCGAAGCCGTTATTGTTGTTGCTGTTGTTGATGGGCGCAGGCGCGGGTGCCTCGGCCACCACGGGCTCCTTCTTCTTGAAGACCTTGGCGATGCCCCACAGCGCCGCGCCACCCGCCACCACGGCGATCTTGGCGAACTTGGCCAGGAAGGCCAGCGCCAGCGCGAACAGCCCCAGCTTCTTCACCGCCACGCCGGCCACCAGCGCGGCCAGGCCGTAGGCGGCGACCTTGTCGGTCGAGGAGTTGAAGTCCGCGTACTTCTTGCCGTCGTCGTACTGGATCGCCGAGAGCAGCTTGGCGGCGTCGGGCTTGTACTTGGGGAGGTCGTTCGCGTTGGTGATGAGGTTCAGGCTCAGGTAGCGTCGCGGCCCAGCGCGTAGGTGTTGTAGTTGACGCCCTGGTTGCCGTCGGTGCTGCCCTTGCGCCTGGACAGCGCCGACCACACGAGGCGGTGGGTGCCGGCTTCGTACTCGGGCTTCTGCGCCCAGCCGGTCACCTCGATGCCGGGAATGCCGCGCTTGGCGCGTTCTTCATTGGCGGCCTCGGTGCCTTCCTTCAGGCTCTTGAGCAGGTCGTCGGCGTTCCAGTCCTTGGCGTCGTCGTCCTTGATGTAGCCCTCTTTGACGAACTTCACGACCGCCATCCAGTCGGCATCGTCCGAGGGGAACACGACGCCGATGAAGGTGTCGTCGGTGCGGTTGCCCATGCTGCGCATCAGCTGCGCGGCGGCGGGCGTGGGCACCCAGACGTAGCCTTCGGGCAGGTGCAGGTGGGCCTGGTCGCGCAGCGTGATGTCGGCGGGGCCGGCTTTCTGCACGGCCTTCGCGGCCTTGAAGGCGGCCTGCTGCTCGGCTTCGAGTGCGTCGGCGGTGGACGCCGTGGATGAGGCGGAAGCGGCGGGCGCTTCGGAGGTCGACGGGGACGCGGCGTTGCTGGTTTGGGTCGCCAGGGCGGCGCACGCGAGCAGCAAGCCGGCCGTCAGGCGGGCAGTTTGAATACGCAAGTTCTCTCTCCTCGGTTGTTATCGATTTTGCGAGTCGGGAGAGTCTAAAACCTCAGGTGTCGCTGCACTGCCTCAGGTGTCGCTCCACTTGCGAAGCAGGTTGTGATATGTCCCCACCAGCGTGCGGCGCGCCGATTCGTCGGCGCCGCTCTGGTTCAGGCGCTGGATCGCGTTGTCCATGTCGAACAGCAGCGCGCGGTCGCCCGCGTCGCGCACCAGGCTCTGCACCCAGAAGAAGCAGGCCACGCGCACGCCGCGCGTGATGGGCGTGACCTGGTGCAGGCTGGTGGCGGGGTACAGCACCATGTCGCCGGCCGCGAGCTTCACGGTCTGCATGCCGTGCGTGTCTTCCATCTGCAACTCGCCCCCGTCGTAGCTGTCGGCGTCCGACAGGAACAGCGTGGCCGACAGGTCGGTGCGCAGCTTGCGCCCGGTGCGCGGGTCGATGCGCACGCCGCCGTCCACGTGCAGGCCGAAGCGCATGCCCTCGCTGTAGCGGTTGAACATCGGCGGATACAGCAGGTTGGGCAGCGCCGCGCTGATGAAGGTCGGGTGGCGCTCGAGCGCGCTCGCAATGATCGACTGGCACTCGTGCGCCACCGCCGAGCCCTCGTCGATCTGCTGGTTGAACTTGACCGGCGCGCCCTGGTGGCCGGCCGTCACGCGGCCATCGACCCAGGCGTCGCGGCCGCATCGAGGCGCGCGCGCACCGCGGCAAGGGCTTCGCGGTCGAGAACGCCGGGGATGCAGACCAGCATGGCGAGTCGTCTTTCTTCAGGTGGCGAAGGCTCAGAGGCGGTAGGTGAGCGTCAGCGTGGCGGCGCGTCCCGAGCCCGGTACCGCACGGCCGCCGTCCGAGGGGATCAGCGCGTCGTAGTAGTGGCGGTTGGCCAGGTTGAACACGTTCAGGCGGATGTCGTACTTGGGCTGATGGTAAGCCACCATCGCGTCCAGCCGCGCATAGCCGCCAACCTGCACGAGGTCGGTGTTGTTGGCGTAGCGCTTGGCGCTGTAGGTGGTGCCGCCGCCGATTTCCCATTCGGGCGTGACGGCGTAGGTGGCCCACAGGCTGGCCGCGTCCTTCGGCGTGTTGGCCGGTACCTTGCCCAGCGTGCCGGGCGCGATGCCGTCGACGATGGTCGCGTCCAGGTGCGTGTAGGCGCCGAACAGCTGCAGCTTGTCGGTCACGCGGCCAGCCACGCCGGCGCGCGCGCCGTTCACGCGCACCGTGCCGGTGGCGCTGTAGGTGCCGTCGCTGTTCTGCGAGCGGGCGTTGGTCTGCGTGATCTGGAAGGCGGCGGCCGTGAGCGACAGGTTGCCTTCGTTCAGGTCCCACTTGCCGCCGAGTTCGTAGGCCTTGTTCTTCTGCGGCGGCAGCGGCTGCGTGCTGCCGGTGGTGGCCACCAGTTGCTCGAGCGAGGGGTTGAACGAGGTGCTGTACGACACGTAGTACGACTGCACGGGCGTCGGCTGCCAGATGGCGCCGGCGCGCACGCTGGTGAAGTCGACGGTCTGGCTTTCGCTGGCGAGCGTGGTGGCGGTGGGAATGCTGTTGAAGATGCTGGCGCGGTAGTGGTCCTGCCGCACGCCGGCCACCAGCTTCCACTGCGGGCTGAGCTCGATCGTGTCGTTCACGTAGCCGGCCACCGTGGTGGCGCTGGCGGTGGCCAGGTTGCCGGGCAGGCTGGGCGCGGTGCTCGGCGAGTTGCCCTGGTAGGGCGCGAGCAGCGGCGAGCAGGTGGCATAGCCGCTGGTGCCGCCGGCCGGGTTCAGTGCCACGCCGTTGCAGGTGCCGTTGCGGTAGTAGGCCTGGTTGTCGTAGGTGTCGTGGCCCAGTTCCAAGCCCACGAGCAGCGAGTGCTTGATGGCGCCGGTGTCGAACTTGGTGCTGAGCTCGGTCAGGTTGAACAGCGACTTGTCGTGGATCACGCGGTCATGGCTCTGCTGGCGCACCCACAGCGTGTCCAGCGGCAGCGACGAGAACGCGGCCGTCGGCACGGCCGTGGTGCCGGTGGAGAAGGGCGTGAACACGTTCTTGGACGACAGCGTGCCGATGGCCTGCGGCGCGGTCTCGCGCGCGTCGGTGGTCACGTCGTTGTACTGCGTCTGGTTGCGGATCGTCGTGTTGGGCGTGAGCTTGTGCTGTACCAGGGCGCTGAAGGCCTGGATGTCGGAGATGGTGCGGTCGTCGCTGAAGCCGTAGGCCAGGTTCTTGTCGACCTTGGCCGGGTGGCCGTTGAGCGGCGGCACGCCGTAGTCGGGCTGGTCGCGGTTGTGCTGCACCAGCGCCGACAGCGTGACCTGCGTGGGCGTGTTGATGCCGAACTTCACCGAGGCATCGAGGCCGAAGTCCTTCAGCTTGCTCTGGTCGCGCGTGGTGGCGTCGCCCTGCTGGCCCATGGCCGAGATGCGGAATGCCGAGGTGTCGGACAGCGGGCGGTTGATGTCGATGGTCGAGCGTACGAGGCCCGTGGTGCTGGCTGCCAGCGAGACCTCGCCCGCGGGCGTGAGCGACGGCTTCTTGGTCACCTGGTTGATCACGCCGCCGGTGGAGCCACGGCCGAACAGCATCGACGCCGGGCCCATGAGCACCTCGACCGACTCGAGCGCGAAGGTGTCGCGGTAGTACTGGGCGCGGTCGCGCGCGCCGTCCAGGTAGATGTCGGTGCGGGCCGAGAAGCCGTTGAGGTTGATGTTGGTGCCGATCTGTCCGCCTTCGGCGCCGCCGATGGTCAGGCCCGGCACGTTGCGCAGCGCGCTCGCCAGCGAGGTCGCGCCTTGCGACTGCATCACGGCCTGGTTGATGACGGTGACGGACTGCGGCGCGTCGCGCAGGTCGGCCGGCAGGCGGCTGATGCTGGAAGGGTTGGCGCCGAAGCCGGTCTTGTCCTGCGCGCCCTGCACTTGCACTTCGCGCAGCGTGGTCGGCACCGACGTGCCGGCGGCGGGCGAACTGGCGGCGCTCGGGGTGCTGGGCACGGCCGGTTGCGCAGCTTGCTGCGCGAACGCGGCGGGCAGCGAGGAAACAAGGCCGATCAGGGCGAGGGCAACAGGCGTGCGGCGGCGTGTCGAGGGCGAGAGGCGGGTCATGGCTGGTTTTCCGAAGGGTGCGCGGGCGAGGGTGCCCGGGCCGGCGTGGTGCAAACAAAAGCACCACCGACGGAAATTCTGACCGCGAATGAATCTTATTTGTAGTGAATGATGAGCGGTGTTTGGTGGGCGAGACAAACGGTCATCTTTACCTGACAGGTCAGGTGGTAGACAGCTTTCTTCCGAACCGGCAGTGGCCTCGCCGCCCGGCGGCTTACTTCCAGGGCGTAGGCGGCGGAATCTCGCACACCGGCTCCACATCCACGCTCTTGAAGTCCGCCGGCGAGACGATCTCCAGGTACTCCATGTCCGGCGAGTAGTCGAACAGGAAGTGCCGGATGCCCGGGCGCTGGTGCACCACGTCGCCGGCCTCGACCAGCGTTTCCTTGTCTTCGTACATGAAGCGGGCCCAGCCCTTGACCATGATCACGATCTGGAAGTCCGCCTCGTGGCGGTGCCAGCCGGTGCCCGTTTCCGGTGCCATGTTGGCCTTGACCAGATGCGCGATCACCTTGCCGTTGGTGGCCTCGGCAATGCCCAGGTCGCGGTAGAGAAAGAAGTCACGCAAACCACCCGAGACGAACTCCGTGTCACCGGGTTTGACATGGGAGAACTGGGTGGCGGTACGGTCCAGCATGGGGTGCTCCTTCGCGGTGGTGGTGATGGGTGCTGCGTTGCAGCACGCATAAAGCGTTCCCGCGAAGGTGCCGCGCTCAGTCAGCGCTGGGCGAAGCCGTCGGTCGCGCGCACCAGCCGGTCGAGGATGCCGGGCTCCGAGTAGGCGTGCCCCGCGCCTTCGATCAGGTGGAACTCGGCCTGGGGCCACGCCTTGTGCAGTGCCCAGGCGTAGCGCGCGGGGCAGGGCATGTCGTAGCGGCCGTGCACGATCACGCCGGGAATGTCGCGCAGCCGGTGCGCGTCGCGCAGCAGCTGGCCTTCTTCGAGCCAGGCGCCGTGCACGAAGTAGTGGTTCTCCAGCCGCGCGAAGGCCAGCGCGAAATGGTCGTCGGCATGCGCGTCGGAGAGCGCGGGGCTCGGCAGCAGGGTGATGGTCTCGCCCTCCCACACGCTCCAGGCGCGCGCGGCCTCGATGCGCGCCACCGGGTCGTCGCCGGTGAGTCGCTTGCGGTAGGCCGCAACCATGTCGCCGCGCTCGGCTTCGGGAATCGGCGCCTGGAACTTCTCCCACTTGTCGGGGAACATCTCGGACACGCCGAATTGGTAGTACCACTGCAGCTCCGCGCGGGTCACGGTGTAGATGCCGCGCAGCACCAGCTCGCTCACGCGCTCGGGGTGCTTCTGCGCGTAGGCCAGCGCGAGCGTGGAGCCCCACGAGCCGCCGAACACCAGCCACCGGTCGACGCCGGCCAGCGCGCGCAGGCGCTCGATGTCGGACACCAGGTGCCAGGTCGTGTTGGCCTCGAGACCGGCATGCGGCAGCGACTGGCCGCAGCCGCGCTGGTCGAACAGCATCAGGTCGTAGCGCGCCGGATCGAACAGCTGCCGATGCGCGGGCGAGATGCCGCCGCCAGGCCCGCCATGCAGGAACACCGCCGGCTTGGCGCCGGGCGTGCCCACGCGCTCATAGCGGATGCGATGGCCGTCACCGACATCGAGCATGCCGCTTTCATAGGGTTCGATCGGGGGATACAACTGGCGCAGCTCGGGCATCGATGGTTCTCCTTCAGTGGGTGTCGACGTGTCGCGGTCGAGCATATCGCCCGGTGCGTTGCCAGCGGCTAAAGTCACCGGCGGAGGCGCCACGATGAACATCGACCCATTCGAAAAGCTCGGGTTTCACCGGCGCCCCGTGTGGGTCGACAAGGACGAGAAGCCTTATGTCTGCGGCAGCGTGCGGCACGGTGGGCGTGTGTTCAACGTCAACATCCACATCTGCCATCGCGGCGATCCGGTCCACAAGGACTCGCTGGCGTTCATGGACATCCTCGAGCAGCGGCCGGACCTGCGCCAAAGGTACGAGGAAGCCAAGGACCGCGCGCACACCATCGACGCGGCCAACCCCGAGATCTACAACCGCGAAAAAGAGGCCGTGATCCGCGAGATCCATGCGCAGATCGACCTGGCGCAACGCGCTTGACGAAGGCGCGGGCGTTCCAGATACTCAACCGCATGGTTCACTCAACCGCTCATCCGGACGCCGGTTCCCTCGACGCGATCTTTGCCGCGCTCTCCGATTCCACGCGCCGCACGGTCCTGGAGACGCTGGGCGAGCGCAGCCTCAGCGTGACCGAGTTGGCCGAGCCGCACGGCATGTCGCTGACCGGTTTCATGAAGCACCTGCGCGTGCTCGAACACGCCGGCCTGATCTCGCGCACGAAAGAGGGCCGCGTCGTGCGTTGCGAGCTGTCGCCCCGGCCCATGCAGGAGGCCGCTGTGTGGTTGTCGCGCTACGAGAAATTCTGGACCGGGCGCCTCGATGCATTGGCGCGCTTTCTCTACCATCAAGAGGAAACCGAATGGCGAACCCTTCCCCCCGAGACACCGCCGAGCGCCCCTCGCTCACCCTCCGCCGGCACTACCGCGTCAGCCCCGAAAAAGTCTGGCGCGCGTGGACCGACCCGCAAGCGCTGAAGCTCTGGTTCGGCCCCGAGGAAATCGTCTCGGTGCCGATCGCCGAAGTCGACCTGCGCGTGGGCGGACGCTTTCGCGTGGCGATGCTGGCCAGCGACGGTGAAACGCACGACGTGAGCGGCACGTACCTCGAGGTCGTTCCCAACCGCAAGCTGGTCTTCAGCTGGGCCTGGCGCAGCACGCCGGAGCGCGCGTCGCGCGTCACCGTGCGCATCGAACCCGACGCCCAGGGTTGCGAGCTGGTGCTGCAGCACGAGCAGTTCTTCGACGAGGCCGCGCGCGACGCGCATCACCATGGCTGGAGCGGAGCGCTCGTCAAGCTGGATGGCTGGTTGAGTTTGACGGCCTGAAGGGGTCATTCAGGGGCGTTCAGGGCGCGCTCCCGCCGGCGGTGTCCTGTGCACCCGCCCCGAACCAAGCGGCCTCAGCAGAAATCATGGAAAACCCGGAGGGGAATGCCGCATGAGATACCTTCTGCGCCCTGCACGAACGAGAAGCGGCGTGCCAGCCATTCCCAACGAACGAGGTCGATGAGCGACACCCCCAACACCCTCACTCCCGCCCGCGCCACCGCACGCGAATGGACCGGCCTGGCCGTCATCGCGCTGCCGTGCATGCTCTATTCCATGGACCTCACGGTCCTGAACCTCGCGATCCCGTCGATCAGCGAAGACCTCAAGCCCACCGCCTCGCAACTGCTGTGGATCGTCGACATCTACGGCTTCTTCGTGGCCGGCCTGCTCGTCACCATGGGCACGCTGGGCGACCGCATCGGCCGGCGGCGGTTGCTGCTGATCGGTGCCGTCGCGTTCGGCATCGCCTCGGTGCTGGCCGCGTTCTCCACCAGCGCCAACATGCTCATCGCCACCCGCGCGCTGCTCGGCGTGGCGGGCGCGACCCTGGCGCCGTCGACGCTCTCGCTGATCCGCAACATGTTCCTCGACCCGGCGCAGCGCACCGTGGCCATCGGCGTGTGGATCTCGAGCTACTCGGCCGGCGCCGTCATCGGCCCCGTGCTGGGCGGCGTGCTGCTGCAGTACTTCGCGTGGGGCTCGGTGTTCCTCATCGGCGTGCCGGTGATGGTGCTGCTGCTGGTGCTCGGCCCGCTGCTGCTGCCCGAGTACCGCGACCCCGACGCGGCCCGGCTCGACCTGCCCAGCGTGGCGCTGTCGCTGGGCGCGGTGCTGGCGGTGATCTACGGCGTCAAGCAGATCGCCGAGCACGCGCCGGGCGTGCTGCCCGTGCTGTCGATCGCGGTGGGGCTGGTGCTCGGCGCGGTGTTCGTGCGCCGGCAGAAGCGGCTGGCCAACCCGATGATCGACCTGGCCCTGTTCAGCCTGCCGGCCTTCAGCGTGTCGCTCGCGGCGTACATGCTGGCTTGCTTCGTGATGTTCGGCATGTTTCTCTACAACGCCCAGTACCTGCAGCTGGTGCTCGGCCTGTCGCCGCTCCACGCGGGGCTGTGGAGCATGCCCAGCGCGGGCGCCTTCATCGTCGGCTCGATGGTCGTGCCGGCGCTGGCGCGGCGCATGCGGCCGGCCTTCGTCATGGGCGGCGGGCTGGCGGTGGCGGCGCTGGGTTTCGGCATGCTGGTGGTGCTGCCCGCGCAGGACGGGCTGGCGTGGATGGTGAGCAGCGCCGTCATCTCGTCGCTCGGGCTGGCGCCGGTGTTCACGCTGGCGACCGACCTCGTGGTGGGCAGCGCGCCGCCGGAGCGCGCGGGCGTGGCCTCTGCCGTTTCGGAGACCAGCTCGGAATTCGGCGGTGCGCTGGGCATCGCGATCCTGGGCAGCGTGGGCGCGGCGATTTATCGCGGCACCATGGGCGATGCGGTTCCGTCAGGGCTGGCGGGCCCCGTCGAGGTGGAGGCCGCGCGCAGCACGTTGGGCGGGGCGGTTGCCCTGGCCGGGCAGGTGGGCGGCAGCGCCGGCGCGCGTTGCTCGACGCGGGTCGCGGCGCCTTGCTGCACGGCCTGCGGCTGACGGCCGGCATCTGCGCGGCGGTGCTGCTGCTGGTGGGGGCGCTGGTGGCGGTGCGGTTGCGCGGGGTATCCGAGCCTGTGTCTGAATCTCCAGTGCTGGGCGGTGTGAGTTGCTCGAAATGAAATGACTGGCAGACCTGGGTGCTCAAGCAGGTATCGTCGGGCAAAGAACTGCATGCTCATTGACCAATGACAACCGAGATAAAGCCGTTTCGGGATTTCGTTTTTGCGAATCCGATCAAGACTTTTGCGACTTCTGTGTTGACGATCGGCGGGTTGATTGTCTTGGCTTTTTTCGTTCGCATCGGATTCATGCCGGATGTGGACTTGGCCAGTTCGACGGCGCTGCTATCTGCTGTTGCGCTGGTCGGTCTTGGAACCATCACCGCTTTCGTGCTCATTGCAGTGCTGCCAGGCGTTGTCACTCAGTACGCGCTACGTGCGTCGAGGTTGCCTCCGGACAAAGGGACTCTCGCAACCATTGCTGCTGCGGGAGTGCTGTTCCCGATCGTGATCGTCATTGGTGCCTGGGTGTATGAAGGGAGGTTCGCATCGTTTACCAATTACTTAATCCCGATATTTTTTGCCGTGCCAGTGGTCGCGGTTGTCTGGCGGGTTTTCAGCCTAAGCAAAGCCCGTGAAAAATCGGCGCATCTTGCTGAAGCCAAAGTTGAGGGAGGTGCTGGGCTCGAGAGCATCTTCCTACTTAGTTTTAGTGCATTTGCATGGATCGTTGGCATGTTCACGGCCCTCCAAATAGCACTGCGCTTTTCCGCAGGTAGCGATCATCCATCGTGGCTGATTCTTGTTGTGGTTTCGGCTTGGTTTCTTCTACTGATCGGACTGAATGTTGCAACGGCCCATTTGTCCATTAAGCAGGCATGGCTCTTCGCTCCGATTTCCTCTTCGGTGATGCTCTTGGTCTTGACGCTGCTTACAGGAAATTTCTTTGAGATCCCGGTAAGCACCATTCGCGTACTTGGTTTCGGGGAAATGAAGAATGTGGACCTGTTGGTCAAGGCCGACGTGTGTCGCTCCTTGCCAATGACTTCCTCGAGTGATTTGCGTTGCGTGATCTCGTCATCGGAGTCCGTCGGCATCCTTCGAGATGTGACCATCCGCTCTCGAATCGGCGCTCAGATGGTCGTGGAGAAATCGGGGGCAAGTTCTTCCAGCAAGAGTGCGACAAGACAAGTCGCCCGACTTGTCTTGAAGAAGGACGATGTTGTGATGTGGACCGTTCGGTCCGAAAGTACTTCGGCGCGAAAGTAATTTGCCCGGCCGCTGACGAAACCCCATACTGGGGCTCCCACGACGCAACCCGATCACCGGAGCCTTCCATGAGCAACGAACTGCGCAAGAAGCTGCATGACCTGGCCGAACTCTGCGAGAACGCCCCCGACCCGCAGACCAAGGCCATCATCGAGGCGATCCGGCTGCAGACGCCGTGCTGAACGAGCGGCTCTTCTCCATCGAGCTGCAGCTGGGCACGCTCACCAAGCGCCTGGAAAACGCGCCCGAAAGCACGGCCGGCTGAGGGGCGGCCGCTTTGTAGGGATAATCCCCGTCATGAGCGGCAACACCTTCGGAACACTTTTCGCGGTCACCAATTTCGGCGAGTCGCATGGCCCGGCCATCGGCTGCGTCATCGACGGCTGCCCCCCCGGCATGGAACTCAGCGAGGCCGACATCCAGGCCGACCTGGACCGCCGGCGCCCCGGCACCAGCCGCCACGTCACCCAGCGCGCCGAGCCCGACGCGGTGCAGATCCTGTCGGGCG
Source organism: Variovorax sp. E3 (assembly GCF_016082275.1). Classification (GTDB taxonomy): domain Bacteria; phylum Pseudomonadota; class Gammaproteobacteria; order Burkholderiales; family Burkholderiaceae_C; genus Variovorax. Next base: position 28,136 of record NZ_MOWM01000041.1, read on the forward strand.
TGTACGAGGGCAAGACCACCGGCACGCCCATTGCGCTGCTGATCCAGAACACCGACCAGCGCAGCAAGGACTACGGGCAGATCGCCCAGCAGTTCCGCCCCGGCCACGCCGACTTCACCTACTGGAAGAAGTACGGCATTCGCGACCCGCGCGGCGGCGGGCGCTCGTCGGCCCGGCTCACGGCGCCCACGGTGGCGGCCGGCGCGGTCGCCAAGAAGTGGCTGGCCGAAAAATACGGCATGGTGTTTCGCGGCTGCATGACGCAGATCGGCGAAATCGCCATTCCGTTCGAGAGCTGGGACCACGTGCCCAACAACCCCTTCTTCGCCCCCGTCGCCGACGTGAGCGCGCTGGAAGACTACATGGACCGCCTGCGCAAGGCCGGCGATTCGTGCGGCGCGCGCATCCGCGTCACCGCCACCAAGGTGCCCGTGGGCCTGGGCGAGCCGCTGTACGACAAGCTCGACGCCGAAATCGCCTACGCCATGATGGGCCTGAACGCGGTGAAGGCGGTCGAGATCGGTGCGGGCTGGGACAGCGTCACGCAGCGTGGCACCACGCACGGCGACTCCATCACGCCCACCGGTTTCCTGAGCAACAACGCGGGCGGCATCCTGGGCGGCATCAGCTCGGGGCAAGACCTCGAGGTGAGCATCGCGATCAAGCCGACCAGCTCGATCATCAGCCCGCGCCAGTCCATCGACATCCACAACAATCCGGTCGAGGTGGTCACCAAGGGCCGCCACGACCCCTGCGTCGGCATTCGCGCGACGCCCATCGCCGAGTCGCTGCTGGCGCTGGTGGTGATGGAGCACGTGCTGCGCAACCGCGCGCAGTGCGGCGACGTCCAGCAGAACCCGGGCGAGAAGACCGAAGCCACGTCGCCCCAGGCGTCCTTCCTCTAGTGCCCCCGCCGGCATCCGTGGCCGCGGGGCGCGGCCATCTGCTGGCTTTCGCTGGCCTGTCGGCCAGCTATTTCGCGCACATCGGGTTCTTCAACCCCTACCTGCCGCTGTGGCTCAAGGACCTGGGGCTGCCGATCTTCACCATCAGCCTGCTGGCGTCGGTGCAGTCGATCACGCGGGTCTTCGCGCCCTATGCCTGGGGCGCGCTGAGCGACCACACGGGCCAGCGCGTCAAGCTGCTGCGCTTCAGCGCGGCGGTGGCGCTGGCCAGCTCCTTCGGGCTGTGGTGGCACGGCGGCGCGTGGTGGCTGGCGCTGGTGCTGCTCGTGATGTTCACCCACACCAGCTCGATGATGTCGCTCACCGAGGCCGCGATGGCACAGCTGGTGGCGGGCGACTGGGGTCGCTACGGGCGCATCCGGCTGTGCGGCTCGGCGGGTTTCCTGCTCACGGTGTTCGTCGCGGGCGAGTGGTTCGAGCGCTTCGGCATGAAGCACTTTCCGGCATGGGCGGCCGGCACGCTGGCCATCGTGCTGATCGCGACCATGAAGCTGCCCGACCTGCGCGAGCCGCCCGCCGCGCACGACGCCGTCAAGGCGCCCATCGGTCCGGTGCTGCGCAACCCGGCGGTGCGGTGGTTCTTCGCGGCGCTGTTCTTCCAGGTGATGTCGCACTTCTCGGTGTACGCGTTCTTCTCGCTGTACCTGGACTCCATCGGCTACAGCAAGAGCACCATCGGCCTGCTGTGGGCGTTGTCGGTGGTGGCTGAAATCGTCTGGTTCTTTCTGCAGGGCCGGCTCATCGGCCTGCTGCCGATGCCGCGCTGGATGCTGGTGTGCGGCGTTGCCGCCGTCGCGCGGCTGGGGCTCACGGCCGGGCTGGGCGGCTGGGTGGTGGCACTGATCGTCGCGCAGTGGCTTCACGCGCTGAGCTTTGCGGCGCATCACACGACCTGCATTGCCGTGGTGTCGCGCCGCTTTCCGGGCCAGTTGCGCGGGCGCGGGCAGGCGCTGTTCACGGTGATCGGCTACGGCTTCGGCGGCGTGCTGGGCGTGCTGCTCGGCGGGGCCGTGGCGCAGGCCTTCGGCTACCGCACGATGTTCGCGCTGGCGGCGCTGCTCGCGGTGGCGGGCACCTTGTGCGCGTGGCGCGTGATGCGGCTGGAAGCGGCGGCGCGCTGAGGCGCTCAGCCTTTTTCGTTCTCGACCACGAAGCTCACCACCGTCGTCGCGCTGCCGCCGATGTTGAGCGTGGCGAAGCGGTGGGCGCCTTCAACCTGGCAATCGCCGGCGCGGCCGCTCACCTGGCGCGCAGCATCGAGCACCATGCGCACGCCCGTCGCGCCCACGGGGTGGCCCAGGCCGATCAGGCCGCCGCTGGGGTTGATCGGCAAGCGCCCGTCCGCCGCGATCACGCCTTCCTCGATCGCCTTCCAGCTTTCGCCTGGCGCGGTGATGCCGAAGTGGTCGATCGCCATGTACTCGGTGGTCGTGAAGCAGTCGTGCGTCTCGATGCCGTCGATCTGCGACACATCGGCCACGCCCGCGCGGCGGAACGCGCCCTGGATGGCCTCGCGCACATGCGGGAACACATAGGGCTGGCCCGCGCTGGCCTGCAGCTTGGGCGCGAGCTTGAGCTGCGCCGTGCGATGCCCCCAGCCGGCAATGCGCGGCACGGCCGGCAGCGCCAGCGCGCGGCGCTTTGCCCAGGCCTGCGCGAAGCGCGGGGAGGCGAGCACCACGGCGGCGGCGCCGTCGGTCACCTGGCCGCAGTCCTGCCGGCGGATCATGCCTTCGATCACCGGGTTGGCCTCGTCGTCGGCCGTGAAGCTCGCGTCGGTGTAGTTCCAGCCGCGGGTCTGCGCGAGCGGGTTGCGGCGCGCGTTGGCGATGTTGATCTGCGCGATGCGCGCCAGGTGTTCGTACTTCAGGCCGTAGCGCTTTTCGTATTCCTTGCCGACGAGGTGAAACATGTGCGGCCACACGTACTTCGCGTCCTGGCCTTCCTCGCCCACCCAGGTGGCCGCGCCCAGGTGCTGCGCCGCGAGCGCGCCGGGCACATTGCGCTCCAGCTCCACGCCGGTGACGAGCACGCAGTCGTAGCGCCCGCACTCGATCTCGGCCGTGGCCGCCAGCATCGCGATGCTGCCCGACGCGCAGGCGGCCTCGTGGCGCCCGGCCGGCATGCCGTGAAAGGCCGGGTCGATGGCCGCCAGCATGCCCCCCAGTTGCCCCTGGCCCGTGAACAGCTCGCCCACGAAATTGCCGACATGGCCCGACTCGATGTCGCTCGCCGCCAGGTCGGCATCGGCCAGCGCGCCGAGCACGGCCTCGCGCATCAGCTCGAACAGGCCATGGCCCTCGCGCGCCGCGTTGCGCGCGAAATCCGTCTGGTGGCCGCCGAGGATGTAGACAGGAGAAGAGGTGCTCATGAGGTGCTTTCAGAAAGGGTTGTGCTGCGTTGCCGCGCCGCCAGCAGCGCCTGCTCGCGCAACGGCGCCTTGACCAGCTTGCCGTTGAGGTTGCGCGGCAGCGGCGTCGGGCTGACGGTGATGAAGTCGGGCGTCTTGTAGTCGGCCAGTGCCGCGCGGCAGAAGGCCTTGACGGCCTGCGGCTCGATGGGGTCCGTCGCATGCAGGAACACATGCACGCGTTCGCCGAGCACGGGGCAGGGGCTCGCCACGGCGGCCACCTCGATCACGCCCGGGTAGCGCTGGATCACGTTCTCGAGTTCGACGCAGTAGACCTTGAACCCGCCGCGATTGATCATGTCCTTGATGCGGTCGAACACGCGCACGAAGCCTTGCGCGTCGACGCTGCCGATGTCGCCCGAGCGCCAGTAGCCGGCCACGAAGGCCGCGCGCGTTGCCGCTTCGTTGGCCCAGTAGCCGATGGCATTGCCGGGGCTGCGGATCCACAGCTCGCCCGGCTCGCCCACGGGCACTTCATGTCCCTGCGCGTCGAGCACGCGAATGTCCACGCACGGGACCCGCGTGCCGACCGAATCCGGCACGCGGGCCGCATCGCCGAACTCGGTGAGCGCAACGGCCGATGTCGTTTCCGTCGAGCCGAAGCCGTTGTAGAGCGCAAGGCCGGGCAGTGCTTCGGCCAGCCGCTGGATGGTGATCTCCGGCATGGCCGCGCCGCCGAAATGCCCGACGCGCCAGCAGGAGAGGTCGCGCGCCGCCAGGTCGGGGTGCAGCACGCAGAGGTTGTACATCGCGGGCACCATCACCGCCGCCGTGACACGTCGCGCCGCGATCGTGGCCAGTGCCTCGCCGGCCTGGAACTGGCGCATGCAGACCAGGCAGCCGCCGACCTGCAGCGTCACGACGACCACGGCCAGCAGGCCCGAGATGTGCGAGGCGGGAATCACCAGCAGCATGCGGTCTTCGGCCGTGTAGCCGAAGCGGCGCTGGTAGTGGCGCGCCGTGTGGAAGAAGCCCAGGTGCGAGAGCACCGCGCCCTTCGGGTGGCCGGTGGTGCCCGAGGTGTACATGATGCAGGCGGGCTGCTGGTCGTCGAAGTCCTCGGCGCGCGCCACGCTCTCGATCCGTGGTGCGCGCGAACCGGCGTCTTGCAGCGCGAGGTAGCCCAGTGCGCCGCGACACACCGCGTCGGCGCTGCGTGCGTCTTCCTCGATGCAGACCAGGCAATGCACGCCCGCGATCTCGTCGCGCGCAGGCAGCCTGTCGGCCAGCGAGGCGTCGAACACCAAAGCCGATGCGCCGCACTGGCCGAGCATGTAGCGCAGTTCCGCCGCGCTCTGCCGGATGCCGACGGGCACCGCTATCGCGCCGAGCCGCCAGATGCCGAACAGCAGCACGACGAACTCCGCGCGGTTGCCGACGAACAGCGCCACGCGATCACCGCGCCGCAGGCCCTGCAGCGCCAGCCCGCGCGCGGCGCAGTCGACTTCATGGTCGAAGGCGTCGTAGCTCAGCGTGCGGGGGCCGTCCTCGATGGCGGGTGCGTCGCCGCGTTGCGCAACCACGGCGCGCAGCATCGCATCGAGGTTGCGCGGGCGCTGCGCGTAGCAGGGCACGAGGCGATCGCCGTAGAGCGCCTCGATGCGAACCGGGTCAACGCCGGTGGGGTGCGAGATGTCGTTCATGGCGTGGGGCTGCGGGAAGGCTCGCGCATGCGGACCGCGCCGTCGATACGCACGACCGAGCCGTTCATCATCGCGTTCTCGATCAGCGCCTGCACCATGTGCGCGAATTCATCGGGGTGCCCGGGGCGGGGCGGAAACGGCACGTCGTCGATCAGCGTGCGGCGCGTGTGCGAAGGCACGACCTCGTACATGCCGGTCTCGAAAGTGCCCGGCGCGATCGCCATCACCCGGATGCCGAAGCGCGCCAGCTCGCGCGCGAGCGGCAAGGTCATGCTGGCCACGGCCGCCTTGGACGATCCGTAGGCGGTCTGTGCCGAGAGTGCTTCGTAGGCTGCAACGGAAGCCGTGTTGACGATCACGCCGCGGTCCTGCCCATCGGCGGCGGTTTCGCCGCTCAGGCCTTCGGCGAACAGGCGGATGGCGTTGAAGGTGCCGACGAGGTTGACCTCGATCACGCGCCGGAACGCATCGATGCCGCGCGGGGTGACCTTGCCGCTGGCCTTGTCCACGCGGAACACGCGCGCCGGCCCCAATATGCCGGCGCAGTTCACGAGGACGCGCGGCGTGCCGAGCGTGGCCGTGATTCGCGTGAATGCCGCCTCCATGTCGGCCGCCGAGCACACGTCGCCGCCGATGGCCAGCGCCTTCGCGTCGGCGGCGAGTTCGTCGAGCGCCGCACCCGGCAGGTCGATCGCCACCACGCGCGCGCCTTGTGCGGCCAGCCGCAGCAGCGTGGCCCGCCCCAGGCCCGAGGCCGCGCCGGTGACGACGGCGACCGTTCCTTCGATCTGCATCGCTTCTTCCTTTTTCTTTTCGTTCAGAGGCGCGCCGGCATGCGCAGCCCGCCGTCCAGGCGGATCACCTCGCCGTTGAGCATCGGGTTGGCAAAGATCGCCATCACCAGCGCCGCGAATTCCTCGGGCTTGCCCGGCCGCTGCGGAAAGGGCGGCACCGCGGCGAACACCACGTCGCGCGACTTGGGCGCAAGGTTCAGCGTCATCGGCGTTTCGAACACGCCGGGCGCGATGCCCATGATGCGAATGCCGTGCTCGCCCAGTTCGCGCGCCAGCGGCAGCACCATGCCCGCCACGCCGCCCTTGGACGCGGCATAGGCCGCTTGCCCCATCTGCCCGTCGAAGGCCGCGATCGATGCGGTGTTGACGATCACGCCTGCTTCTTCGCCGTCGCCGCTTCGGCCCTCGATCATCTGCGGCACCGCGCAGCGGATGCAGTTGATGGTGCCGAGCAGGTTGATTTCGATGACGCGCCGGAACTCGTCCAGCGGCATGGCCTTGCCCCGGCGCACCACGCTGCCCGGATCGGCGATGCCCGCGCAGTTCACCAGGATGGCGGTGCGCCCGATTTCGGATTCGATCCGCGCGAAGGTGGCTTCCACACTCGCCGCATCCGCGATATCGACCGCGAAACCGGCCACGCCCATTGCCGTCGCAGCCGCGTCGAGCGCCGCCGCATCGCGGTCGAGCAGCACGACCTTCGCGCCGGCCGCGTGCAGCGCTTGCGCGGTCGCCGCGCCCAGGCCCGACGCACCGCCGCTGACCACCGCGACCTTGCCTTCGACGGTACTTTCCACAGTCTTCATGGGCGAGGTCTCAGTCGGGCCGGCGCATCTTGCAGCTGACGGGCAATTCGGTCACGGGACCGGGCACCTTGGCCACCGTCTTCCAGCCCATGCCCAGCCTTCGGCGTCGTACTTCACGCCCTTGACGAGCTGGTTGATGTACAGCGGGTGCGTGGCCTGGTGGTCGTCCTTGCGCATCTGGATCTTGCCGAACGGCGAGTCGTATTCCATGCCTTCGAGCGCCAGCGCGATCTTCACGAGGTCGCTGGTGTTGCCGACCTTCTGGATGGCGCGCGCCAGCATCTCGGTCTGCACCACGATGGAGGTGTAGTAGAGGTCTTCGCCGAACTTGGCCTTGAAGTCGCGCTGGTACTTCTCGAGCTCGGGCTGCTTGTCTTCGACCGGCACGTTGGGGTGCCACGACGAAATCTGGAACACCGTGTTCTCACCGGCCGGGCCGATGGAGGTCGGCACGCCGAACAGGCCGCCGTAGTAGGTGATGTAGCGCGCGGGCAGGCCCGCTTCCTTGCTCGCGCGCACCAGCAGCGACAGGTCGTTGCCCCAGTTGCCGGTGAGCACCGTGTCGGCGCCCGACTGCTTGATCTTCAGGATGTAGGGCGAGAAGTCCTTGACCTTGCCGAAGGGGTGGAAGTCGTCGCCGACAAACTGCACGTCGGGCCGCGCCTTGCCGATGATCTCGCGCGCATCGGCGCTGACCTCGCGACCGAACGCGTAGTCCTGGTTGATCAGGTAGATCTTCTTGATCTGCGGGTTCTTCTTCACGTAGTCGGCAATCGCGTGCATCTTCATGAGCTGGTGCGCCTCGAAGCGGAACATCCAGAAGCTGCACTTCTCGCCCGTGAGCTCGGGCAGCGCCGAGCCGTAGTTCAGGTAGAGCACGCGCGAACTGGGGTTGCGCTCGTTGTGCTTGTCGACTGCGCCGAGCAGGGCGGCGGCAATGCCGGAGTTGCCCGCCTGCACCACGAAGTTGATCTTCTGGTCGATCGCGCCGTTGAGCATCGACACCGCCTTGGCCGGGTCGCCGGCGTTGTCCAGCTGCACGACCTCGAGCTTGCGGCCCAGCACGCCGCCGCGCTGGTTGATCAGGTCGGCCGCGTAGAGCAGCGTCTTGGAGACCGTCACGCCGGTGGAGGCCGTCGGGCCGGAGAAGGTGTCGATGTGCGCGATGCGGATCGGCGGCTGCGCGGGGGATTGTGATTGCGCGGAAGCGGTGAACGCGCAGGCGGCCCACACCGCCGACGCGCCCAGGGCGCGAAGGAATTTCATGCTTGTCTCCGTTGTGCGCCGACGCGCGCACAGGGTGCGCAAGACGGCGGAATTTTATATTCACTTGAAGTTACTGTAGAGTAACTGACGGTGAATATATTGGCGATGCCCGAACCCGTCAAGGGGCTGACCCGATCCGCCAGGTATTCGACAATCCGACTCCATCCATGGACACCAAGCTCAAATCTCCACCTCCACCTCCACCTCCACCTCCACCTCCACCTCCTCCTTCGAAGCAGGCGCGCTGGAACAACGCGCTGGCGAGCACGCCCGATCCGCGCGAGCTGCGCAAGCGCGCACTCATCGCCGCGGCGGGCCGGACCTTCGGCGTCAAGGGCTTTCACAACACCACGCTCGACGACGTGGCCAGCGCGCTGGGCGTGACCAAGCCCGCGCTGTACCGCTACGTCAAGAACAAGCACGAAATCCTTTATGAGTGCCACAAGCTCGCCATCGGCATGGCCGAGGAGGCCCTGGCCGGCGCCGAGTCGGAAGCCGACAACGCGCTCGACGTGCTGCGGCTTTTTGTCGAGTCGTACATCCGCCAGATGACGAGCGAACTCGGCACGTGCGTGGTGCTGACCGAGTACTACTCGATGACAGAGCAGCACAGCGTGCTGATCCAGCAGCGCCGGCGCGTGGTCGACACGCAACTGCGCGCGCTCGTCGTGCGGTGCATCGACGAAGGCGCCATCGAGCCCTGCGACCCGAAGCTCGCGGTGTTCTTCTTCATGGGCGCCATCAACAACATCAACCGCTGGTTCACGGAAGAGGGCGCGGTGCGCGGCGAAGCGATTGCAACGACCTTCGCGCAGCATGTGATCCACGGGTTGCGGCCGACGAAGTCGGCCAGGTCGCGCAAGCCAACCTGAGTTTTTCTGCGTCCCGCGCTGTTGGCGTGGGACGCCGTCTGGCTCTTACTTCTTCTTCCCGGCCTTTGCAGGCTTGGCGCCCTTGCCGTTCTCTTTCTCGAACGCCGCAAAGTACTCCGAAGCCAGCTTCCGCAACGACCGCCCGATGTTCGCGTAGTCGTATTCATTGAGGTTCGCCAGCGACACGCGCCCCGACGCGTGCTTGCCGCCGAATCCGCGGCCCGGCAGCAGCACGATGCTGGTCTCCTCGGCGATGCGGAACAGCGCCTCGTTGGGCTGCAGCTTGGTCACGATCCATTTGCCGAAGCGCTCGCCGTGCATCTGCGTGGCAATGTCCTGCAGGTCGAGCAGGTGGTAGTAGCTCACCGAGTTCGGGTCGTCCTTCAGCGGCAGGCCGAGTTCGCGGTACAGCGCTTCCTTGCGGCGCTTGACGATGTGCTTCATCGACTTCTTGTACGCGTCGGGCTCGTCCATCAGGCAGAACAGCGAGAACATCACCATCTGCGCCTGCACCGGCGTCGACAGGCCCGCCGTGTGGTTCAGCGCCACGGTGCGGCTGTCGGCCACGAGGCGGTCGATGAACTTCAGCTTGCGCGGCTCGGTGGTGATGGAGCTGTAGCGCGCGTCGAGTTCCTTGCGCTTGGCTTCGGGCAGGGCGGCGATCTTGCGGTCGAGGATGTTGTCCTCGTGCGTGGCCACCACGCCCATGCGCCAGCCGGTGGCGCCGAAGTACTTGGAGAACGAGTACACCAGGATGGTGTTCTGCGGGCAGATCGCGAACAGCGACTGGAAGTTGTCCGCGAAAGTGCCGTACACGTCGTCCGTGAGGATGATGAGGTCGGGCCGCTGCTTCACGATATCGGCGATGTAGCCCAGCACCTCGTCGCTGATCTTCACCGACGGCGGGTTGCTCGGGTTGCACAGGAAGAAGGCCTTGACCTTCGGGTCGAGCAGCTTCTGCAGCTCTTTCCTGGTGAACTGCCAGTCGTTCTCGGGCGGCGCATCGATCAGCGCCTCGATCAGCTGGTAGTCGTTGAGGTGCGGGATCTCGATGTACGGCGTGAAGATCGGCATGCCCAGCGCAATGGTGTCGCCGGGCTGCAGCAGGTGGTTCTCGCGCAGGCTGTTGAACAGGTAGGTCATGGCGGCCGTGCCGCCCTCGACCGCGTACATGTCGAACTTGCCCACGAAGGGGTGCGTGCCGATCATTTCCTTGTGGATGTACTGGCCCACGATGATCTCGCTCAGGCGCAGCATGCGGTCGGGCACCGGGTAGTTGCAGCCGAGAATCGCCTCGCACATCTCGTAGATGAAGTCGCCGGCCGACAGGCCCAGCTGGTCGCGCACATAAGACACGGCCGCCTCGATGAAGCGCACGCCGGGCTCGCCCGCATGCGACTTGGCAAAGATCTCGAAGCGCGCCTCGATGCCCTCGCGCTGCGGGAAGCCGCCCACGCCTTCCATGTAGATGTAGGAGCGCTCGCTCTCGGTCATGGCGAACAGGCCGAACTGGAAGAAACCGTGGCGCGGCGTGGTCGCCAGGAAGTTCGGGTTGCCGCGGCCGGCGTTGAGCATCAGGCGGTCGCTCTGGCGGGCCACCTGGATGAGGGCATCCTTCAGTTCAAAGGGGCTCAAGCCACCGAGTTTTTTGACGTCGCTGAAATCCATGAGGTGCTCCTGGTTGAGATGAATCTGAAAAAAGAAGAAAAGAGAAAAATCGCCGCGCTCACACGAGCGCCACGATCAGCGGCCCGAGCAGCGTGAGGAACACGTTGGCCAGCGCGTAGGTGATGGCGAAGGGCACGGTGGGAATCGAGTTCTCGGCCTTGTCGAGCACTTCGCCGAACGCGGGGTTGGCGCTGCGCGAACCGCTCAGCGCACCGGCGAAGACGGCCGTGTTGTCGTAGCGCAGCACGTAGCGGCCGAACAGCATGGTGAGCAGCATCGGCACGATGGTCACGACCACGCCCACGCCGAAGATCGTCAGGCCCAGTTGCTTGATCGTCTCCACCGCCTGCAGGCCCGAAGACAGGCCCACCACCACCACGAAGCCGGCCAGGCCCAGGTCTTTCAGCAGCTGCACCGCGCTCGGCGGCAGCGCGCCGAAGGTCTGGCGCTTGGCGCGGTACCAGCCGAACAGCAGGCCCGACAGCAGCGCGCCGCCGCCGGCACCCAGCGTCAGCGGGATGTTGCCGACCTTCACGCTCAGCAGGCCCACCAGCAGCCCCACCACGAGGCCCGCGCCCAGGTACACGAAGTCGGTCTTCGCGCTCGGCACGATCACGTCGCCGACGATGGCGGCCACGCGCTTGACGTCTTGCTCGGCGCCGAAGATCGACACCAGGTCGCCGGCCTGCACCACGGTGTCGGGCCGCATCGGCAGCACCTTGCCCATGCGGCTGAGCTGCACCACGAAGATGCCGTGGCGCACGCCGCCGGCGGTGCCCTTGCGGATCTCGTCGACGGTCTTGCCGTCGAATTGCTTGTTGGTCAGCACGATCTCGCGCTTTTGCATGGTGAGCTCCATGCCGTCGACCGCGTAGACCTCCTTGCCCAGCAGCGGCGCGCTGGCCACCACCGCGTCGCGCCGGCCGACGGCCAGCACGATGTCGCCCTGGCGCAGCACCAGCTCGGGGCTCACCTCGACGAACTTGCCGTCGCGCTTCACGCGCTCGATGGTGATGGTGGTCGCCGGGTTGGCGTTCTCGATGTCGGCCACCGTGCGCTTGGGGTCGCCCGTCAGCTCGTAGATGCGGCCGACCAGCGAGGGCGCCGCTTCTTGCTGGTCGGGGCCCAGCACCTTCACGCCGGCCTGCATGGCGGTCTCGGCTGCGATGGCGTCGTCGCGAATCGTGCGGCCCATGAGCTTGGGCAGGATGTTGACGCACACGATGATCGCGCCGAACGAGCCGAACACATAAGTCACCGCATAGCCGATGGCCACGTTGCCCTGCAGCCGCGCCGTCTCGGCCGCGGCGAGCCCGAGCTTGCCGATGGCATCGCCCGCCGTGCCGATGATGGCCGACTGCGTGAGCCCGCCCGCCGCCACGCCCGCCGCCAGCCCCTTGTCGAGCCCGAACAGCTTGGCCATGACCACCACCGTTGCAAGGCCGGTGGCCGCCATCACCGCGGCCAGGATGATCTCCTTGATCGACTGCTTGCCCAGCGAGCTGAAGAACTGCGGCCCGCTCTCGAAACCCACCGCGTAGATGAAGAGCGCGAACAGCACGGCCTTCACGCCGCCGTCCACCTGCACGCCGACCTGGCTGACCAGCACGGCCACCAGCAGTGAGCCGGCCACGCCGCCCAGCTGGAACTTGCCGAACTTGATCTTGCCTATCCAGTAGCCGACCGCCAGCGACAGAAAGAGCGCCATCTCGGGCGATTTCTTGAAGAGTTCATGTAGCCATTCCATGGGTCAACGTCCTTTCGGTTTCTCGAAGCAATCCAGATTCATTTCGCGGCGTGCGCCACCAGCCCGGCCAGGGCCACGATGAGCGGGCCCATCAAGGGCAGCACCACGTTCGAAATCGCATAAGTGATCGTGTAGCCCAGCAGCGGCGTGGCATTGCCCGCCGCGTTCTGCACCGCGCTGAGCGCGGGCGTGCTGCACTGCTGCCCGGCAATGGCGCCGAGCAGCACGGGCGCCTCCAGCTTCAGCAGCCGGTGGCCCACGAACAGCGAGATGCTGGCCGGCACCACCGCGATGGCCACGCCCACCAGCGGCAGCGCAATGCCGAACTTCTGGATGAGCGCCAGCGCCTGCGGCCCCGAGGCCAGCCCGACGCACGCGATGAAGGTGGCCAGGCCCAGGTCCTTCATGAGCGCCAGGCTTCGGGCGGCACGCTCAGCCGGTGCGGGTTCTTCGACTGGTACCAGCCGAAGGCCAGCCCCGTGAGCAGCGCGCCGCCGCCCGTGCCGAGCGAGAACGGAATGCCGCCGATCTTTGCGCTGAAGCCGCCGATGAACACGCCCAGCAGGATGCCCATGGCCGCGTAGCTGATGTTGCTGTGCGTCGATTCGACGACGCGGTCGCCGATCAGCGGCAGCGCGCGCGACACATCGATCACCGGCCCGTAGAGCTTGAGCACGTCGCCGCGTTGCAGCTTCACGTCGTGCAGCAGCGGCATGGCGTTGCCGTCGCGCGCCAGGCCGACGATCTGCACGCCGGCCGGCAGCGGCGCGCCCAGCTCGTGCAGTTCGCGGTCGAACCATTCGCGCCGGTTGACCACCACTTCGGTGGTCTCGACCACGGCGTCGAAGGCCGTGGTGTTGGCGAACTCGCGGCCCAGCAGCTCGGCCACGTTCACCAGCACGCTGCGCTTGCCGATGGCCAGCACCTGGTCGAAGGCCTGCAGCCGCAAGGTGGGCTCCACCTTCAGGCTCTGCCCGCGCCGCATCACGCGCTCGATGCTGGCGTGTCCGCCGAACATGGCCGTGAGCTCGCCGACGCTGCGGCCCCGGCCCACCGTGACGAGGAACACGCGGCCGACCATCTCGGGCACGGCGCTGGCCGACTCGGTGTCGTCACCGCCGCCGCCCATCGTCTTCCAGAGCTTGTCGGCTTCGGCGCGCAGGTCAACGCGCAGCAGCAGCGGAAAGATCTGGCTCGTGGCGACCACGATCGCGATCAGCCCGAACACGTAGGTGATGGAGTAGGCCGTGACCACGTTGGCCTGCAGCTGCTGGATGTCCGCCAGGGGCAGGGCGAGCTTGGAGATCGCGTCGGTGGCCGTGCCCACCACGGCCGACTCGGTGGCCGCGCCGGCCATCAGGCCCGCGGCGGTGCCCTGGTCGAGCGAGAGAAAAAGGGTGGCCGCCAGCACCAGCGCGAGCACCACGACCACCTCGACGAGGCACAGCAGCCCGAGCCGCAGGCCCTTGGCATCGAGGTTGGCAAAGAACTGCGGCCCGCCCGCATAGCCGAGCGCGAAGATGAACAGCATGAAGAACACGTTCTTCACGCTGTCGTCGAGCTTGATGCCGAGTTGGCCGACGACCAGCGCGGCGATCAGCGTGCCGCAGATGCCGCCGAGCTGGATGGGGCCGAAGCGGATCTGGCCGACGGCATAACCGATGGAGAGCACGAGGAAGAGCGCGATTTCGGGTTGGGTTCTCAGGATTCCGATCAAGCCATCCATCGCTGGGGGTTCCTCTTGTTTGTTTGTTATTTACGCGTTCACGATAAATCAATAATGGCAAGCAATTGTGAAAAAATACGGTTTCTGTTGTGGCTTGTGGAGGGGCTGAGCACCATTGGCCTACTTTTCAGGCCAATTGCTTTGCGCACCTGGAAAGCGCCGGCGCGGCCATTGAAAAATACGAAATCCATTTGACGGAAGAGTCCGGTAATTACCACTTTTCCATCACTGCGATCAATAAGCCGAAAGGATTGAGAGCTGCCTCGCCGGACCTTCCTGAATTCACATTGGCAATTGAAAAAGCCACCGGCCGGATCCTCGACAAGTTCTTCGCACGCTGATGCGCCCGCCGCCCCGGACCTCCGGGTTTTCGATAACTAAAGGTACTTGATTTAGTCGGCTCGCTGAAACATAGTTGCGTCGCGTCCGGAGCCCGGCCCGATCCCTCGGGTGTGCTTCCGGTTCAACAAAGACACAGGCGCCCCCGCCTGCCTAGGAGACACATCCATGTTCCGTTCGTCGCGTTCCATCCTGGCCCTGGCCGCCATGTCGCTGGCTGCATCGGCTGCCTTCGCCGCCGACCCGCAGCCCGTCATCGGCCTGGTCACCAAGACCGAAACCAACCCCTTCTTCGTCAAGATGAAGGAAGGCGCGCAGGAAGAGGCCAAGAAGCTCGGCGCCAAGCTGCTGTCCGGCGCGGGCAAGGCCGACGGCGACAACGCGGGTCAGATCACGGCCATGGAAAACATGATCGCGGCCGGCGCCAAGACCATCCTCATCACGCCCAGCGATGCCAAGGCCATCGTGCCGGCCATCAAGAAGGCGCGCGACAAGGGCGTGATGGTGATCGCGCTCGACAGCCCGGCCGATCCGCCGGACGCGACCGACGCGCTCTTCGCCACCAACAACTACACGGCCGGCGTGCTGATCGGCGAATACGCCAAGGCCGCGATGGCCGGCAAGACGCCCAAGATCGTCGCGCTCGACCTGCTGCCGGGCCACCCCGTGGGCGCGCAGCGCCACAACGGCTTCATGAAGGGCTTCGGCCTTGCGGCCAACGACGCCAAGTCGAACGAGTTGTCGAAGGCGCCCGAAATCGTGTGCATGGCCGACAGCTTCGGCGACCAGGCCAAGGCGCAGACCGTGATGGAAAACTGCCTGCAGAAGGCGCCCGAAGTGAACCTGGTCTACACCATCAACGAGCCCGCCGCGGCCGGTGCCTACACCGCCCTCAAGCGCGCGGGCAAGGAGAAGGGCGTGATGATCGTGTCGGTCGACGGCGGCTGCCAGGGCATCAAGGACACCAATGCCGGCATCATTGCCGCGACCTCGCAGCAGTACCCGCTGAAGATGGCTGCCATGGGCGTGGCCGCGGGCGTGGAGTTCGCCAAGACCGGCAAGAAGGCCTCGGGCTATGTCGACACCGGCGTGACGCTGATTGCCGGCAAGAGCGTGGCGGGCGTCGACAGCAAGGACACCAAGACCGGCGCCGAGCTGTGCTGGGGCAAGAAGTAAACCAACCGCCCCTGGACATACCTCGATAAACAGCAGGGAGTACTTCGATGGCGAAATCCGCAACGCACCACATCCCGTGGGGCGCCCTGGGGCCGTGGCTGGCCCTGCTTGGCGCGTGCATCTTCTTTGCGACCCAGTCGGACCGGTTCCTGACCGGCGGCAACCTCTCGCTGATTCTTCAGCAGGTGATGGTGGTCGGCGTGATCGCCATCGGCCAGACGCTGATCATTCTCACGGCGGGCATCGACCTGTCGTGCGGCATGGTGATGGCGCTGGGCGGCATCATCATGAGCAAGTTCGCCACCGAGCTGGGCATGCCGGCGCCGCTGGCCATCTTGTGCGGCATCGGCGTGACCACGCTGTTCGGGCTGCTCAACGGGCTGCTGGTCACGCGCATCAAGCTGCCGCCTTTCATCGTGACGCTGGGCACGCTGAACATCGCCTTCGCGATCACGCAGCTGTATTCGTCGTCGCAGACCATCACCGACCTGCCCGGCGGCCTCACGGGCCTGGGCACCACCTTCAACATCGGCAGCGCGAGGTGGCGTGGGGCTCGGTGCTGATGGTGGCGCTCTACGGGCTGGCGTGGTTCGTGCTGCGCGAGACGGGCGCGGGGCGCCACATCTACGCGGTGGGCAACAACGCCGAGGCCACGCGGCTGGTCGGCATTCCGACGCAGCGCGTGCTGCTGGGCGTGTACGTGGCGGCGGGCGTGCTGTACGGCATTGCGTCGCTGCTGTCGGTGGCGCGCACCGGCGTGGGGGACCCGAATGCGGGGCAGACCGAAAACCTCGACGCCATCACGGCCGTGGTGCTCGGCGGCACCAGCCTGTTTGGCGGGCGCGGCATCGTGCTGGGTTCGCTGATCGGCGTGCTCATCGTGGGCGTGTTCCGCAACGGGCTCACGCTGATGGGCGTGTCGTCGATCTACCAGGTGCTGGTGACGGGCGTGCTCGTGATTCTTGCCGTGGCCGCCGACCAACTTTCGCGCCGGGGAGCTCGCTGATGACCACCGCTGCCAACCCCGGAAAAATCGTGATGCAAGCCAAGGGCCTGGTCAAGCGCTACGGCCAGGTGACGGCGCTCGACGGTGTCGACTTCGAGCTGCGCGAGGGAGAAATCCTCGCGGTGATCGGCGACAACGGCGCGGGCAAGTCGTCGCTCATCAAGGCGCTGTCGGGCGCTGTGGTGCCCGACCAGGGCGAGATCCTGCTCGACGGCAAGCCGGTGCACTTTCGCAACCCGCTGGACGCGCGCCGCGCGGGCATCGAGACGGTGTATCAAGACCTCGCGGTGGCCCCGGCCATGACCATCTACGAAAACCTTTTTCTCGGCCGCGAGTTGCGCCGCCCCGGCTTCCTGGGCAACGTGCTGCGCATGCTCGACAAGAAAAAGATGCTGAGCGAAAGCGCCGCGCGCATGGCCGACCTGAAGGTCGGCATCCAGTCGATGACGCAGGCCGTCGAAACGCTCTCGGGCGGCCAGCGCCAGTGCGTGGCCGTGGCGCGCAGCGCGGCCTTCGCGCGGCACGTGGTCATCATGGACGAGCCCACCGCCGCGCTCGGCGTGAAGGAGGGCAACATGGTGCTGGAGCTGATCCGCCGCGTGCGCGACCGCGGCCTGCCCGTGGTGCTCATCAGCCACAACATGCCGCACGTGTTCGAGGTGGCCGACCGCATCCACGTGGCGCGCCTGGGTCGGCGCGCGGCCGTGCTCGATCCGAAGAAGATCAGCATGAGCGACACGGTCGCGGTGATGACCGGCGCCATGACCGCCGACCAGTTGCCCGCGGAGGCGCATGCCTGATGCGGACACCGCCGCGCGCACGCCCGACCTGCTGCGGCCTCGCGGCTCCAACCAGGTCGGCATGCGCCAGTTCAACGAACGCACGGTGCTGCAGGCGCTGCGCGTTCACACCAGCCTGCCCAAGGCCGACCTCGCGCGGCTGACCGGGCTCAGCGCGCAGACCATCGGCCTGATCACCGCGCGGCTCGAGGAAGACGGGCTCATCGTCAAGCAGAGCCGCGTGCGCGGGCGCATCGGGCAGCCGTCGGTGCCGCTGGCGCTGAACCCCGACGGGGCCTTTGCCATCGGCATCAAGGTCGGGCGGCGCGGCGCCGAGTGGCTCTTGATCGACTTCACCGCGCAGGTGCGCGAGCGGCATGCGATCAGCTACGACTTCCCCGATGCCGACGCGCTGCTGCCCGCCATTGCCAAGCACATCCACAGGCTGCGCGACGGGCTGGGCCCGATCGCGGCGCGCAACGTGGGCGCCGGCCTGGCCGCGCCGTTCCAGCTCGGCGGCTGGCATCGCACGCTGGGGTTGTCGAAGGCACAGGCCGATCGCTGGAACCAGATGGACCTGCTGGCCGAGGTGCGCGCGCGCACCGACGTGCCCGTGAGCTTTGCGCGCGACACGGTGGCCGCCTGCGTGGCCGAGCTGGTCGGCGGGCGGGGGCACGACCTCAAGAGCTTTCTCTACATCTTCGTCGACACCTTCGTGGGCGGCGGGCTGGTCATCAACTCGCACCTGCACGCGGCGCGCACGGCAACGCGGGTGCGCTGGCTTCGCTGCCGACGCAGCCGCTGAAGGCCGGGCAGCGCGGGCAGGGCGGCCAAGGTGACGGTGCGCCGCCGCAGGTGGTTGCCGAGGCCTCGCTGTGGGAGCTGGAGCAGCGCCTGCAGAGCCAGGGGCTGGACGCGACCGCGGCTTATGACGACCGCGCGCTGCAGCCGCCGTTTGCCGCCGCGACGCAGGCCTGGCTGCATGGCGCGTCGCTGGCGCTGGCGCACGCCATCGTGAGCAGCACGGCCGTGCTCGACCTGTCCGACGTGGTGATGGACGGCTCCATGTCACGCGCGCTGCTGCAGGCGTTGCTCGAGCAGACCCGCACCGCGATGGCGCTGTGCAACTGGGAGGGCCTGTGGCCGCCGCAACTGCACGGCGGCAGGGTCGGGGCACAGGCCTGCGCGCTGGGCGGTGCGATGCTGCCGCTGCACGCGAACTTCGCGCCTGACCACGACGTGTTCCTGAAGGCGGCCTGAGCCGCTCGCTCACAGGCTCGCGGTCGCGTGCAGGTCGCGCGGCAGCCGCAGCGTGCTGGCGCTGGCGCCGTCGGGGCAGGGCCCGTCGGAATAGGCGGCGCCGCCCTCGGGCGTGATGCACTTGTGCACCTCGACGAAGCTGGAGTCGGACCTGGGCCTGGCCTTGGCGGGCGGCTGCGCGGAGGCCCGAGCCGGGCTTTGGATGGCTGCACTCGCCAGCGGCGCCTGATGGAGCGTCGGCAGGGCCGGTTCCACGAACGAGCGCGTCGCCGCGTGCGTCAAGGTCGATGCACGCGCCGCGCTCTCGTGCACCAGGTCTTTCAAGGTCACGTAGAACAGGGACATCGCCACCAGCGCCACTGCCAGGCAAGGCGCCCAGTACCGCTTCGAGCCGGCATCGGGCGGGGTGGTCCGCGCTGGCCGGAGTCGTTCGATCGTGTGTGCGTGGCCCATGGCTGAAGCTCCTTGTGCGTGTTGAGCCGATCTGAACGACGGGCGTCGCGCACCGCTGTAGGCCTGCGCCATGCGCCGCTACGGAATTCGTCCCGAAAACGTCGCGGACAAAGGCGTACCCAGGGCGCCGCGAGTCCCGATAATGCGATCCCCTTGTTCGGAGCCTGGAACCCATGAGTGCCGCCGATTTCCTTTTTGCGCCCGAGGTGCAAAAGATCCTGAAGGTCGCCTACGCGGCGCCCGACCAGCAGTTTTCTTCCAGCGAGCTGGCCCAGCGCTCAAAAATGGAGCCTGACGATGTGGCGCGCACGTTGGCGCATCTGGTCGGCAGCGGCATCCTGAAGCAGCACAAGCCGAAGGCGGACGAAGCCGAGACCGTCTCGGTCGACCGCGCGTTCGTCTTTCACGACGAACTGCGCAGCATCGCGCTGAAGTCGTTCGCCGCCGCCGAACCGGTGCGCTCGATGCTGCGCAGCAAGTTCAAGGATTCGGTGGTGCGCGCGTTCATCCTGCAAGAGGACAAGGACGGCACGCTGGAGCTGCTGGTGGTGCACGGCCAGTTGATGCCCGATGAAGCGGCCATGACGGCGGCGTGCCAGAAGCTGTCGAAGACCATCCATCGGCATCTGAAGATGCATGTCATCTCGAACGCCAGGTTCAACAGCCTCGCGCCGCGCGATCCGCTCGCGCCGAAGCTGGCGGAGGGCCACGCCATCGAGATCATTTCGCTCGGGGATACGAAGGCTCGATTGCCCGCCGAGAGGGGCGGGTTCTTGCAGAGTGCGAAGAAGAAATTGGCGACGCTGGCGCGCTCGTCTGGGTGAGGGCGGTTGTGCTTGGTGTTGTCGTTCAGGGCGCTGCTGTTCAGGGCGTGTGCGCAGGACACCGGGTGCCCCCTCCGCGAATGGCCCCCAGCCTGCAGCCTCCTGATTATTTCGCTGCGGGGAGCGTACAGCGCTGAGACTTGTCTGCGCTGGCGATACTTTGCCTGTGGCCCGTACAAACGAACGAACAGTGAGGCACGGATGAGCGAACAGGTCTACAGCTACTTCGACTACAACGGCGAAACGGACCTGCCGGAGGAAGGGGTCGCCGACTTCAGGGGCGTCCCGCACTACTTCTGGCTTCGCAAGGATCTGGACGCCCGTCGCGGGCTTTTCGACATCGTTCCCATTGATGATGCGCTGCTCCGTCGTGTTGTCGAATTCCAATCAATCTTTCATGCATGGGACGTGGACTACCACGCAGGCCGAGTGGCGCTTGAGACCCATCCAATGCGCCCCGGGATGAACGATAGGTTTGTCACCCTTCACCGCGAGATTTGTGACGCCGCGTTGGCGCTCCGTGAAAAGGCTTTCTCACAGACTGGAGTGTTTTCACTCGCGCCGTCGTGGGTGAAGCACAGCCGCCAATTCGAGGGGAGGCGGTGGCCAGTGCCAGGCCTGTATTCCTTCATTCTCGAGGTAACTTGGGTCACTGCTTAGTCGCGACGTGGCCCGAGCATCTCCATGCGTGTGGCAAAGTCCGGCCACACGCTTTGCTCGTTCCGATGAACGGCTGCTTCGGAGCTGGTCCGATGACCGCTCAGGGCCTTGTGTGCCGGTCGTGCGTGGGGCTACGGTCGGCCAGAAGCGGTCATTTGAACCCGTTGCCGAGTTGGGTGCCGTGGCCCGCGTGGCGCTTGGCACGTGTTGCCTCGGTCGAGGCGACCTCTGCGTGATGAAGTTCACAACACCGGCGTGATCGCTGTCGGGCCTCACAGGGTACATTCATTCGATCGGGTCCTTCAAGGCAGCGCTGGTCGTGAGCATCTCTTCAAAATACTCAAAATTGTGGGTTTTCGCGCTTGACTGACCCACACTGCCATCGAGCGTTGACCCGTTGAAATGTCGAGGGCCCGCTTTCGGCTTTCTGTGACCGGTGCGCCACTGTTGCAATTGAGCTCTGGCGGTTGCGATGAGGATCACGCATACGTCGAGTTCAGCGCGCAGGCTCTGATCAAGCTGGCCCCCTTCTTAAGTTGAAATTTCGCGAACACCGACGCGTTGACAGGAAGCACGCATGATGACGATTACTTCTGGCATTCGAAGGGCCTGCGCGGCCGGCGGCTTCCTGCTGGCGGGACTGGGCGCCTTCGCTCAACCACAGCCCCAGCTCCCAGCGCAACCACAGGTCCGGCTCCAGGCTCAGCCGCAACGCAGCGTTCTGGATTTGAGCGACAAGGTCGGAAGGCCCACGTTCCCCGTCGCTGCCTATCAGGGCATCGGTGCCCCGGAGTTCAGGTCGATGGTGCGTCAGGCTTTCCAGAAATCGGGCTTCTCGTTCGTCGCTGTGGATGAGCAGAAAAATAAGTCGACGGTCTTCAAGTTCAAGCTCGATGTCGATGCGAAGACGCGGCCGGCGGTGCTTCTCGTGTCCGCAGATGAATTGCTCGATGGCCGGAAGAAGTGCAGTCCCTGTTTCCTGAGGTTTGCCGAAGTCAGCAATGGGCAGGAGATCAAGGCGCTGCCATGGATGGCCCAGTACGACCTGAGCGCACGACTCGTCCCGGCGATCGACAAGGCGTACGCGACGATCGAGTCCGCCGGGCGCGAGCATCTCGCCCCTTCGTTCGGCTTTAACTACAAGCGGCGGTGGGAAGGTGAGCAGAACCTGTTCGGCAACTCCTTCGTCGGGATCAGCGTATCCGACCTCAAGGAAAGCATCGTCCGCGCCTATCGGAGTGCCGGCTTTGTACCCGTTGAGGACGATGTCTCGTCAAGAGCATCCGAACTCGCGCTGACCTTCAGCTTCCCTGTGGATCCAGCTAAGGAAGGCGGCGTGGTTTACCAGATCAGGCTGTACAACCAGTACGACGAAGACGGGCGATGCCACCCGTGCGAGGTCACCGAGAACTACGACCCGTACCAGCCGCTTCCTCCGTCGGGCTTGTCCGGGGTCCTGAGCCGCGCGACTCTCGAATCGAGGTTCACGGCCGCGCGGAATGCCGCATACGACAACATGCGGACCGAGCTCGAGCGCCATCTGCGGCCTCGCTCCGTGTTCTCGGTTCCGCCCAAACGAGCCCCACTGGGGTCGCCTCCGCCCGCGCCCACTCTGCCTGTCGTGACATGACAGCTCGCGCAGAGCCGGCGTCAGGGAGCGTCACGATGGCCAGGGTGTGCAGAGAGCATTGGCTAATCTTCGGCAACCTGTTCGCGGCGCTCGCGGCTGGAGCACTCGCCTCGTGGTCCACCCCCATGATGCTGGCCGTGCTTTACGTCGATATATGGCTGCTGGCCAATCCCCATATCGTCGCGACGTACACGCGCATCGGCTCGATGTCGTCGCACACTCGCCTGCGATGGGCCTTGATCGTCGTCGCCCCCATCCTGGTTCTGGCGGGATTGACGGTCCTTGCGCTCGCATATGAAGCGACCGGACTGTTCGCCCTGTATTTCGCGCTTCAGACCTTTCATGTCGCCCGCCAGAGCTATGGCATCGCGAGACGCCACGACCGTCGGCTCCAGGTGCCATTCCGCAACCTGCCCTATCTGCTGATCTATCTGCTTCCTGCGTGGGGATACCTGCACCGCGGCGCGCAGGCACCCCGCAGCTTCCTGGGCTACCCCATCTGGCTGCCACCCGTGCCCCAGGAGCTGGCCCTTGCGGCAGGCATCGCGGCCATTGCCGGTTCGCTGTGCTGGTTGGTGTGCCTGGGCTACGCCAGGCGAGAGCCGCAGGCGGATGCGCCTTTCAACACCTTCGTGCTTTCCCATCTGGTGATCTCGCTGGTTGGTTATGTCTGGATCAGCGACATCACCGTGGGCTGGCTGGTGGTCAACGTCTGGCACAACATCCAGTACCTGGTATTTGTCTATCGCCAGCGGCAGCCCGGCGTTGGGGCGGACAGCGTAAGCAGCGAGGCATCGGACACTGCTCCGGCACACGGCAAATCGCTGCTCAAGAAGCTGAGGCCGCCGGCGGCCTTCTTTATCGGATGCGCGATTTGCGGCGCAGCCCTCTTCGTGGCCGCCAGTCACATCGGAGAAAGCCTCCTCTGGCTTGGGCTTCCGACGGTCCTCATTGCACACTTCACCCTGAACTTTCACCACTATCTTGCGGACAGCGTGATATGGAAGCGCCATCGTGCCGGCAGGCCCCACGGCATCTCGCAATGCTGACGCAGACGGATGCTGCAGCACCATCAACCGAACCGTAGGACCGAACTGGGCCACTTCGCGCTGCCAGCGCGACCGACTACAGTCGGCCAGCAGCCGATCTTGGGCTTGCGCCCCATTTTTCAACGTGCTTGCGCGCAAGCGACCA
>NZ_MOWM01000042.1 GCF_016082275.1 Variovorax sp. E3
CGCGCGGCCTTCACCATCGCGCGGCGTCGGCGGCCGCTTGCCCCCATCCCAGCCTTCCCCCAAAGGGGGAAGGAGCAAGGCAGACGATATGAGCCGCTTTTCCTCTTTCATGAGCCACCGCCTCGCCTGGCCCATCGTCACGCTGCTGCTCCTGCTGGCGGTCAACACCGCCTTCAACGCCAGCTTCCTGCACCTCGAATGGCGCGACGGCCATCTCTACGGCAGCCTCATCGACATCCTCAACCGCGCGGCACCACTCGTGCTCGTGTCGCTCGGCATGACGCTGGTCATCGCCACGCGCGGCATCGACATCTCGGTGGGCGCGGTGGTCGCCATTGCCGCCGCGCTCGCGGCCTGGATGATCGGCGGGTCTGTCGCCAACGACGTGAGCCGGTTCCCGATGCCGCTCGCCATCCTCGCGGCCATCGGCATCGCGTTGCTGTGCGGGCTGTGGAACGGCCTGCTGGTGGCCAAGGTGGGCATGCAGCCGATCATCGCGACGCTGATCCTGATGGTGGCCGGGCGCGGCATCGCGCAGCTGATCGCCGACGGGCAGATCATCACGATCTACTACAAGCCTTTCTTCTTCCTCGGCAGCGGCTATCTGCTGGGGCTGCCGTTCTCGCTGTTCATCGTGGCGGCCGTGTTCGTGCTGCTGTATCTGGCCATCACGCGAACGGCGCTGGGGCTGTTCATCCAGGCGGTGGGCATCAACCCGACGGCGGCGCGCGTGGCGGGCATCCAGGCGCGGCGGCTGATCGTCGGGGCCTATGCGTTCTGCGGGGCTTGCGCCGGCGTGGCGGGCTTGCTGATCAGCTCCAACGTCAAGAGCGCGGACGGCAACAACGCGGGACAGCTGATCGAGCTCGACGCGATCCTTGCGGTGACGCTGGGCGGCACGGCGCTGACCGGCGGGCGCTTCAGCCTCGTCGGCAGCGTGATCGGGGCGCTGATCATCCAGACGCTGACCTACGCGATCTACTCGCTGGGGGTGCCGCCGGAGATCAACCTCGTGGTGAAGGCGGGCGTGGTGTTCGCGGTGATGCTGCTGCAGTCGCCGGAGTTCAGGGCGCAAGTGCGGGCGCTGGTGCAGCGGCCCGCGCACGAAGGGGCGAAGGCATGAGCGCGGTGATCGATGCGGCACCCTCGCCCCAACCTTCTTCCGCAGGCCGCAGAGGGGGCAAGAGGGGGCTCAATCCGAAGTACCTGCCGCTGGCGGCGACGATCTCGCTGTTCGTGCTCGTGGCCACGCTGGGCTCCGTTTTCTACGACGGTTTCTTCTCGGCCCAGGTGTTCCTCAACCTGCTGATCGACAACGCCTTTCTCATTGTCGTCGCCGTCGGCATGACCTTCGTGATCCTCTCGGGCGGCATCGACCTGTCGGTGGGCTCGGTGATCGCGCTCACCACCATGGTCTCGGCCTCGCTGGTCGAAAAGCACGGCTGGAGCCCCGGCATCGTCATTCCGCTGGTGCTGGTGATGGGCACGCCTTCGGCGCGTTCATGGGGTTGCTGATCGAACGCTTTCGGCTGCAGCCGTTCATCGTCACGCTGGCGGGCATGTTCCTGGCGCGCGGGCTTTGCTACCTCATCAGCATCGACTCGATCAGCATCACCAACGAGTTCTATTCGGAGGTCTCGCAGATCCGCATTCCGGTCTGGGGCGAGGCCTCGGTGTCGATCAGCGCGGTGATCGCCGTCGTGGTGCTGCTGGCCGCGGTGTTCATCGCGCACTGCACGCCGTTCGGGCGCGCGGTGTATGCCATCGGCGGCAGCGAGCATTCGGCCATGCTGATGGGCCTGCCGGTGCGGCGCACGCTCATCGGCGTGTACACGCTCTCGGGTTTCTGCTCGGCGCTGGCGGGCGTGATCTTCACCTTCTACATGCTCTCGGGCTACGGCCTGCACGCGGTGGGGCTGGAGCTCGACGCCATCGCGGCGGTGGTGATCGGCGGCACGCTGCTCACGGGCGGCGTGGGCTATGTGGCGGGCACGCTGTTCGGCGTGCTGATGCTCGGGATCATCCAGACGCTGATTTCCTTCGACGGTACCTTGAGCTCGTGGTGGACGCGCATCGTGGTGGGCGCGCTGCTGTTCGTTTTCTGCCTCCTGCAACGCTTCTTCACCTCGCGCGCGCCACGGCGCTGATTCAAGAACCAAACCAACGAGCAACCAGAAAAGAAATGACGACACCCAAGAAACTGCGATCGACCGAGTGGTTCGGCTCGGCCGACAAGAACGGCTTCATGTACCGCAGCTGGATGAAGAACCAGGGCATTCCGGACCACGAGTTCGACGGCCGGCCGATCATCGGCATCTGCAACACCTGGTCGGAGCTCACGCCGTGCAACGCGCACTTTCGCAAGATCGCGGAGCACGTGAAGCGCGGCATCTCCGAGGCGGGCGGCTTCCCGGTCGAGTTCCCGGTGTTCTCCAATGGCGAGTCGAACCTGCGGCCCACCGCGATGCTCACGCGCAACCTCGCGAGCATGGACGTGGAAGAGGCGATTCGAGGCAACCCGGTCGATGCGGTGGTGCTGCTCACGGGCTGCGACAAGACCACGCCCGCGCTGCTGATGGGCGCGGCGAGCTGCGACATCCCGGCCATCGTGGTCACGGGCGGGCCGATGCTCAACGGCAAGCTCGACGGCAAGAACATCGGCTCGGGCACGGCGGTGTGGCAGCTGCACGAATCCTTGAAGGCGGGCGAGATCAACCTGCACCAGTTCCTCTCGGCCGAGGGCGGCATGTCGCGCTCGGCGGGCACCTGCAACACCATGGGCACGGCCTCGACCATGGCCTGCATGGCCGAGGCGCTGGGCACTTCGCTGCCGCACAACGCGGCGATTCCAGCGGTCGATGCGCGGCGCTACGTGCTCGCGCAGATGTCGGGCATGCGCGTGGTCGAGATGGCCAAGGAAGGGCTCACGCTGTCGAAGATCCTGACGCGCGAAGCCTTCGAGAACGCCATTCGCGTGAACGCGGCCATCGGCGGATCGACCAATGCGGTGATCCACCTGAAGGCGATCGCGGGGCGCATCGGCGTCGAGCTGGAGCTGGAAGACTGGACGCGCATCGGCGCCCATACGCCGACCATCGTCGACCTGATGCCCTCGGGGCGCTTCCTGATGGAGGAGTTCTATTACGCCGGTGGCCTGCCCGCCGTGCTGCGCCGCCTGGGCGAGAACGGCCTGCTGCCGCACCCCGATGCGCTGACCGTCAACGGCCAGTCGATCTGGGACAACGTGCGCGAGGCGCCGAGCCTTGACGACGAAGTGATCCGCCCGCTCGACAAGCCGCTGATCGCCGATGGCGGCATCCGCATCCTGCGCGGCAACCTGTCGCCGCGCGGCGCGGTGCTCAAGCCCTCGGCGGCCACGCCCGAGCTGCTGAAGCATCGGGGCCGGGCGGTGGTGTTCGAGAACCTGGAGCACTACAAGGAGCGCATCGTCGACGAAGACCTCGACGTGGACGCAAGCTGCGTGCTCGTGCTCAAGAACTGCGGCCCCAAGGGCTACCCCGGCATGGCCGAGGTCGGCAACATGGGCCTGCCGCCGAAGCTGCTGCGCCAGGGCATCAAGGACATGGTGCGCATTTCGGACGCGCGCATGAGCGGCACGGCCTACGGCACGGTGGTACTGCATGTCGCGCCCGAGGCCGCCGACGGCGGGCCGCTGGCAGCGGTGCGCGACGGCGACTGGATCGAGCTCGATTGCGACGCGGGCCGGCTGCACCTGGACATCAGCGACGAGGAACTGGCGCAGCGCCTGGCCTCGCTTTCCGCATCGGACGCGCAGCCGATGAGCACGCGCGGCGGCGGCTACCAGAAGCTCTACGTCAACCACGTGCTGCAGGCCGACGAGGGCTGCGACTTCGACTTTCTCGTGGGCTGCCGCGGCGCCGGCGTTCCCCGTCATTCACATTGATCGATTCACTCTCTCACACCATGACCCCCAGATACCGCGGCATCTTCCCGGTGGTGCCCACCACCTTCACCGAGCAGGGCGCGCTCGACCTCGAAAGCCAGAAGCGCTGCGTCGATTTCATGATCGACGCGAGCTCCGACGGGCTGTGCATCCTCGCGAATTTCTCCGAGCAGTTCGTGCTGTCCGACGACGAGCGCGAGGTGCTCACGCGCACGGTGCTCGACCACGTGAAGGGCCGCGTGCCGGTGATCGTGACCACCACGCACTACAGCACCCAGGTGTGCGCCGAGCGCAGCCGCCGCGCGCAGGACATGGGCGCGGCCATGCTGATGGTGATGCCGCCGTACCACGGCGCGACCTTCCGCGTGCCCGAGCCGCAGATCTTCGAGTTCTATGCGCGGCTGTCGGACGCGGTGGGCATTCCCATCATGATCCAGGACGCGCCGGCCAGCGGCACGGTGCTGTCGGCGCCGTTTCTTGCGCGCATGGCCAGGGAGATCGAACACGTCGCGTACTTCAAGATCGAAACCGCCGGCGCGGCCGCCAAGCTGCGCGAGCTGATCCGCCTGGGCGGCGATGCCATCGAAGGTCCGTGGGACGGCGAGGAAGCCATCACGCTGATGCCCGACCTCGACGCGGGCGCGACGGGCTCGATGACCGGCGGTGGCTACCCGGACGGCATTCGCCCGATCATCGAGGCGCACCGCGCGGGCGACCGCGACAAGGCCTTCGCGCTGTACCAGCAGTGGCTGCCGCTGATCAACTATGAAAACCGGCAAGCCGGCCTGCTGGCCTGCAAGGCGCTGATGAAGGAGGGCGGCGTGATCGCGTGCGAAGCGCCGCGCCACCCGTTGCCGCCCCTGCACCCCGACACGCGCGCCGGCCTGATCGAGACCGCGAGGCGGCTCGATCCGATGGTGCTGCGCTGGGGGAGGTGAGAAAGAAGAAAAAAGAAAGGGGGGGCGCAAGCCGCTCAGGCTCCGGGCGCGGCGGCGGCGTTGCTGCCGCCGCTCTTGTCGAGCTCGCTGACTTGCAGCGACAGGTCGAACAGCTTGGACTTGCTGGCGTAGTAGCGGTCGAGCCGCCATTCCTTCAGGATGTCCATGGCGAGCTGGAAGCTCTTGTAGTCGAGGTTGTAGAGCGTGATCAGCTCGAAGCTGCGTTCGGACTCGAGCGCCAACACGAGCTGGGCCAGGATCTTGGCCGATTCGTTGGCCGGGTCCGTTTCGATGAATCGGCGAGCGACCTTGATGGCATTCATGGGAAAGGGTTCCTCGGTAGGCAGGCAGGCAGGGACCGAGAACTATAGCTAGCAGCTTCCTGCCTTTTATGACAGTCTCGTGACAATCGAGGGCATCCATCGGGGTTTTCCCTTGATTCACGGCCAGAGCCCCTCTGACGCGCAGAGAGGCTCCGTAAGGCGATGCCGTTGCTGATTTATTTCTCGGATCAGCGCATCGGCCGTTCGGGCATGGGCATCGGCATGGGTCTCGGCATCGGCGCCGGCATAGGCATCGGCTGTGCCATGGGGGCCGGCATCACGGTGGTGGTGACCGATTCGCGAATCACGCCGCCGCCCATCACGCTGCCGTCGACCATGGCGCGGGAGTCGCCGCTGCTGCCGAGCACGCGGGCCTCGCACGCGGAACGCTCGGTCGGCGGCTGCAGGCTGCAGCGTGCCAGGGCGTTGGCGCGGTAGTCGGGCGCGCTGGTGAGGCCGCCGCGAGCGGCCGCCTGGCGGGCTGCGCCGGCTTCGCGGATGCAGGCGGCACGGTCCTGCTGGTTGTGGCCGCAAACGGCCAGTTCCTGCTGGTAGGTGCTGGACGATTCACCGCGCGGCGATGCCGCCGAGGCGATCGTGGTGGCGGCCAGGCCGCTGATGGCGAGCAGGGCAAAGATCATCGAACGCATATTGCTTTTCATGGACGGCTCCTTGGAACGAGCAAAAAGAAAAACCGGGGACATGCGGGACGGAACGGGTTGGACAGGCCGGACGGCGCCGGGTTCATTCAACGCGAGGGTCAACGCGGGGTTCAGCGCGCCGGTTGCACCGGTTGTGCCGGCAATGGCGTCACGGTTTCGCGGATCACGCCGCCGCCCATCACGCTGCCTTCGGTGGTGGTGCGGGCGCCGCCCTTGATGCGGGCTTCGCACTCGGGCTGGTCGGGGCCGGGTTGTTCGCTGCAGCGGGCCAGGGCATTGACCTGCTCGCGCGGGGCGCTGGGCGTCGTCAGGCCGTTGCGCCGGGCTTCCTGGCGGGCGGCGCCGGCCTCACGCAGGCAGGCCGCGCGGTCTTGCTGCACGCCGTCGCAGGTGGCGCGCTCCTTCTGCAGGCGGGCGTCGGAGCCCGGGGCCTGGGCGCTGGCGGTCTGCGCCCCGAAAACGAGGAAACCACTGGCGGCGAAGAGGGCCGTGGCCGAAAGAAAAGAACGAACTGTTGTTGTCGTCATGCGGGCTCCTTGGTTGGGGCACGCCCTGCGTGATGAGGTGCGTGACCGGAGCCACAGTGTGGTGTCGGGCGGGGGCGGCAGTCTGTGGGACAGTCGCACCCCCGGACCGGGCCGGACGCGCCCATCGGTGTGGGACGTGTCCGGCAAGCGGCGGGTCAGCCCGCCGCGATGCGCTGTGCCAAGTGAGCGAGCGCTTCCTCGACCTGGTCGACCAGGATCAGCGACAGGTCGCCGGGCTGCAGCCGCGCCAGCGCCGTGTCGATGGCGACGAACTCGCCGCGGATCTCGTCGATGTGGCGCGTGCGCGCCGCGCCCTGCAGGCCCTGGCGCAGCAGCGCCATGACTTCGCCGTCGGCGCGGCCGCGCTGCGCCGCGTCCTGGTAAAGGATCACGTCGTCGAAGGCTTCGCCGAGGATGGCCGTCTGGTCGCGGATGTCGGAGTCGCGGCGGTCGCCCGCGCCGCTGATGACCACCGAGCGCTTGTTGGCCGGCATGGTGTCCACGGCCGACACCAGCGCGCGCATGGCGTCGGTGTTGTGGCCGTAGTCGGCGATCACGGTGGCGCCGCGGTAGTCCATGACGTTGAAGCGCCCCGGCACGCCGGCCGCGTCGTTCATGAAGCTGGCCAGGCCGCTGCGATGGTGTCCCAATCGAGGCCCACGGCCCACGCGGCGGCCACCGCGGCCATCACGTTGTCGACCTGGAAGCCGATGGTGCCGCCGCGCGTGATCGGCACGTCGCGCAGCGCGATGCGTTCGCGCCACGAGCCTTCGGCGGCCACCAGCGTGTCCTGGTCGACGTACACGGTGCGCTTGCCCTGCGCGCGGTGCGTGGCCATGACCGAGTGCATGCGGTCGGCGGTGAAGAAGATCACGTGGCCGGGGCAGCCCGCGGCCATGGCGGCCACGTTCGGGTCGGCGGCGTTGAGCACGGCGTAGCCGTCGGCGGCCACGTTGCGCACGATCACGCGCTTGAGCACCGCGAGGTCTTCGACGGTGGTGATGTAGTTCAGGCCCAGGTGGTCGCCGCTGCCGATGTTGGTGACCACGGCCACCTGGCAGCGGTCGAAGCCGAGGCCTTCGCGCAGCACGCCGCCACGGGCCACTTCGAACACGGCCGCGTCGACGTCGGGGTGCATCAGCACGTTGCGCGCGCTCTTGGGGCCGCTGCAGTCGCCGCTGTCGGTCTGGCGGCCGTCGACGTACACGCCGTCGGTGTTGGTCATGCCGGTGCGCAGGCCGCTCGATGCCAGCAGATGGTTGATCAGGCGCGCGGTGGTGGTCTTGCCGTTGGTGCCGGTGACGGCGACCACGGGAATGCGGCCGTCGTCGCCGTGCGCGAACAGGGTGTCCATCACCGCTTCGCCGACCGCGCGGCCACGGCCGAACGAGGGCGAGATGTGCATGCGCAGGCCCGGCGCGGCGTTGACCTCGACCACGCCGCCGTGCTGCTCCTCGAGCGGGCGCAGCACGTTCTCGCAGACCATGTCGACGCCGCAGATGTGCAGGCCGACCATCTGCGCCGCGTCGACCGCGCGCGCCGCCACTTCGGGGTGCACGGTGTCGGTCACGTCGGTGGCGGTGCCGCCGGTCGAGAGGTTGGCGTTGTTGCGCAGCACCACGCGCTGGCCGCGCGCGGGCACGCTGTCGGGCGCAAGGCCCTGTGCTTCGAGCCGGCCGATGGCGATGTCGTCCAGGCGGATCTTGGTGAGCGAGGTGGCGTGGCCCTCGCCGCGGCGCGGGTCGAGGTTCACGGTGTCGATCAGCTGGCGCACGGTGGCGCTGCCGTCGCCGATCACCTGCGGCGGGTCGCGGCGCGCGGCGGCCACGAGGCGGTCACCCACCACCAGCAGGCGGAAGTCGAAGCCGGGGAGGAATTTCTCGACCATCACTTCGCCGTAGACGGCGGCCGAGTCGTAGGCCGAGGTCAGCGCTTCGCGCGTGGTGATGTTGACGGTCACGCCCTTGCCCTGGTTGCCGTCCTGCGGCTTGACCACGACCGGCAGGCCGATTTCGAGCGCGGCGGCCCAGCCGTCGGCGGCGTCGCTCACGGGGCGGCCCAGCGGCACCGGCACGCCGGCGGCGTTGAGCAGCTGCTTGGTCAGCTCCTTGTCCTGCGCGATCGATTCGGCCACGCCGCTGGTGCTGTCGACCTCGGCGGCCTGGATGCGGCGCTGCTTGGAGCCCCAGCCGAACTGCACCAGGCTGCCTCTGGTGAGGCGGCGGTACGGAATGCCGCGCGCCACGGCGGCGTCGACGATGGAGCCGGTGCTCGGGCCCAGGCGCTCGGACTCGTCGAGGTCGCGCAGCTCGGTGATGGCGGCGTCGGCGTCGAAGGGCGTGTCGGCCTGCGCGGCCGCAATGAGTTGCTCGGCCAGTTCGACGGCGCGGCGGCCCACGGCCTCTTCGCTGTACTGGAACACGACCTGGTAGACGCCTTCTTCCACCGTGGGCGAGGTGTGGCCGAAGTTCACGGCGCAGCCGGCCTGGGCCTGCAGCGCCACGGAGGCGTTCTCGAGCACGTGGGCCAGCGCCAGCGGCTGGCCCAGCACCATCGGGTGCAGCTCGCCGATGGTCGGGAAGCGCGCGCGCAGGCGGTCTTCGAAACCGGCCAGCTTGCTGATGGCGTTCTCGTCGCCGTGGCAGGCCACAACCGCCTCGATGGTGGTGTGGCGGCTCCAGAGATTGGGCCCGCGAAGGGCTCGGATGCGGGTGACTTTCATGGGGCGGCGAAGGCTACGGTCTGGCGAGGCACGAAGGCCTCAGGCGAACTGGGGTTGGAGGGGCTGGGTCTGCGACAGCTGCAGCGACGCGAGCGCGGCTTGCAGGTCGGCTTCGAAGGCTTCGACGCCGGCGCCGATCAGGTTCAGCGGAATGCCCATGGCCCAGGCCGCGGCCACGGCGGCCAGCAGGCTTTCCAGGCTCACGCCGGCATGGGTGGCGCGCCACACGGTCAGCCGGCCGAGGCCCGGCAGGAACGATTCGCTGCTGCCGTTGGCCAGCACCACGCGGTCCTGGCGCACCAGCACGGCCTTGCCGCCGGTGCTCTGGTGCGCGGTGAGCGCGGGGGCCTGCGGGTCGGCCGCATAGAGGATGACGGCGCCGTCGCACAGCGGCGCCAGGCCGGCCACGCGTTCGTCGGCCGCGTTCAGCACGGCGGTGCCTTCGGACAGCACCACGTCGACCTGCGTGCGCAGCACCTTGACCATCTGGTCGCTCTCGGTGATGTCGTAGTCGGCCAGGGCTTCGGAGCCTTCGAGGTCGGTGACGATGCCGACTTCGCAGCGGTCGTAGGACAGGCCGTCGCGCAGGATGGTTTCGGCGCCGTTCTCGATCACCACCGCCTGCACGGCGCGGTTCACGAGCAGGCGGTGGCCGGCGTCCCAGTTGGCGCTGTCGCGTGCGTCGACGCGGCGGCGCTCCAGGAACAGGCCGTCGCGGCAGGCCAGGCCGGTGTGGCGCCCGCCCAGGCCGATCAGCCAGGCCACCAGGCGCGCCAGCACGGCGGTGTCGCGCGAGCCGGCCACGCCGACCACGGGAATGCGGCCGGGGGCGTCGTTGGGGAACAGGTGGTCGCAGATGGCGCGGCCCACCGGGCGGGGCGAACCCACGGCCGGCTTCAGGTGCATCAGGAGGCCGGGGCCGGCGTTGACTTCGACGATGGCGCCGCGCTGCGGGCCCAGCGGCTTGGAAATGTCCTGCGCCACGAGGTCGATGCCCGCGATGTCCAGGCCCACCACGCGCGCGGCCAGCACGGCGGCGTGCGCGACTTCGGGGTGAACCTGGTCGGTGCAGTCGTTGGCCATGTTGCCGTTGCGCTGGATCGTCACCACGCGGCCGGCGGCCGGCACGGCGTTGGCGTCGAGTTCCTGGCGCTTGAGCTCGAGCTGCAGCTTGGCGTCGGTGTCGATCACGATCACGTCGAGCGGGAACTCTTCTTCGGCGCCGCGGCGCGGGTCGCTGTTGAGCTGCTTGTCGATCAGGTCGCGCACGCTGCTCTTGCCGTCGCCGGTCACGGTGATGATCTCGCCGCGCGCGGCCGCCACCACTTCGCCGCCCACCACCAGCAGGCGGTGTTCGTGGCCGCGAATGAAGCGCTCGACCATCACGTCGCTGCCTTCGGGCTCGGCCACCGCGAAGGCGGCCATGACTTCTTCGCGCGTGGTCAGCTCCAGCGACACGCCGCGGCCGTGGTTGGCGTCCGACGGCTTCACCACCACCGGCAGGCCGATGTCCTCGGCGGCTTCCCAGGCTTCCTCGGCGCTTTCGACGATCTGGCCTTCGGGCACGGGCACGCCGCAGCTGGCGAGCAGGGACTTGGTCAGTTCCTTGTCGCTGGCGATCGATTCGCCGATGGCGCTGGTGTAGTCGGTCTCGGCGGTCCAGATGCGTTGCTGGTTGGCGCCGTAGCCCAGTTGCACCAGGTTGCCGCTGTTCAGGCGCATGTGCGGAATGCCGCGGTCGGTGGCCGCGGCCACGATGGCGGCGGTGCTCGGGCCGAGGTAGCAGTCCTCGACGCTGGCCTTGACCGCGTCGACGGCCTTTTGCACGTCGGCGGCGCTGAACGGGTCGTTGTTGATGGCGGCCATCAGCAGCTTGTGGCCTTCGGCCAGCGCCACGCGGGCGACCTGCTCGTCACGCGCGCGGAACACCATGCGGTACACGCCGTGTTCGGAGGTACTGCGGGTTTGCCCGAAGCCGGTCGGCATGCCGGCCAGGTTCAGCAGCTCGATGACGACGTGCTCGAGCACGTGGCCCGACCAGGTGCCTTCGGTCAGGCGCTGGATGAAGCCGCCGCGCTCGCCGACGCCGCAGTGGTGCTCGATGAGCGCCGGCAGCAGCCCGGTCAGGCGGTCGGTGAAGCCGTCGATCTTGTTGGAGGGGAAGTCTTCCAGTTGGCCCAGGTCGAGCCAGACTTCGAGCACCGGACGGTAGGTCCAGAGGTTGGGACCGCGCAAATAATTGATGCGCAGCAATTGGATGTCGTCGAAACGGGTCATGCAAACGTTCGATGTGCTTTGGCCGAGCACCACGGCGCCTTCAAGCGCGCCCATGGCAATCGGTCAGAATCGGCGCCCGACAAAGGGCGCCATGACGCGGTCCATGCGGCCCGCGACGGGCAAGAGTCAAAGAAACACAATGCAACATCACGATCCAGTCGGCACCCGGGAGGGCGAAACAGAGGCGGCTTCAGCTGCGCTGAAAAACCGGCTCGCAGTCGCGGAAAACGTTCTGGTAATACTGTCGGTTGACCTCGACGACCAACTTCGCTTCGCTTGCGGCCTAGTCGCCCTCACTGACCGGAGGCTGATCGCCCTCGAACCCGGCGGCGAATGGCGTGAGTGGCCACTGACAGACGCGGCCCTGGAGCTGCGCTTGTCCGACCATTCCGGCGTCGGAACCCTTGATTTGACGGGGCCCGCGGGCCGTTTGGGCCGCTGGCGCTACACCCTGGCCCACCAGGTGGCAGCCCTGCGCCTGCTCAAGCTTTTCGGCCAGCGCACGGCCGGTGTCGCCAAGGCGACACAAGAGCCGATCGAGACCGCCGACAGCGACGAGGCCGGCGCCGACACCGAACTCCAGACCCCGCCCTCGACCTGGGTCCTGTTACGTCTGGGCCGTTTTGCCGGGCCGTACCGCAAGCAGCTGATCCTCGGGTTTGTACTGACCCTGATCTCCACCGCCGCCACCCTGGTGCCGCCGTACCTGACCATCCCGCTGATGGACGACATCCTGATTCCGTTCCAGAACGGCCAGAAGATCGACACCATGCGCGTGGGCCTGTACCTGGGCGGCCTGCTGGTCGCGGCGCTGGTCGGCTGGGGGCTGGGCTGGGCGCGCACCTATTTGCTGGCGCTGGTGTCCGAGCGCATCGGCGCCGACCTGCGCACCACCACCTACGAGCACCTGCTGACCCTGCCGCTCGACTATTTCGGCGGCAAGCGCACCGGCGACCTGATGGCGCGCATCGGCTCGGAAACCGACCGCATCAACGTCTTCCTGTCGTTGCACGCGCTCGATTTCGCCAACGACGTGCTGATGATCGTGATGACCGCGGCCATCCTGATTTCCATCAATCCGCTGCTGGCCATGGTCACGCTGGTGCCGCTGCCGTTCATCGCCTGGATGATCCACGTGGTGCGCGACCGCCTGCGCACCGGCTTCGAGAAGATCGACCGCGTCTGGTCCGAAGTGACCAACGTGCTGGCCGACACCATTCCCGGCATTCGCGTGGTCAAGGCCTTCGCGCAGGAACGCCGCGAAGCCGAGCGCTTCCGCGTCGCCAACGCCTACAACCTGCAGGTCAACGACAAGCTCAACCGCACCTGGTCGCTGTTCACGCCCACGGTGTCGCTGCTCACCGAAATCGGCCTGCTCGTGGTCTGGGCCTTCGGCATCTGGCAGGTGGCGCGCGGCAGCATCACGGTGGGTGTGCTCACCGCGTTCATCGCGTACATCGGCCGCTTCTACACGCGGCTCGATTCCATGAGCCGCATCGTCTCGGTCACGCAGAAGGCCGCGGCCGGCGCCAAGCGCATCTTCGACATCCTGGACCACGTGAGCAACGTGCCCGAGCCGGCCAACCCGGTGAAGGTGGAGCGCGTGCAGGGCCGCATCGAGATGAGCGGGCTGGGCTTTCGCTACGGCTCGCGCGCGGTCATTCACGACCTCGACCTGGTGATCGAGCCCGGCGAGATGATCGGCCTCGTGGGCCACAGCGGCTCGGGCAAGAGCACGCTGGTCAACCTGATCTGCCGCTTCTACGACGTGACCGACGGCGCCATCAAGGTCGACGGCACCGACATCCGCCGCTTCGCCGTGGCCGACTACCGCCGCCACGTCGGGCTGGTGCTGCAGGAGCCGTTCCTGTTCTTCGGCACCATCGCGCAGAACATCGCCTACGGCAAGCCCGACGCCACGCGCGAAGAGGTCGTGGCCGCCGCGCGCGCCGCGCATGCGCACGACTTCATCCTGCGGCTGCCGCACGGCTACGACTCGCTGGTGGGCGAACGCGGGCAGGGCCTGTCGGGCGGCGAGCGCCAGCGCATCAGCATTGCGCGCGCGCTGCTGATCGACCCGCGCATCCTGATCCTGGACGAAGCACGTCGGCCGTGGACACCGAGACCGAGAAGGAAATCCAGAAGGCGCTGGACAACCTCGTGCAGGGCCGCACCACCATCGCCATCGCGCACCGGCTGTCGACCTTGCGCAAGGCCGACCGCCTCGTGGTCATGGACCGCGGCGAGGTGGTCGAGGTCGGGCCGCACGACGCCTTGATGGCGAAGCAGGGCGCCTACTGGCGGCTCTACCAGGCGCAACTGCGCCAGGGCGACGACGATGCGAGCGAAGGCGCGGCCGACGAGCGCGCGGGCGCGCAGGCGCCGCTGGTGGTCACGCACGCGGCACATCCGGCGGGGGACGCATGAGCGATCACGACATTCCATCTTTCGAACTCGAACGCGACGCCTTCGGCCGCCTCGTGCTGACCGACGCGCAGGGCGAGCGCCATGTGGGCATCGTGCCCGTGCGCGCGTTTCCGCTGAGCGCGCCGGGGCACGGCGTGTCGCTGGTCGGCGGCGAAGGCCGCGAGCTGGTGTGGATC
The DNA here is from genome assembly GCF_016082275.1 of Variovorax sp. E3. Classification (GTDB taxonomy): domain Bacteria; phylum Pseudomonadota; class Gammaproteobacteria; order Burkholderiales; family Burkholderiaceae_C; genus Variovorax. The sequence goes on from NZ_MOWM01000042.1 coordinate 13,978, forward strand.
GACCGCGTCGATCGACTCCCGGCGCAGGCCAAGGCGCTGCTCGAAGAAGAACTCGCGGTGCGCGACTTCGCCCCCACGCTGCTGCGCCTGCACGGCGTGTCCAGCTTCGGCGTGCCCAGCACCTGGACCATCAGCACCGACCGCGGCGAGACCAGCTTCGTGCTCAAGGCCGAGGAAGACATCCGCCGGCTCGAAGGCGGCGCGCTGCTGATCGCCAGCGCGCACGGCGTGCAGTTCCGCATTCCCGACGTGAAGACGCTCGACCGCGCCTCGCGCAAGCTGCTCGAGCGCTTCCTGTAGGGCGGGCAGCCGGCGCGCCCACGGCGCCGGCCGCCCCGGGCAAAGTTCTTGCGTGTGTGGCTGCGCTCCCTGGGCAACTCCCATGGCAGCCGGTGGAATCCGGACGTAGATTCCCTGCAAACACAAGCATTCGCTTTCCCCACTTTGCCCCGCAGGAGTGTCCGTGGACCCATGGTCGAGCCAGCAGCTGTCCCCGTTGTACGGACGCGAGGTCTTCCGTTCCCGCCAGGCGGACGAGACCCATGCGCGCATTGCCCGTGAACTGAAGCCGCACCGAAGCGCATGGGGCCATGGCGACGTCGACACGCTCTTCTGTCGTGCCCAACTGGGCGCACTGTCGCTGTGCATCCTGCGCTACGGCTGCGATGTCGACATCGAGCCCGATGCGCTGGGCGACTTCGTGCTGGTCCAGATGCCGCTGCGCGGGCATGCCGACATCCACGTCGGCAGGCAGGTGCTGCAGATCCACCCCGGCCAGGGCGCGGTGATCTCGGCCCACCGGCCGGTGCGCTTGCGCTGGCATGCCGACTGCGAGCAGCTCATGCTGAAGATCGAACTCAGCCGGCTGCAGGAGGTGGCCCGCCGCGTCTTTTCCGCGCGTGGCACCGACGCCGTGGGCGAGATCGACTTCGACATGCCCCTGCGCCTGGACGACGCGGCCGGCACGCAGTGGTGCCGGATGGTGTCGGGCCTGGCGTCGCTGCTGCCTTCGCCGGACAACCTCGCCGCCTACGACCCGCGCTGGCTCGCGCACTGCGAAGACAACCTGATGCTCTACCTGCTGTGCCACCGGCCCAACTCGGTGCTTCGGCGGCACGACGTGGCGCAGCAAAACTCCGAGGCCGCCGGCCTGCGGCAGCTGCGGCGGGCGGAAGACTTCATGCGCGAGCGGCTCGACGTCCTGCTCTCGCTCGAAGAGGTGGCGCAGGCCGCGGGCGTGACGCGGCGCGGCCTGGGCCAGCTGTTCAAACGCTACCGCGACCTGTCGCCGATGGAAGTGCTGCGCAACATGCGGCTGGACGCCGCGCATGCGCAGCTGGCGCGCCATGACGGCGCGAGCGTGACGCAGGTGGCGCTGAACTGCGGCTTCTCGCACCTGAGCCGTTTCGCGGCCTGCTACCGCGAGCGCTTCGGCCAGCTGCCGCGCGACACCTCGCGCGAGCACTGACCGCTACTTGCTGCGACCGACCGCGACCGACCTCGGCGCGGGCCGGCCGCTCGCGGCTCAGGACTTCATCGGGCACTTGACGGCCGAAGTGTCCTGGTAGTTCTGGAACACGGTGCCGATCACCTTGTTGGCGATGCGTCCGTTGGCGTCCTTGGCGATCACGCGCAGGTAGTAGTTCTGGATCGGGAAGTTGTTGGCGCCGTAGCGGAAGTCGCCGCGCACCGACTTGTAGTTCGCCGCCTTGATCGCCTTGAGCAGCGCGGGCTTGTCCGCCACCTTGCCGCCGATGTCGCGCACGGCCGCGTCCATGGCCATGAGCACGTCGTAGGCCTGGCCCGCGTAGAACGACGGGTTGCGCCCGTTGTTCTGCTGGCGGAATGCCGTCACGAAGCGCTGGTTGGCGGCGTTGTCGAGATCGAAGGACCAATGCGCGGTGTTGAAGAGCCCGAGCATCGGCTCGCCGACGGCCGGGATCATGTCCTCGTCGGCCGAGAACGCGGTGGAGATCAGCGCCACGTCCTTCGACAGCCCCGCGCCGACGAACTGCTTGATGAAGCTCACGCCCATCGCGCCGGGCAGGAAGAAGTAGAGCGCGTCGGGCTTCGACGCGCGGATCTGCGCCAGTTCCGCCGAGTAGTCGAGCTGCCCGAGCTTGGTGTAGAGCTCGTCGCCCGCCGTGCCCTTGAAGGTCTGCTTGAACCCGTTGATCGCATCCTTGCCGCCGGGGTAGCTGGGGGCGATCATCGCCACCTTCTTGAACCCCTTGTCCGAGGCGAACTTGCCGGCCGATTCGTAGTACGCGTCGTTGGGGTACGACGCGCCGAAGAAGTACGGGTTGCAGCGCGCGCCCGAGTAGTCGCTCGGCCCCGCGTTGCTCGACAGGTAGGGCACCTTGGCCGCGAAGAGCGGCGGCCCGACGGCCAGCGCGACCGATGAGCCGACCGGGCCCGTGAACAGGTCGATCTTGTCGCGCAGCAGCATGCGGTCGACCACCTGGCGGGCCGTCTCGGGGTTGCCGCCGGTGTCGGCCTCGACGAACTCGACCGGCACGCCGCCGAGCTTGCCGTCCAGCTGCTTCATCGCGACGGCGAAGCCCGCCTTGGCTTCGGCGCCGCCGACGGCGAACGGACCGGACAGGTCCATCGCGAGACCGACCTTGACTGTTGTCTGTGCCTGCGCGGGTGTGGCCAGCGCGCCGACGGCGATGGCGACGGCCCACAGGGCGGTGGGGATGCTTGCCTGCGACATGAAAGTTCTCTCCTGTGGAGGGCTGTGAACGTGGGGAAGGAATTTGCAGGGCGCAGTCTGTGTGCCGCGGCGGCGCGCCGCTATCCGTTTCGTGCAGCCGCGCCGCCTGCACGAAATGGACAGACAGACGGGCGGGGCGGTCCACAGAATCTGCGCCGAACCCCGCCACTCCAGAGACACCCACGATGAGCGACTACATCGACATTCCGGCCGCCGACGGCCAGCAGACCTTTCGCGGCTACCTCGCCTTGCCGGCCTCGGGGCACGGCCCCGGCATCGTGCTGTGCCAGGAAATCTTCGGCATCAACGACTACGTGCGCGAGGTGGCCGACCTCTACGCCGAAGAGGGCTACGTGGTGCTCGCGCCCGACCTGTTCTGGCGCATGGAGCCGGGCGTCGACCTCGGCTACTCGCCCGAGGAATGGCAGCGCGCCTTCGGCTTCTTCCAGAAGTTCGATCTGGAGGCCGGCGTCGCCGACGTCACCGCGAGCGTGAAGGCGCTGCGCGCGCACCCGGCCTGCAACGGCAAGGTCGGCGCGCTGGGCTTCTGCCTGGGCGGCAAGCTGGCCTACCTGGCGGCCGCGCATTCGGGCGTGGACGCGGCCGTGGGCTACTACGGCGTCGGCATCGAGGGCGCGCTCGACCTGGCGCCGAAGATCGCGTGCCCCATCGCGCTGCACTTCGCCGAGCTCGACCAGTTCTGCTCGCCCGAAGCCCGCGCCCAGGTGCTCGAGGCCTTCGCCGGCAAGCCCGGCGCGCAGATGTACGTCTACCCCGGCGTCGACCACGCGTTCGCGCGCACCGGCGGCGAGCACTTCGACAAGCCTTCCACGCTCATGGCGCACCAGCGTTCCATGGCGTTGTTCAAGGAAGCGATCGGCCCGGTCTACGACCTGTCGGCGTTGTGGGACAAGCACTGCGAATACGAGTTCGCCACGCGCGACGTCGTGGCCACCATGGCCACCATGGTGAGCGAGCCCTACGTCAACCACATCCCGACGATGACCGGCGGCGTGGGCGCCAGGGAGCTGTCGCGCTTCTACAAGCACCACTTCATTCCGAGCACGCCGCCGGACACGCGGCTCACGCCGATCTCGCGCACGGTCGGCGCGACGCAGATCGTGGACGAGATGCTGTTCTGCTTCACCCACACGGTGGAGATCGACTGGATGCTGCCGGGCATCGCGCCCACCGGCAAGCCGGTGGAGATTCCGCTCGTGGCCATCGTGAAGTTCCGCGGCGACAAGCTCTTTCACGAGCACATCTACTGGGACCAGGCCAGCGTGCTGGTGCAGATCGGCCTGCTCGACCCGAAGGGGCTGGCCGTGGCCGGCGTGGAGACCGCGCGCAAGCTGGTCGATGAAACACAGCCGTCGAACACGCTGATGCCGCGCTGGGCGAAGTCCACCGCGCTGACCATCGCCGACCCGGCGCTGCCGCTCGGATGACGCAGGCAGGCGACATGCTGGCGCTGGTGGTGGCGTCGGTCACCCCGCTCACGCCGGCCATCAAGGCCTTCGTGCTGCGCGGCGCGAACGGCGCGCCCTTGCCGGCGTTCACGCCGGGCGCGCACCTGGGCGTGCAGGTGATGCAGCCCAACGGGCATGCCGGGCAGCGCGCCTATTCGCTGGCCAGGCCGCACGGCGATGCGGACAGCTACGAGATCGCGGTGCTGCACGAGCCGCAAGGCGCCGGCGGCTCCGCGTGGATGCACGGCCTGAAGGAAGGCGCGATGCTGAGCGCGCACGCGCCGCGCAACGACTTCGCGCTGCACCGGGGCGAGGCCGCGCCGCTGCTGGTTGCGGGCGGCATCGGCATCACGCCGCTGCTGTGCATGGCGCGGGCGCTGGCGGCCGAGGGCAGGGCCTTCGAGTTCGTCTACGCCACGCGCAGCGCGCAAGCCACGGCCTACCTCCGGGAGGTGCGCGCGCTCGGCGGCACGCTGGTGCACGACGGCGGCGATCCGTCGCGCGGGCTCGACCTGCGCGCGCTGCTCTCGGCGCCTGCACCCGGGCGCACCTGCACGTCTGCGGCCCGCGCGGCATGGTGCAGGCCGTGGTCGACACGGCCCGCGCGCTCGGCTGGCCCGATGCGCACGTGCACTTCGAACTCTTTGCCGGCGCGCTCGAGCAGGCCGGCGACACCGCCTTCGAGGTGCGCACCCTGCGCTCCGGCAAGACGCTGACCGTGCCGCCGGGGCAGAGCCTGCTCGACGTGCTCATCGCCGCCGGCCTCGACCCGCTGTACGACTGCCGCCAGGGCGACTGCGGCGTGTGCGCCGTCGACGTGGTCGAGGGCGTGCCCGACCACCGCGACCATAACCTCAGCCCGCGCGAGAAGGCGGGCGGCAAGACCCTCTGCACCTGCGTGTCGCGCGCGCTGACGCCGCAACTGGTGCTCGACATCTGACGACCCCACGATTCCCGGAGACACATCCCATGACCATCGACCTGAAGGGCCTCGTGCAGCCCGACCGCGTGCACAAGCGCGTCTACACCGACCCCGCCATCTTCGAGCTGGAGATGGACCGCGTCTTCGGCCAGGCCTGGCTCTACGTCGGCCACGAAAGCCAGGTGCCCAAGCCCGGCGACTACTTCACCACCCGCCTGGGCCGCGAGCCCGTGGTGATGCTGCGGCACACCGACGGCCAGGTGCACGTGATGTTCAACCGCTGCCCGCACAAGGGCGCCAAGATCGTGCCCGACGGCAGCGGCAACGCGGGCAAGTTCCTGCGCTGCCTGTACCACGGCTGGACCTTCAAGTGCGACGGCTCGCTGCTGTCGGTGCCGCTGCGCAGCGGCTACGAAGACACGGCGCTCGACCTGAAAGACCCGCAGTACGGCGTGCGCAACGTGGCGCGCGTGGCCACGCACCGCGGCTTCGTGTTCGCGAGCCTTTCGAAGGAAGGCCCCGGGCTGGCCGAGTTCCTCGGCGGCGTGGCCACCTCGCTGGACAACTTCTGCGACCGCGCCCCGGACGGCGAGGTCGAGGTGGCGGGCGGCGTGCAGCGCGTGATCCAGCGCAACAACTGGAAGATCTTCTTCGAGAACCTGCACGACACCATCCACGCCGTGGCCACGCACGAGTCGTCGTGGCGCGCGGCCAAGGAAGAATACGAGGCCATGCCCGCCGGCACGCCCAAGCCCTTCGAGGTGGTGATCGTCGACGGCAACGGCGAGCCGCTGGACTTCTGGGAAAAGCTCGAACTCAAGGGCTACGACAACGGCCACGGCTTCATGGAAGGCATCTTCGTGCCGCCGACCGACCCGGTGAGCCTGGCCTACGTGGCGTCGCTCGAGGCCAGCAAGGGGGCGCAGCGCGCCGACGAGATATTGCGCGTGAACCGCCACAACACCATCGTCTACCCGAGCTGTTCGCCGCACACCTCGTTCCAGCAGATCCGCGTGATCCGGCCGCTGTCGGTGGACCGCACGCTGGTCGAGATCTTCAGCTTCCGGCTGAAGGGCGCGCCGGAGGCCACCTTCCAGCGCACGCTGAAGTACACCAACATCGTCAATTCGCCGTCGTCCAACGTGATGCCCGACGACCTGGAGGCCTACAACCGCGTGCAGGAGGGCCTGGGCTCCGACGGCGGCGACTGGGTCAGCATGCACCGCGCGGCGGGCCGCGACCAGCCCCTGTCCGGAGGCCGCGCCTCCAACGGCAACAGCGAGATGCCCTCGCGCAACATGTTCGCGGCCTGGGCCGGCTACATGGGCGTGGGTACGGGCGTGACCTCGGACGTGCAGGCCGGGAGCGCCGAATGAACTTCATCGACTGGAACGAACAGCAGGAGATCACGCAGTTCCTGCACCACGAGGCGCGCCTGCTCGACGAGCACCGCTGGGACGAATGGCAGAAGCTGTTTACGCCCGACGGGCTGTACTGGGTGCCGCTGGTGCACGGCCAGACGGACCACGTCAACCATGCCTCGCTGTTCTGCGAAGACGCGCTGCTGCGCTCCATGCGCGCGCGGCGGCTCGACCAGGCCCGCGCCTATTCGCAGCAGCCGGCCACGCGCACGGTGCACGTGCTGGGCAACATCGGGCTGGATTCGCGCGACGAGGCCGGTTGCGTGGTGCGCTCCAACTTCATGCTGCTGGAGTGGCGCAAGACCGAGCAGCGCGCCTTCGGCGGTACGGTGCTGCACACGCTGCGGCGCGAAGGCGGCGGCTTGCGCATCCACATGAAGCGCGTCGACCTTCTCAACTGCGACGCGCCGCACGAAGCCCTGCAGGTGTTCATGTGAAGGCCGCGCTGCTGGCCATGCACTACCAGAACGACGTGCTGCACGTCGACGGCAAGGTGCGCGTGGGGGTCGCCGCCGACGACCCCGCGCGGCCCCGGTTGATCGCCTCGGCCGCGCGGCTGATCGCCGGCGCCCGCGCGAACGGCGTGCCGGTGATCTTCGTGCGCATCGCCTTCGCGCCGGACCATGCCGACTGCCTGGGCAACTGCCTGCTGTTCCGCCGCGTCGCCGAGACCGGGGCGGTCGTGGAAGGAAGCTGGGGCGCCGAGTTCTACCGCGAGCTGGCGCCGCTGGCGGGCGAGGCGGTGGTCACCCACAAGCGCAACAACCCCTTCTGGGCCAGCGGGCTCGAGGAGGCCGTGCGCGCCACCGGCGCGACGCGGCTGTACGTGGCCGGCATCGCGACCAACCACGTGGTCGAACACGGCGCGCGCCATGCGAGCGACCTGGGCTACGACGTGGCGGTGGTGGCCGATGCCTGCAGCACGGCGCAGGCCCACCTGCATGCGGCCAGCCTCGAAACGCTGGCCATGCTCGCGGACGTGGTCCGCGTCGATGAAGCCGTCGCGCGGATGGGCGGTTCGCGATGAGCACGCAGGACAAAGTGGCGATCGTCACCGGCGCGGCCGCGGTGCTCGGCAGCGCCATCGTGCGTGCGTTCGTGCAGGCGGGCATGCAGGTGGTGGCGGTCGACATCGACATCGCGCGCGGCGAGGCGCTGGCGGCCGAGCTCGGCCCGCGCTGCCGCTTCGCGGCCTGCGACATCGCGAGCGATGCGGCGCTCGATGCACTGGTGGCCGAAGCGCTTCAGGACGCGGGCCGCATCGACTTCGTCGTCAACAACGCCGTGGTCTACGGCGACGCCGGAATGAGCGCCACGCGCGGCGAATGGCTGCACGCGCTGGACGTCAACCTCGTGTCCGGCGCGATGCTGGTGCAGAAGACGGCCGACGCCCTGGCGGTACACGGCGGCGCGGTCGTCAACATGGGCAGCGTGGGCGGCAAGTTCGGCGCCGCGGGCAGGGCGCTCTATCCCGCGGCCAAGGCCGCGATCCTGCAGCTCACACGCAACCAGGCGGCAAGCCTGGCGCCCCGGGGCGTGCGCGTGAACTCGGTGTCGCCGGGGTGGACCTGGTCGGACGCGCTGTCGCGCATGGCGGGCAACGACCGCGCGCTCGCGGACCGCATCGCCGCGCCCATGCACCCGCTGGGTCGGGCCGGCGACGCCGACGACGTGGCGCGGGTCGTGCTGTTCCTGTGCTCGGACGCCGCGCGCTTCGTCACGGGCGCCGACATTCCCGTCGACGGCGGCTTCTCGATGCTGGGGCCGGACCAGGGGCGCTCTGCGCGGGACTGGTTCGGCGCCGCGCTGCCGGAATGAGCAGGCGCGCCGCCACGGGGGTCAGGATCAGTCCAGCAGGTCCGAGTACTCGCCGCGTTCGTAGGCGTCGACGGTTTTCCACGGCAGCGTCTTCGGCGCGGCAATGGCCGAGGCGGTCATGACGTTGAGCGACGTGCCGTGCGCGTTGCGCTGCTCGATCTTGCGCGCGTAGCGGCCGGCCGTGTCCCAGTCGATGCGCAGCGTGCTCTCGCCCTGCCGCACTTCATAGCGCTGCACGCCTTGGCCGGCCGCGCCGAGCGGCTTCATGCGCGGCAGGCTGGCCGGATCGACGAGCCAGTAGGCATTGGCCCACGAGCCGCCGTAGCCGACGTTGCCGTAGTTGGCGGCATCGACCTCGATCACCTTGCGCTGCTCGCGCAGCACCATGCCCACCTGCACCTTGCCGGCCGCATCGCGGCGCAGCCACAGCGGCGCGGCCGTGTTGTCGGCGTGCGAATGGCCGATGTGGACCTTGCCTTCGCGGGCCTCGTGGTCGTGGTCTTCGCGCACCGCGGGCGGCAATTCGCGCTCGACCCACACCGTGCCGGCACGGCGGTACATCAGGTCGGCGTAGCGGCTCTCGCGCTGCACGCCGTCCTTGCCGATCGACAGCACGTGGTGCCGGATGCGCAGGTTCTGGTCGGGCGCGGCGGCATCGCCGGCGGCGCCGGCCGCCAGCGGCAGGGCCGCGAGGGCCGTTGCCGCCAGCAGCGTCTTGAACGTCACGGATACCGTCACAGGCCGGCCGCTTCCTTGACCTTGTTGAACACCTTGATGTTCTCCATGGTGCCCTTGAAGATCTTCGAGCCCGCGCCGCCGGCGAACAGCATCACGTCGCCGCCGCCGTGGGTTTCGGCGCCCGGCGAACCGAGGTTGATGCCGACTTCCTGCAGGAAGTTGTCGTCGGTGGTGTCCATCGCGGTCTGGTCGTCGCGCACGGGTCCGCGCAGCGGGCCGGTCCACGGCTTCTTGCTGTCTTCCGCGTTCACCTTGCTGTCGGCAATCTTCTTGGTGATGTCGGCGGGCGTTGCGGCCGGGTCATTGGCGTCGGAGAACGAAATCGAACCGGGGCGTCCGCCGTTGCCGAACACCAGCGTGGTGTAGGGCTTGCCGTCGGCGGCCTTCGTGGGCTTGCCGTCGGCGTAGCCGTTGACCAGGCCCAGGATCGGGTTGCCGATCTTCGGGTAGCCGTTGAAGGCGATCGCGTGGTCATGGTCGGCCGTGACCACCACCAGCGTGTTCTTCAGGCCCGGGTCCTTCTTGTTCATGAAGTCCAGCGCGGTCTGGATGGCCGCGTCGAAGGCCAGCGTGTCTTCCAGCGCGCGCTTGGCGTTGGTACCGTGCAGCGCGTGGTCGATGCGGCCGCCTTCCACCATCAGGAAGAAGCCCTTGTCGTTCTTGCTCAACACGCCCAGGGCCTTCTCGGTCATGTCCGACAGGCTGGGTTGGTCGAGGCTCTGCTTGACGCGGTCCAGCTCGTACGCCATTTCGCTCGCCGAGAACAGGCCCAGCAGCTTGCCCGTGGCGGCCGTGTCGACGGCCTTGAGCTTGGTGCCGGTGTCGACGTAGCTGTAGCCCTTGGCCGTCATCGCGGCCACGAGATCGACGCCGTCGGTGCGCTTGGTGCCGCCCGTCGTCAGGTAGTTGCGCTGGCCGCCACCCATCAGCACGTCGATGCCGTCGAGCAGCTTGGGGTTGTAGTTGGCATGGCCCGGCACGCTCTGCTCGGCAATGGTGTTGTAGCCGTTGCGGTTGCAGATGTGCGCATAGGTGGTGGCGGGCGTGGCATGGCCCACGCGCGTGGTCGACACCGCGCCCACGGCGCGGCCCTTGGCCTTGGCGAGCTCCAGCAGCGTGTCGGCCGCCTTGCCGTTGGTCGGCGGGCAGGTGGTGTTCTCGCCGTTGATGTACTGCTTGCCGGTGCTGTCGACGGCGACGGTGTCGCTGGACATCGAGATCACCTCGTTGCGCATCTTCACGCCGGTCATGTAGGCGGCCATCGAGGGCGCGCTGTCGGTGGTCTGGCCGTCGAGCGAGAAGGTCTTCACGCGCGCCGCATAGGGCAGCGACTGCATGACGAGGTTCGCGCGCTCGGGGCTCACCAGCGAGCCGGGCTTGGCGGCCAGTTGCTTTTCGCCCTTGTAGATGCGCGCGGCGGTCACGGTGACCGGGCCCATGCCGTCGCCGAGGAAGAAGATGACGTTCTTGGCTTCGCCGGCGGCGTGTGCGTGGCCGGCCAGGGTGCCGGCGGCGGCGCAGACGAGGGCGGCGGCCAGGCGCGTTGTGCGGTGGATGCGGGTGATGCGGTTCATGGTCGTGTTCATGTGTGTGTTCGTCGCTGGGCGCTGGTGGCCGCTCACAGGCCGACCGCCTTCTTGATCAGGCCGAACACGTCGGTGTTGGTGATGACGCCGGAGAAGTTGTCGGCGCCCAGGCCTTGCGCGCCGAGGAACACGTCGCGCCGCCGTGGGTTTCGGAGTCGCTCGCGGCATCGGTCGGAACCACGGCTTCCTGCCGGTAGTCCTTGCTTTCCAGCGCTGTGCTGTCGATGGGGCCGCGCGTGGCCAGGCGCACCGGCCCGTTGCCGAAACCGATGATGGTGTACGGGTTGCCGTCGACGTCCTTGGTGGTCTTGCTGGTGTCCACATAGTCCTTCACCAGGCCGAGCACGCCCGGCTTGCCGGCTTCGGTCTTGCCGGTGCGCGCGGCGTAGCCGTTGAGCTGCAGCGTGTGGTCATGGTCGGCCGTGACGACCACCAGCGTGTTCTTCAGGCCGGGGTCGATGGCCTGCATCTTGTCGAGCGCCAGCTTGATGGCGTCGTCGAAGGCGCCGGTGTCCTGCAGCGCGCGGCGCGCGTTGGTGGCGTGCAGCGCGTGGTCGATGCGCCCGCCCTCGACCATCAGGAAGAAGCCCTTCTTGCGCGCGGCCAGCGCGTCGATGGCCTTGCCGGTCATCTCGGCCAGGCTCGGTTCCTTGGTGGCGTCGCGGTCCAGGTCGTAGGCCATGTGGCTCTTGGTGAAGAGGCCGGCGATCTTGGTGGAGCCGTCGACGGGCAGCTTGTCGAACTCGCTCTTGCTGGTGGCGTAGCCGTACTTGGCCGTCTTCAGTTCGGCGGTCAGGTCGCGGCCGTCGTTGCGCTTGCCGCTCTTGTCCTTGGGCAGGAAGTAGTCCGTACCGCCGCCGAAGAACACGTCGATGCCGTCACCCAGCTTCGCGTTGTATCCCGCGCCGCCCGGCACCAGCGCCGCGGCGATGGTGTTCTCGGCGTCGCGGTGGCACACGTGCGAGTACGTGGCGGCGGGCGTGGCGTGCGTGATGCGCGTGGTGGTCACCACGCCGGTCGCGTAGCCCTTGGCCTTGCTCTGCTCCAGCAGCGTCTCGACCGCCTGGCCGTTGGTCGGCGGGCAGGTGCTGTCGAAGTTGACGTGGTAGGCCTTGCCCGAAGCGTCGGTGGCCTTGGTCTCGGGGCTCATCGAGATGACTTCGTTGTTCATCTTGACGCCGGTCATGTAGGCCGACATCGAGGGCGCGCTGTCGGTCACCTGGGCGTCGTTCGAATAGGTGTGGACGAAGGCCGTCTCGGGCAGCGTGTCCATCGTCAGGTCGCCGTCTTCGCCGACCTTGTAGATGCGCGCGGCGGTCATGGTGGTGATGCCCATACCGTCGCCCAGGAAGAACAGCACGTTCTTCTGCGGTTGCGCGGCGGGTTGCTGCGGAAGAATCGGCAGCAGTTGGGGGCCGTGGTTGCTGCCGCCGCAAGCGGACAGCAATAGCGAAGCGCCCAGCAGCGCTGGGGCAATGAAGCGTTGGGTCATTCGACTCCCTCCGGAGGGTTTTGTTTGAGTAGTGCGCCTGGTGCGCAAATGTTCCGGAGGTGAAATCTAAAGACGTCAAATGACTCGGACGTGACGATGCGCATCCGCTGAAAAAGTTCAGCGCATTCGAAGAAAGAAACACGCCGGAAGACTTCGGCGTGTCATGCCCGCCTGCTTGCCAGCGGGCAGGGGGCCGGGGCTCGATCAGCTCAGTTCAGCGCGCCGCCATCCAGCGCCAGGCCAGCGCCCCGGCGGCCGCCGCCACGCCGCTCACCAGCGTGCCCCACGCGATGTCGATGAACGACAGCGCGAGCGGCCAGTTGCGGATCACGGCCAGGTTGGTCAGGTCGTAGGTGCCGTAGCAGAACATGCCGAACAGCCCGCCCAGCAGCGCCGCGCGCACCACGCTCTGCGCCTCCACGCCGGGCGCGATGGCAAAGACCAGCAGGCCCACCGGGTAGAGCAGGTAGAACACGCCCGCGAAAGCCAGCCGGGGGTTCGGCGACATCAGCTCGCCCATGCCCTCCTGGTACATGCCCTTGGCGACGAGGCCGAGCCAGATCATGTCGATCACCAGCAGCACCACGAAGGTGACGGCCCATGCAACCAGGTGTTTAGTGCTCATTCGCGGCATCGTATCCGCGCGCCCGGCGCGGCCTGCGAAAATTGCGCTTTTGGACTACAACGGCCCGGCCGTTGACGGATTGCCATGCCCCTGCACACCACCGCCCTCGTTCTGTTCTCCGGCGGCCAGGACTCGACCACCTGCCTGGCCGACGCGCTCTCGAAGTACCAGCGCGTCGAAACCCTGGGCTTCGACTACGGGCAGCGCCACCGCGTCGAGCTCGACGTGCGCGGCACCATCCTCGCGAAGATGCGCGAGCGCTTCCCCGACTGGGCGCCCCGCCTGGGCGAAGACCACGTGCTCACGCTCGCCGCGCTGGCGCAGCTGGGCGGCTCGTCGCTCACCGAGGAGGTCGCCTTCGCCATGCAGGCCGACGGCCTGCCCAACACCTTCGTGCCGGGACGCAACCTGCTGTTTCTCACGCTGGCCGGCGCGCTGGCCTACCGTCGCGGGCTGCAGGTGATCGTCACCGGCGTGTGCGAGACCGACTTCTCGGGCTACCCCGACTGCCGCGACGACACCATGAAGGCCATGCAGCTGGCGCTGTCGCTCGGGCTGGAGCGCCGCCTGGTCATCGAGACGCCGCTGATGTGGATCGACAAGGCCGAGACCTGGCAGATGGCGCACCGCCTGGGCGGCCAGCCGCTGGTCGACCTGGTGGTGGAAGAAACCCACACCTGCTACCTCGGCGACCGCGAGCACCGCCAGGCCTGGGGCTACGGCTGCGGCGAATGCCCCGCCTGCGACCTGCGCAAGAAGGGCTGGGAGCGCTACGCCGCCGCTGGCTGAACGGCCGAGGTGCTCAGGCGGTAGCGCGCACCGCCGCCGCCGGCCGCGCCCTCCGGCGCGGGCACCAGCGTCCAGCGCTGGTTGTGGAAGTCGCCCACCGCCGCGCGGTGCGCAATCGACACCATCGCGCCGCCCGCTGCCTGCACCGTGGCCGCGAGGCGCTTGTAGAGCACGCTCTCGGCCTGCGAGTCCAGCGCGCTGGTGATCTCGTCGGCGAACAGCCACGCCGGCTTCTTCAGCAGCACGCGCGCAATGGCCAGCCGCTGCTGCTCGCCGCCCGAAAGCTTCTGGCTCCACGCGTCGCTGTCGTCCAGGCGGTTGACCAGGTCGGGCAGCAGGGCGTCGTTCAATGCCTGGCGCAACTGGTCGTCGTTGAAGTTCGCGGCCGGGTTGGGATAAGTCAGCGCGTCGCGCAGCTTGCCGTCGGGCACATAGGGTCGCTGCGGCATGAAGGCCACGTTGTCGGGCACCTGCAAGCGTCCCTTGGAGAACGGCCAGATGCCCGCGAACGAGCGGAACAGCGTCGACTTGCCGCTGCCCGACGGGCCCTGCAGCAGCACGCTGTCGCCGGGCTTCACCGCCAGCGCGGCGCCGGCCAGCAGCGGCGTGCCGTCGGGCAACGCCACGCCGAGGTCGTCGCTGTGCAGCACGGCGGCGGGCGCGCGCTGCAGGGCGTCGTCACGCGTGGCGTGCGCCCGCATGCCGTCGTCGAAGCTGGTCAGGCGGTCGGTGGTGGCGCGCCACACGGCCACGTCGCTGTAGTTGTCGACGAACCAGCTCAGCGACTCCTGCACCTTGCCGAAGGCCGAGCCGATCTGCATCAGGTGGCCCAGCTGGAAGGCGCCGCCGAAGTACTGCTGCCCCGCCACGATGAACGGAAAGATCACCGCCGCCTGGCCGAAGAACGAGGTGAAGGTGATCAGGTTCTTCTGCTGCTTGATCAGCAGCAGGTAGTTGCGCAGCACGTCGCTGAAGCGCAGGTCGAGCTGGCCGCGCTCGACCTTCTCGCCGTGGTCCAGCGCAATGGCCTCGCTGTACTCGCGCACGCGCACCAGGTGGTGGCGGAAGTCGGCCTCGAAGCGCTGCTGCCTGAAGTTCAGCCCGATCAGCGGACGGCCGATGAAGTGCGTGACGAGCGTGCCGACGATCGAGTAGCCCAGCGCCACCCAGACCATCGCGCCGACGATCTGGTGCGTGGTGCCGTTGAAGGTGAACGAGAAGTTGCCCGACAGCCCCCACAGCAGGCCGATGAAGCTCAGCAGCGTGACGACCGCGTTCAGCAGGCCCATCGACAGCGTCATGGTGGCGCTGGTGAAGATCTGCATGTCCTCCTGGATCCGCTGGTCGGGGTTGTCCGGCGTCTGGCCGTCCTTGTTGGCGTAGCGCGCCAGCTCCAGGTGATAGAAGGTGCGGTCGGCCATCCAGCGCGACATGTAGCTGCGCGTCATCCAGGTGCGCCAGCGCAGTTGCAGCAGTTGCGTCACATAGAACTTGAGCACCTGCACCGCGATGTTGAAGAAGGCGATCCAGCAGAACACGCCGACCTCGTGCCAGAAGACGACCGAATTCTTGTTCTGCAGCGCGTCGTAGAAGCGCCCGTACCACTCGTTGCCCAGCACCGCCACGTACACGTAGAAGAGGTTGAGCGCGACGATGCCCGCCAGCATCGCGCGTGCCCGCCATTTCTCCTCGGACTGGAAGTAGGGCGCCGCGAGCTTGAAGACGCGGCGCAGGACCTGGGCGAACGAGCCCGCGCGTGCCGTAAGGGGGACGGATGAAGACATTCGGTTTCCTCGCAGGCGCTCGCGCGCCGTTCATCGTGAGGAAACCATCGTAAACAATGGTTTCTTAAACGGGCCTGAACCGCGCCGAAACGGCCCGGGAAAGTACTCAGCGCAGCATGACGCGCGCCGCCGTCTCGAGAAAGTGCGCCATCGGCGGCGTCTTCAGCCCCTGGACCTTGGCCTCTTCGTCCCACAGCCGCAGCCGCACCGCGTCGCCCGACCACGGGTGCGCGGCAAAGCGCTGCGCCGCCACGTCGTCCATCGGGCCGCCCTGCAGCGCCAGGCTGCGCACCGAGTCGGGCGAGAGCTTGGAGAAGTAGCCGGGCTGCGTGGCGCACAGGTAGCGCTTGGCGTCCACGTGCAGGCGGATCGGCTCGCGCACCTCGACGTCGAACGCGCCGCGCAGCAGCGGCAACGCGATGAACTGGTGCCGGTCGTCGATGCCCAGCTCGGTGGGCGAGCGCGGCAGCGTCCGGTGCTCGGCGATCAGCAGGTGGCCCAGGTCGTGCAGCAGCGCCGCCGTGACCAGCGCGTCGCTCGCGCCGGCCTGCTCAGCCAGCCAGGCGCATTGCAGCGCGTGCTCGGTCTGCGACACCGGCTCTCCCGCGTAGGCAACCCCGCCCCGTTCGGCGAACAGGCGGGCGATCTCGGCGAGGTCGAGTGTCATGAAAGTGAAACGCAGCGAAAACACAAGGGGAACAGCGCCCGGAGTGTGCTGCGAAGCAGTGACACGCGGATGACGAAGCCACGGGAAACCGTGGGCCGCAGCCGCTGTTTTGGGTATTTGGGGTTTTTTGAGGCATCTGACAAATCCCTGTCACATGCCGCTGCCAGCATCGCCCCCATTCGCCGCACCGGACGGTTTGCGTACTTTTGCTTGCCTGCCCGTGTGCACCGCACCGCGTCCCTTTTTCTCTCTTTCTCTTTCTACTTTCCCAAGGGGAACCTCCACCATGCTGCACCGTCAACTCCGCTGGGCCTTCGTGCCCGCCGCCCTGTTCTCGCTGGCTTTCGCCGCATCGGCCCAGGGCCGCACCGAGCTGCTGGTCTACACCGCGCTCGAAGCCGACCAGGTGCAGGCCTACAAGGCCGCGTTCGAGAAGGAAAACCCCAGCATCGAGCTGAAGTTCGTGCGCGACTCCACGGGCATCGTCACCGCCAAGCTGCTGGCCGAAAAGGCCAACCCGCAGGCCGACGTGGTGTGGGGCCTGGCCGCCACCTCGCTGATGCTGCTGGACAAGGAAGGCATGCTCCAGCCCTACGCGCCCAAGGGCCTGGACGCCATCAAGCCCACCATGCGCGATGCGGCCAACCCGCCCAAGTGGGTCGGCATGGACGTGTGGTCGTCGGCCATCTGCTTCAACACCGCCGAAGCCACCAAGAAGAACCTGCCCAAGCCCACCAGCTGGGCCGACCTGACCAACCCGGTCTACAAGGGCCAGGTCACCATGCCCAACCCCGCCGCGTCGGGCACCGGCTACCTGATGGTCTCGGGCTGGATCCAGATGATGGGTGAAGAAAAGGCGTGGAAGTACATGGACGCGCTGCACCAGAACATCGGCATCTACAGCCAGTCGGGCAGCAAGCCCTGCCGCCAGGCCGCGCCGGCGAATTCGCGCTGGGCATGTCCTTCGAATACCGCGCCAACAAGACCAAGCGCGACGGCGCCCCCATCGACATCGTGCTGCCCAAGGAAGGCCTGGGCTGGGACATGGAAGCCACCGGCATCATCAAGACCAGCAAGAAGCAGGAAGCCGCCAAGGCCCTGGCCGACTGGGCCGTGACCAAGCAGGCCAACGAGCTGTACGCCAAGAACTTCGCCGTGCTGGCGCTGCCGGGCATCCAGGAAAAGCTGGAGTTCGTGCCGGGCGACGTCGAGAAGCTGCTGGCCAAGAACGACTTCAACTGGGCCGCCGCCAACCGCGACCGCATCCTGACGGAGTGGTCCAAGCGCTACGAGTCCAAGTCCGAGAAGAAGCCGCTCTGAGCGGCCTGACGCAAAGCGGTATCCGGCCATGACGAGCAGCAGCAGCTTTCTCTCCCTTCGCGGCATCGGCAAGTCCTTTGGCGCCACACGCGTGCTCGACGGCATCGATCTGGACATCGAGCCCGGTGAGTTCGTGTGCCTGCTCGGTCCTTCGGGCTGCGGCAAGACCACGCTGCTGCGCATCGTGTGCGGCATCGAGCGTGCCGACAGCGGCCAGATCCTGCTCGGCGGCCAGGACATCGCGGGCCTGCCGCCCGCGGCGCGCGGCTTCGGCGTGGTGTTCCAGTCGTATGCGCTGTTTCCCAACCTCACGGCGGCGCAGAACATCGCCTACGGCCTGCACCCCACCGGGGCGCTGGCCCGCGAGATGGCCAAGCGCTCGCGCGAAATGCTCGACCTCGTCGGGCTGGCCGCGCACGCCGACAAATACCCGGTGCAGCTCTCGGGCGGCCAGCAGCAGCGCGTTGCCCTGGCGCGCGCATTGGCGCCCAACCCGCGCCTGCTGCTGCTGGACGAGCCGCTCTCCGCGCTCGACGCGCAGGTGCGCGCCAGCCTGCGCAGCGAAATCCGCGCGCTGCAAAAGCGCCTGGGCATCGTCACCATCATGGTCACGCACGACCAGGAAGAAGCCCTCTCGATGGCCGACCGCGTGGTGCTGATGCACAACGGCCGCATCGAGCAGGCCGGCACGCCCGACGAGCTGTACCGCCAGCCGCGCACGCGCTTCGTGGCCGGCTTCGTCGGCCGCATGAACATGCTGCCCGCCACGGTGCTGGCCGACGGCAAGGTGCGCGTGCGCGACAGCGAGCTGTTCTGCGCGCCCGGCAACCTCAGCGTGGGTTCGCAGGCCACCGTGGGCATCCGCCCCGAACACGTGGTCGTGAAGCGCTACGGCACCGAACTCGGCGCCAACAGCTTCGCGGCCCGCCTGCTCGACACCGAGTTCTTCGGCAACCGCACCTCGGCCCGCCTGGCCTGCGAGCCGCTGGGCATCGAGATCGAGGCCGAACTCCCCGCCGACGCGCGCGGCGGCGGCGGCGAGCCGCTGGTGCCCAGCAGCATGGTGCATATCCAGTTGCCGTTGAATGCGCTTTCGGTTTTGGCGCACTGAGATGGAGTTTTGCTCTTTGGTTCTTCGCGTTGTGGGCGAGGTGCGCTGCTGTTCAGGGCGCGCTCACGCCGACGGCGTGCTCTGCTCCGCGAATGTCCCCCGGCCTGCGGCCTCCTCCTTTATTTCGCTGCGCAGAGCACACCGCCAGCGTGAGCGTTATCAGAGCACTGGTTCATCGGCCGCAAACCGACAGCGTGCCCAGGTGCATAGGGCATCGGGTACTCCCCGCAGCGAAATAAAGGAGGAGGGGCGCAGCCCCGGGGGACATTCGCGGAGGGGAGTACCCGGTGTCCTGTGCACACACCAAGAACAACAGCGCCAAATTCCCGCGCAACACAGAGAGTCGACATGAGCAACTCTCCAGATGCCATCGCCGTCCCGCAAGTGGTGACGGCGCGCGGCAGTACCTTCGACCGCGAGCGTTGGCTCACAGCGCCGCCGTCGCGCTGATGGTGCTGCTGCTGGTCGTCATCGTCGCGCTCCCCGTCGCGCGCTCGTCGGACAGAGCTTCTTCGACCGCGCCGGCGCCTTTGTCGGCCTTGCCAACTTCGCGCGCTACCTCGACAACCCCGCGCTCGTGCAGTCCGCCTTCAACAGCCTGGGGCTCGCGGCGATCAGCGCCGTCATCTGCACGGCCATCGCCTACGTGTACGCCTACGGCCTCACGCTGTCGTGCATGCCGGCCAAGGGCGTGCTGCGTGCCGTGGCGCTGGTGCCTTTGCTCGCGCCCTCGCTGCTGCCGGCCATCAGCCTTGTCTATCTCTTCGGCAACCAGGGCCTGTTCAAGGGGCTGCTGGGCGACGTGTCGATCTACGGGCCGCTGGGCATCGTGCTGGGCTCGGTGTTCTGGACGCTGCCGCATGCGCTGCTGATCCTCACCACCGCCATGGCCACGTCCGACGGCCGGCTCTACGAGGCCGCGCAGACGTTGGGCGCCTCGCGCTGGCGCATCTTCCGCACGGTCACGCTGCCGTCGTCGCGCTACGGGCTCATCGTGGCCGCGATGGTGGTGTTCGTGCTGGTCATCACCGACTTCGGCGTGCCCAAGGTGGTGGGCGGCCAGACCGGCGTGCTGGCCACCGACATCTACAAGCAGGTGGTCGGGCAGCAGAACTTCCAGATGGGCGCGGTGGTCGGCCTCGTGCTGCTGATTCCGGCGGTGCTGTCGTTCCTGGTCGAGCGGCGCGTGCGCGGCAAGCAGGCGGCCGCGCTGTCGGCGCGCGCCACGCCTTATCAGCCCGAGCCGGTGAAGTCGCGTGACCGCGCGCTGCTCGCGTTCTGCACGCTCACGGCGCTCGCCATTCTCGTGATGATCGGCATGGCCGTGTTCGCGTCGCTGGCCACCTACTGGCCCTACAAGCTCACGCCGTCGTTCAAGAACTACGACTTCAGCAACATGGACGGCGGCGGCTGGGGCAGCTACTTCAACTCGCTGCGGCTGGCCGTGTGCGCGGCCGTTGCCGGCGCGTTCATCACCTTCATCTCGGCCTACCTCGTGGAGAAGCCGCGCCACTTCGGCCTGCTGCGCGAACTGCTCAACCTGCTCGCGAACCTGCCGCTGGCGGTGCCGGGACTGGTGCTGGGCGTGGGCTACATCTTCTTCTTCATCTCGCCGGCCAACCCGCTGCGCGCCATCTACGGCAGCATGACCATCCTGGTGGTGTGCACGGTGGCGCACTTCTTCTCGGTGGCGCACCTGACCTCGCTCACCGCGCTGCGCCAGCTCGACCGCGAGTACGAGCTGGTGTCGGAATCGATGGGCGTGCCGTTCTGGCGCACCCTGTGGCGCGTGCACCTGCCGGTGGCGCTGCCCACGGTGCTCAACGTGGGCGGCTATTTCTTCGTCAACGCGATGACGACCGTGTCGGCTGTCGTGTTCCTTTATTCGCCGCAGACCTCGCTCGCGGCCATCGCCGTGCTCAACATGGACGACGCGGGCGACGTCGCGCCCGCCGCCGCCATGGCCTCGCTGATCATGCTCACGGCCGCCATCGGCCGCGGGGTGTTCGCACTGGCGGGGCACTGGGCGCTCAAGCGCACCCAGACCTGGAGGCAGCGGTAGATGCCCGGCACCCCACAAGCGCGCCACCCCGACCATTTCGATCTCGTCGTGGTCGGCGCCGGCATCGTCGGCCTGGCGCATGCCTACACCGCGGCGCTGCGCGGCCTCAAGGTCTGCGTGGTCGAGCGCGACACGGCCTGCATCGGCGCGTCGATCCGGAACTTCGGCTTCATCACCATCACCGGCCAGGCGCCCGGCGACACCTGGCGCCGTGCGATGCATGCGCGCGAGGTGTGGCAGCGCATCGCGCCCTATGCGGGCATCGACATCGTGCACCGCAACCTCTGGCTCGCGGCCCATCGCCCCGAGGCGCACGACGTGCTCGAGGCCTTCATGCACACGCCGATGGGCGAGAGCTGCGAGCTGCTCGACGCGGCCTACGCACAGGCCAAGGCGCCGGCGCTGAACCTGTCCGACGCCTGCTCGGTGCTGTTCAGCCCGCACGAGCTGCGCGTGGAGTCGCGCACCGCCATCGGCCTGCTCGCCCAATGGCTGGCCGAAGTGCACGGCGTTGTCTTCCGCTTCGGCGAGGCCGTGCTCGAAGTGGCCACGCCGCGCGTGCGCACCTCGCGCGGCACGCTGCATGCCGAGCGGGTGGCAGTCTGCACCAACACCGACCTGCACGGCCTGTTCGCAGACCGCATTGCCGCGCACGACCTCACGCTGTGCCGCCTGCAGATGCTGCGCGTGAAACCCGAGGCCGGCTTTCGCTTGCCGGGCTCGGTGATGATGGACCTGAGCCTGGTGCGCTACGAGGGCTACAGCACGCTGCCCGAAGCCGCCGCGCTGCGCGCGCGCCTGCAGCAGGAAGAAGCGGCCTCGCTCGAACACGGCATCCACCTGATCGTGGTGCAGAGCGCCGACGGCTCGCTGGTGGTCGGCGACTCGCACCACTACGGCGACGCACCCGAGCCCTTTGCCATGGAAGAGGTCGACCAGCTCATCCTGCGGCACCTGCGCGGCACGCTCAACCTGGAGAGCGCCCAGGTCACCGAACGCTGGACCGGCGTGTACCCGTCGTCCAAGACCACGCCCTGCGTGATCGACGCGCCCGACGACGCCACCCGCGTGGTGATCGTCACCAGCGGCAGCGGCGCGAGCACCGGCTTCGGCATTGCGCACGACGTGTTCGAGACATGGTGACGCGTACACCGCCGCGTTGGCCTCCACCCCGATTCCTTTCATTCCTGCAGCCATGAACGCCCACAACCACTCGCAGCTCCAGGCCGTCGTCTTCGACTGGGCCGGCACCATCCTCGACTTCGGTTCCTGCGCGCCGATGGGCGCCTTCGTGAAACTGTTCGAACAGTTCGGCGTGGACGTCACCATCGCCGAGGCGCGCGGCCCGATGGGCGTGGCCAAGTGGGACCACATCAAGGCGCTGGGCACGCTGCCGCGCATCGCCGCGCAGTGGGAAGCAAAGCAGGGCCATGCCTTCGGCGACGCCGACGTTGACAAGCTCTACGAGATCTTCACGCCCATGAACGCGGCCAGCGCGCGCGACCATGCCGACTTCATTCCCGGCGCGGTCGAGGCCGTGAACGTGGCGCGCGAGCGTGGCCTGAAGATCGGCTCCACCACCGGCTACAACCGCCCGATCATGGAAGTGGTCGCGCCCATCGCGGCGGCCGGCGGCTATGCGCCCGACAACCTCGTGTGCGGCGGCGACCTCGCCGAAGGCCGCCCGTCGCCGCTCATGATGTACCGCTGCTTCGCCGACCTGGGCGTGTGGCCGCCGTACACGGTGGTCAAGGTCGATGACACCGGCGTGGGGCTGCAGGAGGGCCTCAACGCGGGCACCTGGGCCGTGGGCCTGGCCGTCAGCGGCAACGTCAACGGGCTCACGCTGGCCGAATGGCGGGCGCTCGACGAAGACGCGCAGCAGGCGCGCCGCGCACGCGCCACCGCCGAACTCGAGGCGGCCGGCGCGCACTACGTGATCGACAGCGTGGCCGATCTGCCGCAGGTGCTGGAAGACATCGAGCGCCGGCTGCAGCGCGGCGAACGGCCTGCGGCCGCCGCCTGAGAAGCGGCGGCGTCCGACTTGACGCGTGCCTTCATCGGCCTAGCATGGCCCGCATGCGAAGCACAGCCTTTGTCCTTCTGTTCTGTCTGGGCCTGCTGACGGCGGGCTGCGACGACAAGCCCAGGCCCGGCGTGCCGGTGCCCAAGGCCACGGCGACCGGCAGCACGGTCGCGCCGCAGCACTGAGCCGAGTTTCTTCGGCTGGCGACCCGGGCGATTGCCGCGTCATGCGCGTCATGCGCGTCATGCGCGTCATGCGCGTCATGCGCGTCATGCGCGACGTGGCGCCTGTTCGCGCACGCGGCACGGCTCCCGGGTATCCTCGCCGGGGAGCTAAAAAATGACCACACAAGAGACAACCGCCCACCAGGCGGATTCGCGCTACGCCATGGTGCGCCTGGCGCTCACGCTGCTGATCATGACGGTCGGCAGCAGCGGCATGTACGTGGTGTCGGTCATGCTGCCGGCAGTGCAGACCGAGTTCGGCATCGCGCGCGCCGACGCCTCGCTGCCCTACACGCTGCTGATGCTGGGCTTCGGCTTCGGCGGCGTGCTCATGGGCAAGCTGGCCGACCGCGTCGGCGTGATGTGGCCGCTGCTCATGGGCTCGGTGTTCCTGGGCGTCGGCTACGTCGTCACGGGGCTGTCGGGCGGCATCGTCTCTTTCACCATCGCGCAGGCGCTGCTCGTGGGCCTGCTCGGCAGTTCGGTGGCCTTCGCGCCGCTGGTGGCCGACACCTCGCTGTGGTTCGTCAAGCGGCGCGGCATCGCGGTGGCGGTGTGCGCCAGCGGCAACTACCTGGCGGGCGCGGTGTGGCCGCCCATCGCGCAGCATTTCGTCGAGACCGTGGGCTGGCGCCAGACCTACATCGGCATGGGCATCTTCTGCGGCGTGGCGATGGCGCTGCTCGCGCTGTTCTTCCGCGCGCGGCCGCCCGCGCTGGCCGAAGCGACCCCCGTGCGCGCCCAGGGCAACGCCGCCGTGCGCGACATGACGCGGCCCTTCGGCCTGAGCATGGGCGCGGCGCAAAGCCTCTTGTGCGTGGCCGGCGTGGCCTGCTGCGTGGCCATGGCGATGCCGCAGGTGCACATCGTGGCCTACTGCGGCGACCTGGGCTACGGGCCGGCGCAGGGCGCGATGATGCTGTCGCTGATGCTGGGCTTCGGCATCGTGAGCCGGCTGGTGTCGGGCGCCATCTGCGACCGCATCGGCGGGCTGCGCACGCTGCTGCTGGGCGGCCTGCTGCAATGCGTGGCGCTGCTGCTGTTCCTGCCCTTCGACGGGCTGGTGCCGCTGTATGTGATCTCGGCGCTGTTCGGGCTGTTCCAGGGCGGCATCGTGCCGTCCTACGCGATCATCGTGCGCGAGCACTTCCCGCCCAAGGAGGCCGGTGCGCGCGTGGGCACGGTGCTGATGTTCACGCTGTTCGGCATGGCGCTGGGCGGCTGGATGTCGGGCAAGGTGTTCGACCTCACGGGCAGCTACCACGCGGCCTTCCTGAACGGCATCGGCTGGAACCTGGTCAACGTGAGCATCGCGGCGTTCCTGCTGTTCCGCACGCGGCGCACGCGCGCGTTCGCGATGGCCTGACGCGGCTCAGGTCGCTTCGGAAACGAGGCGGCCCAGCGTCTGCATGGCCTGCTCGCTGTGTGCGTCCCACGCGTGGCCGTAGTTCAGCCGCAGGCAGTTGGCGAAGGCGCGCGTCGCCGAGAAGATCGGGCCGGGCGCGACGCTGATGCCCAGCTCCAGCGCCTTGCGATGGATCTCCAGCGCATTCACCCGTGCCGGCAGCTCGACCCACAGGAAGTAGCCGCCCAGCGGCCGCGTCGCGCGCGTGCCCGCCGGAAAGTAGTGGCCCACGGCCTGCGCGAAGGTGGCCTGCTGCATCGCCAGCGTCTGGCGCAGCTTGCGCAGGTGCTTGTCGAGCCCGCCTTTCTCGAGATAGCCCGCGAGCGCGAGCTGCGCGGGCGCCGAAGTGCTGAGCGTGGTCGTGAGCTTCTGCCGCGCGACCTGCCGTGCAAAGCGCCCGGCCGAGGCCCAGCCGATGCGGTAGCCCGGCGCCAGGCACTTGGAGAACGACGAGCAGTGCAGCACCAGCCCTGCGTGTCGAAGGCCTTGGCCGGCGCGGGCCGGCGCTCGCCGAAGTAGAGCTCGGCGTACACGTCGTCCTCGATCAGCGGCAGCGCATGCCGCGCGAGCAGCGCCACCAGCGCCTTCTTCTTGGCGTCGGGCATCAGGCTGCCGAGCGGGTTCTGGAAGGTCGTCATGAGCCAGCAGGCGCTGGGCTTGTGCGCGGCGATGGCCAGCTCCAGCGCGCCGAGGTCGATGCCTTCGCCCGGGTGCGTCGGCACCTCGATGGCGCGCAGGCCCATGCGCTGCAGCGCCTGCAAGGCGGCGTAGAAGGTGGGCGACTCGACGATCACCGCATCGCCGGGCCGCGTCACCGCCGCCAGGCACAGGTTGAGCGCCTCCAGTGCGCCGTTGGTCACGACCAGCTCGTCGGCCGGCACCGGCATGCCCTCGGCCAGGTAGCGCAGCGCGATCTGCCGGCGCAGCGCCGCGCTGCCGGGCGTGAGGTCGTCCACCGTGCTCCATGGGTCCAGCGACTTGGCGCTGGCCGCCATGAACTGACCGAGCCGCGCCAGCGGAAACAGCAACGGGCTCGGAAAGGCCGAGCCGAAGGGCACGACCTTGCGCGACATGCTGGCTTCGAGGATGTCGAACACCTGGTCGCTCACGTCGAGCGACAGCGGGCCGTCGGCCGGGCGCGAGGTGAGGGTGGACTCGGGCGGCGCGTCGCGCAGGCCGCCGCCCGTCACGTAGTAGCCCGAGCGGTCGCGCGCGCGCACCAGCCCGCGCGCTTCCAGCAGGTAGTACGCCTGGAACACCGTGGACGCGCTCACGCCCCGGCTCTGGCCGGTGTGGCGCACCGAGGGCAGGCGGTCGCCGGTCTTCAGGGTGCCGTTGCGGATCGAGGCCTCGATGTCGGCGGCCAGGGCTTCGTAGCGCTTCATTCGGCAGCACTTTATCTGCACCGGTCAATTGAGGCGGATCTGCATCTGTTTTTTTCGGAGGCGATGGGGCACAGTGGGCCCATGTCCAATCTCATGCGCGCGGTGCGCGCCGTTCTCTGGAGCTTCATCGGGCTGGGCGGCCGTCGCGCCGACGCCGACAAGCGGACCGCGCAGGTCGGCATCCTGCCGCTGATCGGCGTGGCGCTCGTCATGGTGCTGCTGCTGATCGCCGGCCTGCTGGCCCTTGCGCATTACGCCGCCGGCGCATGAAGGCCGGGCTCCGACTGGCCGCCGTGGCGCTGCTGCTTGGCGTGCAGGGCATGGCGGGCGCCGCGTCGCCCGCTGCCGTGCCCGACACCATCGCGCAGCGCGTGGCCGCCTGCATCGCCTGCCACGGGCGCGAAGGCGCGACCACCAATGCCGGCTTCTTTCCGCGCCTGGCGGGCAAGCCGGCGGGCTACCTGTTCAACCAGCTCGTGAGTTTTCGCGACGGGCGCCGCTCGAACAGCGACATGGCGTACATGGTGCAGCACATGTCCGACGCGTACCTGCGCGAGATCGCCGAGTACTTCGCGGGGCTGCAGTTGCCGTACCCGCCCATCGCCGGTACCAGCGACGCGTCGCCCGAGCAGCTGCGGCGCGGCCGCAAGCTCGCGCTCGAAGGCGATGCGGCGCGCGGCGTGCCCGCCTGCGTGCAATGCCACGGCGCGGCGCTCACGGGCGTGCAGCCGGCGATTCCGGGGCTGCTGGGGCTGCCGCGCCTGTACGTGTCGTCGCAGCTCGGCGCGTGGCTCACGAACGAGCGGCATGCGCTGGCGCCCGACTGCATGGCCGACATCGGCCGGCGCATGACCACCGCCGACATCAACGCCGTGGCGAGCTGGCTGGCCGTGCAGCCGATGCCTGCCGACACGAAGCCCGCGGCCTCGTTGCCCGCGCCGCTGCCGGTGGCATGCGGCGGCATGCCGAAGTGAGGGCCGCCGCATGAAGCTGCGACACATCGGCTGGACCCTGCTGACCCTGATCGTGCTGCTGGCCGTGGCCGGCGGTGTCGTGCTGGCCATGAACCTGCGCGGGGAAGACCCGCTGCCCGAGCGGGCCGAGGCCTTCAACGCGACGCCGCAGATGGTCGAGCGCGGGCGTTACCTCGCGCTGGCCGGCAACTGCGCGGGTTGCCATACGACGCGCGGCGGCCGGCCCTACGAGGGCGGCCTGCCGATCGAGACGCCCTTCGGCACGGTCTATTCAAGCAACCTGACGCCCGACGACAGAACCGGCATCGGCAGCTGGAGCAGCGCGCATTTCTGGCGCGCGATGCACAACGGGCGGAGCAAGGACGGACGGCTGCTGTACCCGGCGTTTCCGTACCCGAACTTCACCAAGGTGACGCGTGAGGACTCGGATGCGATCTATGCGTTCCTGCGCAGCGTGGCACCGGCGCCCGCGCCGAACCTTGCGCACCGGTTGCGCTTTCCGTACGACACGCAGGCCGCACTGGCCGTATGGCGCGCGCTCTCGTTCAAGCCCGAGACTTTCGTCGCGAATGCAGGCAAGCCCGCCGAGTGGAACCGGGGCGCGTACCTGGTCGATGGCCTCGGCCACTGCATCGCCTGCCATGGCAGCCGCAATTCGCTGGGCGCGACGGAAACGAAGCGCGGCCTGTCGGGCGGCCTGATCGCCATCGAGAACTGGTACGCGCCGTCGCTCAACGATCCGCACGAAGCCGGCGTGGCCGATTGGCCGACCGCCGATGTCGTCGCCCTCCTTCAGACCGGCGTGGCGCCGCGCGGCTCCGTCATGGGCCCGATGGCCGACGTGGTGTTCCGCAGCACGCAGTACCTGGGTGATGCGGACTTGACCGCGATGGCCAGCTACCTCAAAGACCTGCCCGACATGCCGAAGCAGGAAGAACAAGTCACCACCAAGGCCCCCATCCGCCGCGATGCCGGCACCATGGCACGCGGCGCGAAGATCTACGACCAGCGCTGCGCCTACTGCCATGGCGACCAGGGCCAGGGTGCGAGCGGCGCCTATCCGCCGCTGGCGGGCAATCGCGCCGTGAACATGGCGCAGCCCACCAACCTGATCCAGGTGATCGCGCATGGCGGCTTCCTGCCCACGACAGCGGGCAACCCGCGTCCCTACGGCATGCCGCCTTTCGGGCAGACGCTCGATGCTTCGGAAGTCGCTGCAGTGCTGACCTACATCCGAGGTTCGTGGGGCAACGACAGCGCGCCCGTCACGCAGCTCGACACGATGCGCCGCTGAGCGCGTCCCTCAGATGTTCGTGCTCGAAGGAATGCGGCTGGGCAGCAGGTGCTCGTAGGGCCGGGAGCGCGTGGTGTTGCGCTGGCGGATGGTGCTCTCGATGCCCGCGAGCGCATTGCGAAAGCGCTCCAGCGGCCCGCCTTGCCCCGAGATGGCGGGGTCGAGCAGCACCGGCAAGTGCGGGAACGTGTTGTCCTTGTATTCGCCGAGCGGCCGGTAATACACGCCGCCGAGAATGTGGAAGAGCAGGATCTGCTCCTGCGCGCCGAGCCGTGAAGGCAGCATCTGCGACCAGCTCGCCTCGCTCTGCCCCGCGCTCGTCAAGGGAGCCGGAACGCCGCCCGCGCCTGCGCTGAAGGGCGCATACGTCATCACCGAGTACTGCGGGAAGTTCACCGCCGCATGCTGCGCGCTGGTGTTGAAGATGATCGCGGTGAGCACGTCGACCAGCTGCGCGCGCGTGGTGATGGGGCGAAAGCCGTGCACCTTGCCGCTGGTCGCGAGCTCGGTGGCCCAGGCCTTGAGTTCGTAGTCGCCGGTCACGTCGCCGTCGCTCAGGTAGTAGGCGGCCACGTAGTCGCCGACCCATTGCGCGATGGCGTTCCACACCAGCAGCGCGTCGTCGCGGTAGGGGTAGTCGGGCAGGGCGGTGGTGTCGTCCACGCCGCGCGTGCGCAGGTCGTTGGGCAGCATCATGCGGTCGTGGAAGTCGTAGGCCAGCCGGTCGCGGCCGCACTCGCGCTGCAGCGTCTCGATGGGCGCGGTGAGGATCACGTCGCCCGTGGTCAGCGGCGCCATGATGATCAGCGTGGCCGCCTCGTTGATGAACATCGCGCCTTCCAGGTGCGGCGACAGCAGCCGGCTCAGCGGGTGCGCCGTGGCGAACTGGCGCTGCGTGGCCATGGCGAAGGCCTCCGACATCAGGTGCGTGCGGCCCAGGTGCACGAACATCTCGTGGTAGTTGAAGTCGGCCACCTGCACCGCGGTCTTGGCCGATTGCCAAGCCCAGTAGGCCTCGGCATTGGCGGTGTCGTCCACGCGCAGGAAGATCGGGCTCAGGGCCGGGTCCTGCCCGCACTGGATGGCCACCGGCACCAGCGAGCGGCCGGTCTTCGGCCGCGCGAACAGCGCGATGGGCGCGTAGACGTAGCCGGTGCCCGTGAGCGGCTTGCTCACCGGCGCCGTCGGCGCCATGTCGCCCAGGCCTTCATAGTCGAGCAGGTAGAGCCGGCCCGACGCCGCCGCGTCCGCGAGGCTGTCGCTGGCGCCCATCACCTGCTGGAACTGCGCGTCGTTCAGCGGGAACTTGGTGGGCAGCACCGTCGCCTTCTGGATGAGCGTCGGGTTGGGGCCGGCCACGCGCATGGCCGCGAACAGGTCGTTGTCGTGCAGCAGCTGCGAGATGGCGGGCTTCTCGATGGTCACGAACAGCGCGTCGTACTGCGCCACCGTCTTCGGGCCGTTCAGCGCGCCGAGCGGGCCCTGGGACAGCAGGTCGTGGTGGATCTGCTTGAGCTGCGTGCCGATGTCGCCCGCCGTGCCGGCAAGGGTGGCCAGCAGGTTCAGCACCGTCGCGGGCAGCGTGAGCAGGCCGCCGTTCGCGGCCAGCAACTGGTCGAAGCTGGCCTGCAGGCCGGCAAGGCGCGTACGCAGGTTGTCCAGCGCCTGCAGGCTGCCCGAGGCCAGCGCGCTGGTGGCGAACGACGCCGCGAAGTTGGTCACGGCCTCGACGGCCTTCGCGATGGTCTTGAGCTGGTGCTCGAGCGCGGGCAACTCGCCCGCGGGCACCACCGCGCCCATCGGCACGCCCGCGAGGTTGAGGTGCGATTCGGTCCAGATGTAAGTGGCCTGCCGCCCGACCAGTTCGAGCCGCCGCAACGTGGCGCTGATCGGATCGATCTTCTGCGGCAGCGTGGGCTTGAGCACAGGCAGCGCCGCCGAAGCGGTCGAAGGCTTGCCGGCCAGCAGGCCCAGGCCGCCCGCCGAGGCGGACCATTTGAGGATGTCTCTGCGCTTCATCGGGGGAATTCCCTGTCGTTATGGATCTGGGGAAGGCCGAAAAAAGTGTCCGGCCACTAAATCGAACGCTCGTTCTATTTGGTGGCCGGATTCTGCGGAGGGGCTCCAGCGTTGGCAATGAGGGTTGGTGCCTAGCGCGAAGGTGCTCATGCGGCGCGTGCCGATGCGCACGCGAACGAGTGGGTGCAGGGCGCGCCGCGCCGGCGCCCACTGCCGCTACCGCTGCCGTTCAGGGCTCGTTGCTGATGCCGCTGCTCACGTGCCCCGCGGGCACGTGCCGCGAGGCGCGTCGACGTGGCCGGTCTGGTCGTCGAAGAAGAAGTCGGGCTCGAACTCGCGCAGGAACTCGCCCTTGGGCAGGCCGCCGAGGAACATGGCCTCGTCGACGCGGATGTTCCACTTCATGAGCGTGCGAATGGCGCGCTCGTGCGCCGGTGCGCTGCGCGCGGTGACGAGCGCGGTGCGGATGCGCATCTGCGCGTTGCCCGCCATCTGCAGGCGGTGCAGCGCCATCAGCAGCGGCTTGAACGGGCCTCGGGCAGGGGCAGGTCGGCCTTGCTGAGTTCGTGCGCCTGGAAGGCATCCAGGCCTTCGGCCTGGAACACGCGCTCGGCCTCGTCGGAGAACAGCACGGCGTCACCGTCGAATGCAATGCGCACTTCGTTGGGCCATGCATCGCTGGCCTTGACCGACTCGACCAGCACGCGCGCGGCCGGAAAGCCCGCGACCAGCGCCTCGCGCACGTCCTGCGCATTGACCGACAGGAACAGGTGCGCGCGCAGCGGCCGCAGATAGCCGAAGGGCGGGCGGCCCTGCGTGAACACGCCGCGCTGCAGCTTGATGTCGGCGGCCGCGCTCGACTTGAAGATGCGCATGCCCGAGACCGGGTCGTTGCGCGACAGGATCACCACCTCGACGCGCTGCACGCCGTCGTCGTTGAAGCGCAGCAGCTTGCGGATCAGCGAGTACGCGATGCCGGGCGCGGCCGGCACGTCGATGCGGTCCAGCTGCAGCTTCATGTAGCCCTCGTTGTCCCCGGCCTCGAAGATCTTGTTTTCTTCTTCGAGGTTGAACAGGGCGCGCGATGAGATCGCGACCACGAGCTTGTCTTCGAGCGTTACGGGCATGGTGATGCGTCTTGCTGGCTGGTGGCCGCCGTCACTTGACGAACTGGTTGAGCTGGATGATCGGCAGCATCACGGCCAGCACGATCAGCATGACCACGCCGCCCATCGCCACGATCAGCAGCGGCTCCAGGATGGTGGCCAGGTGCATCGCGCGGCGCTGCACTTCGGCGCCGAGCTGGTTGGCCGCGCGCTGCAGCATCAGCGGCAAGGTGCCGGTCTGCTCGCCCAGGCGCGCGAACATCGACACCAGGCCGGGAAAGCGTTTTTTCTGCGCCAGCGCCGAGGCCAGCGGCGCGCCTTCGCGCACCAGCACCAGCGCGTCGAGCGCGTCGGCGCGCATCGCGCGGTTGCCCAGCGTTTCGGAGGCCGCCTGCAGCGCGCGAAGAATGGGCACGCCGGCCGTGGCCAGCATGGCGAGCGTGCTCGCGAAGCGCGCCGCGTTGTAGCCGCGCGCGAGCTTGCCGACCAGCGGCAGCTTGAGCCAGGCGGCGTCGAACTTCAGGCGGAAGGCTTCCTGCGCCAGCGCCAGCCGCACGCCGACGCTGGCGAGCACCACGGCCCCCAGCATCCACCAGCCGTAGTTGCGCACGCCCGCGCTCAGCGACAGCATCACCGTGGTGAGGAAGGGCAGCGAGCGCTTGGTGCCCGCGAACACCTGCGCCACCTGCGGCACCACGTAGCTCACGAGAAAGATCACGATCACGATCGCCACCAGCGTGACGATGGCCGGGTAGAGCGCCGCGCCGATCAGCTTCTGCTGCAGCGCCTGGCGTTCCTCGAGGTCGTCGGCCAGGCGGTCGAGCACGAGGCCCAGGTTGCCGCTTTGCTCGCCCGCGCCGATCACGGCCGTGTAGATGGGCGAGAACTCGCGCGAGTGCGCCGACAGCGCGCGCGCAAAAGGCGAGCCCGCGTTGACTTCGGCGCGAAGCGAGGCGACGAGGTTGCGCTGGGGCTCCGACTCGGCCTCGTCGGTGAGCGCCGTGAGCGCGCGCTCCAGCGGCAGGCCCGACGACACCAGGCCCGCGAGCTGGCGCGTCCATACCGCCAGGCCCGTGGAGTTGAAGACGCGCTTGCCGCCGCCGAGCCAACGGCTGACGCCGCTGCGCTGGCCGCTGCCGCTGATGTGGTCGCTGCCCACCGGCTTGACCGACAGCGGAATGAGCGCCTGCGCACGCAGCAGGCTGCGCGCGCTGCGCGCGGTGTCGGCCTCGAGCACGCCTTCGCGCGACTGGCCGCTGGCATCGATGGCTTCGAAGGAATAGGCGGGCATTGCGGGGCGCGCTAGTCGCGCGTGACGCGCAGAAGCTCGGCGCGCGAGGTGACACCGGCCTGCACCAGCCGCTCGCCGTCCTCGCGCATGGAGCGCAGGCCGCCGCGTTCGCCGGCTTCGAAGAGCTGGCTCTCGGCCGCCTTGCCGTGGATCAGCGCCTGCACCGCGTCGTCGGCGACGAGCAGCTCGAAGATGCCGGTGCGCCCCTGGTAGCCGGTCTGGCCGCACACGTCGCAGCCCGCGCCGACGCAGGCCGTGCAGACCTTGCGCACGAGGCGCTGCGCGAGCACGCCCAGCAGCGACGAGCTGAGCAGAAAGGGCTCCACGCCCATGTCGGTCAGGCGCGTGACGGCGCTGACGGAATCGTTGGTGTGCAGCGTGGCCAGCACCAGGTGGCCGGTCAGCGAGGCCTGGATGGCGATCTGCGCGGTCTCGAAGTCACGGATTTCGCCGATCATGATCACGTCCGGGTCTTGCCGCAGGATCGCGCGCAGGGCCTTGGCGAAGGTGAGTTCGATCTTCGCGTTGATCTGCGTCTGGCCCACGCCCGGCAACTCGTACTCGATGGGGTCTTCCACCGTCATGATGTTGCTGCGGCTCGCATCGAGCCGGGCCAGCGCGGCATACAGCGTGGTGGTCTTGCCCGAGCCGGTCGGGCCCGTCACCAGGATGATGCCGTGCGGCTGCGTGATGAGTTTCTCGAAGCGCTCCAGCGTGTCGCCCTGCATGCCGACGGATTCGAGCGTGAGCTTCGATTCGCTCTTGTCCAGCAGGCGCAGCACCGCGCGTTCGCCGTGCGCGCTGGGCAGCGTCGACACCCGCACGTCGACCGCGCGCGTGCCGATGCGCAGGCTGATGCGCCCGTCCTGCGGCAGCCGCTTCTCGGAGATGTCGAGATCGGCCATGATCTTCAGGCGCGAGATCAGCGCGGCGTGCAGCGCGCGGTTGGGCTGCACCACTTCGCGCAAGGTGCCGTCGATGCGAAAGCGCACGGACGAGGTGCGCTCGTAGGGCTCGATGTGGATGTCGCTGGCGCCGTCGCGCGCGGCCTGCGTGAGCAGCGCGTTGAGCATGCGGATGATGGGCGCGTCGCCCGCGCTTTCCAGCAGGTCTTCGACCGCCGGCAGCTCCTGCATCATGCGCGAGAGGTCGGCGTCGCTCTGCACCTCGCTCACCACGGCGGCGGCGCTGGATTCACCCTGCGCGTAGGCCGCGCTGATGCGCTGCGCCAGCGCGCCGTCGGCCAGCACCTCGAAAGCCTGCACGCCGTACTTGCGCGACACCTCGCCGACCGCGCTGCGCGCGGGGTGGGACGACATCCACAGCGTGTAGCGGCCGTCGTCGGCCTCCTCGAGCAGCAGTTGCTGGCTGCGTGCGAACGCATAGGGCAGGGGATAGCGCATGGGCGGTGTCGGCGGGCGTGTGCGTGTGTGGCGTTGGTACGAAGGATAGGCCGATCAGGGCAGTTCGCGCGCGGTGGCCGGATCGGCCGTCGGCGGCAGCGTGCCGCGCAGCGGGCTCGGGGCCAGCCGGCGGGTGTCCGCGGCGGGGCGCGGCGGCGGAATGAGCTGCGTGCCTTCGATGCGCGACTCGGCGCGGCGCGGCGCTTCGGGTTCCGGGGTGCGCACCGGCGGCGTCAGCGCGGGCAGCACGTTGGCGCCATCGACGGCGCGCAGCATCACGTTGGAGTTGTCCGGCTGCGTGCGCTGCTGCATGCCGCGGATCTCGTCGTAGCGGTCGAACGAGAAGGCCTCGGTGGCGACGGCGTCGCGCATCACCGCCGGGCGCAGGAACATCATGAGATTGAGCTTTTCGCGCGTGCGGGCCTGGCTCTTGAAGAGGTTGCCCAGCACGGGAATGTCGCCGGCCACCGGCACCTTCTCGACCGTGTTGTTGTAGGTGTCCGACAGCAGGCCGCCGAGCATGACGAGGCCGCCGTCTTCCACCAGCACGCTCGACTCGATCGAGCGCTTGCTGGTGGTCGGTCCGTTCTGGTTGGTGACGGTGTTCGGGTCGACGGTGGAGGTCTCCTGGAAGATCGTCATCTTCACGGTGCCGTTCTCGTTGATGGTCGGGCGCACGCGCAGCGTGAGGCCGACGTCCTTGCGCTCGACGGTGGTGAACGGGTTGACGCCCACCGAGCCCGAGGTGCTGGCGTACTGGCCGGTGACGAACGGCACGTTCTGGCCGATCACGATCTTGGCTTCCTCGTTGTCCAGCGTCAGCAGGTTGGGCTTGGACAGCACGTTCGAGTCTTTGTCGCTGTCGAAGAAGCTGGCGATCGCGCCCAGGATGTACTGGCCGCCGATCTTGCCGGCAATGCCCAGGTTCAGGCCCGAGGACAGGTTCAGGTTGGCCGGGTTCTTGGTGGCCAGCGCCTGCGTCAGCGTCAGCAGGTTGGCGCCCGCCACCGACGAGTTGGTGCCGATCACGGCGTTGTTGCCCAGCGCGCTTTGCCACTGCACGCCGAACTTGGCGGCGGCGGTGTCGCCCACTTCGACGATCAGCGCCTCGATCATGACCTGCGCGCGGCGGCCGTCGAGCCGGTCGATCACGGCGCGTATCTGGCGGTACTGCGGCTCGGGCGCGGTGATGATGAGCGAGTTGGTCGACGGGTCGGCCTGGATCTGGCCGCCGGTCGAAGGCTGGTTGGCGTTGTTCAGCGGCGCGCTGGCGGCGGGCGAACTGCCGTTCTGGCTGCTGCCGCTGTTCAGGTTGACCTGCATGGCCTGCGGCGCGCTCTGCGACGGCACCGAGCCGCCGCCGGCCGCGCCCGGCTGTCCGGGCGTGGCCGATTGCTGGTTGGCGGCCATGGCGGCGCGCAGCGTGGCCGCGAGGCGCACCGCGTCGGCGTTCTTCAGGTAGACCACGTAGATGTTGCCGGCCGCGCCGTTGCTGCTTTCGGCGGCGGGCCGGTCGAGCTTGTCGATCAGCGTGCGCACCAGCTGCACGCGCGCCGGGTTGGCAGCGCGCAGGATCAGCGAGTTGCTGCGCGGGTCGGCCAGCAGCGTGGTGCGGAACGACGCGTCGACGGCACCCGGCGCGGCGGCCGCGCCCGGTGCGCCCGAGCCGCTGCCGTCGATCAGGCGCGAGATGAGCGGCACCATGTCGTGGCCACCGAATGCTTCAGCTGGATGACTTCGACGTCGGACGCGTTCGGCACGTCGAGCGACGCGATGATGCGGGCCAGCCGGCGCATGTTGTCGGCGTAGTCGGTGATCACGAGCGAGTTGTTGCCCGGGTTCACGTTGATGGTGTTGTTCGGCGGAATCAGCGGGCGCAGCACCGGCAGCAGGCTGTTCGGCGACTCGTAGTTGAGCCGGAAGATCTGCGTGACGATCTGGTTGCTGCCGCTGGACGCGGTGGCGCTGATGGAGGTGTTGACGGTGCTGCTCTGCAGCTTGGCGTCGGCCTCGGGCACCACCTTGTACAGGCCGTCGGCTTCCACCACGGCAAAGCCCTGCAGCCGCAGCGCCGAGGCGAACTGGTTGAACGCGGCGGCCGGCTGGATGGCGCGGTCGGTCACGAGGTTCATGGTGCCCTTGACGCGCGGGTCGACCACCACGTCGCGCCCCGTGACCACGGCCATGGTGCGGGCCACGGCCTCGATGTCGGCGTTGGCGAAGTTGAGCGTGATCGGCTCGCCGCGGCGCGGTGCGTCGCCGGTCTGCGCGAAGGCGGCGGGCGCGGCCTGCAGGAACGTGGCGGCGATCAGCACGCGCACGGCAAGCGCGACGGTGCCGGTCGAAAACAGTGGCTTCATCATGAGGATCAACCCAGGGTGATGATCGAACGCGCGTTGTCGCGCCGTCCGATGATGTTCAACAAATTGGAGAGTGCGTCTTCGCGGCCGGGCGCGGCATTGGCTTCGCCGTTGAAGCGGAAGGTGGTGCCGTTCCAGCTGCCGCTGCCGTTCAGCTCGAGGCTGCCTTCGCGCGTGCTGAGCAGCAGCGTGGGGCGGTTGCCGCCTTCGAGCGTGAGCCGGTAGCTGCCCATCGGACGCAAGGTCGACAGGCTGGAGGAAACGTCGGTGGCGTCCAGCGAGGCCTGGCCGGCGATGCGCAGCGCGGGGCCGTCCCACTGCATCGCGAAGGCCTTGGTGGTGAGGTCGAGCGCGCCGTCGAGCTTGAGCGTGTTCCAGGGCGCGCCCAGGCCGGTGAGCATGCTGGCGGGCCAGCGCGAACGGCTGTCCTGCCAGTCGAGCAGCATGCCGCCGCGCGCGGGCTGGCGCGCAGCTGCAGCGGCTGGGCCGCGCAGCAGGGCAGGTCGAGGGTGGCCGAAAGGCTGCCCCAGCCCGGTCGCATGCGCCAGTGCAGCAGGCCGGGCAGCGACACCGCCTCGGCACCGCCGGCGCCGCTGGCGAACACCACGGCGGCCGTGCCGTTCCAGACGGTGCCGCGCGGGT
>NZ_MOWM01000043.1 GCF_016082275.1 Variovorax sp. E3
GCGCCGCCGCCTCCGCCCGTAGCCAAGGCACCCGAGCCCGCCCCCGCGCCGAAGGCCCCCGACATTGCCCTGGAGCGCGAGAAGAAGCTCAAGGAGCAGAAGGAACAGAAGGAGCGCGAGCTCGAGCAGCAGCAACTTCAGAAGAAGAAGGAGCTCGAGGCCAAGCAGCGCGCCGAGGACGAGGCCGAGCGCAAGAAGGAACAGCAGAAGAAGCTGGCCGACCAGAAGAAGCAGCAGGACGCGGCCGAGGCCAAGCAGGCCGAAGCCAAGAAGGCCGAGGCCGCCGCGAAGCAGGCCGCCGCCGACCGCGCCGCCACGCTCAAGCGCATGCAGGGCCTGGCCGGCGCCAGCGGCGCCGACGACTCGAAGGGCACGGCACAGCGCTCCTCGGGCCCGTCCAGCGGCTATGCCGGACGCATTGCCGCGGCCGTGCGCCCGAACATCACCTTCCCCGATGCCGACACCGTGAGCGGCAACCCGGCGGCGGAGTTCGAGGTGAGCCTGGCGCCCGACGGCACCATCGTCGGCGTCAAGCTCAGCAAGTCGAGCGGCCTGCCGGGCTGGGACGACGCGGCCGAGCGCGGCCTGCGCAAGACCGACAAGCTGCCGCGCGACACCGACGGGCGCATCTTCCCGTCGCTGATCGTGTCGCTGCGGCCCAAGCGCTGATGCGGTGACGGGTTCCGGGCAGCTTTCAGCAAGCGGCCCGGAACTTGCGCGCCGGCGCGTTGTCTACACGCGAACAACAACAGCCGGGTGCCACACCCGCACAAGATGAATCCCAACGGTCGGATCCGGTATGGCAGCAGTCCGCTCCTCGCAAGCAGGACCCCCGTCTGGCGCAGCAAGTTCATCGTGGCCAGCATCGCCTTCGGCTTCACGCTGCTGGCGGCCCGCGCGGCCTACGTGCAGATCTTCAACAACGACTTCTTCCAGCACCAGGGCGAAGTGC
The DNA here is from genome assembly GCF_016082275.1 of Variovorax sp. E3. Classification (GTDB taxonomy): domain Bacteria; phylum Pseudomonadota; class Gammaproteobacteria; order Burkholderiales; family Burkholderiaceae_C; genus Variovorax. The sequence goes on from NZ_MOWM01000043.1 coordinate 953, forward strand.
GCTACCAGCGCACGCTGGAGCTGCCGGCCAACCGGGGCCGCATCCTCGACCGCAACGGGCTGATCCTGGCGTCCGACATTCCAGCGCCCAGCATCTGGGCCATTCCCGAGGACATCGAGCGTGACGACCCCGCGGTGCAGGCCAAGCTCAGGCAGGCGGCCAAGCTGCTGGGCATGCCGCAGAAAGACTTCGACAAGAAGCTGGAGGACGAAGACAAGAGCTTCGTCTGGATCAAGCGCCAGGTCGACCAGCCCGTCGCCAAGGAAGTGGCGGCGCTGAACATCAAGGGCATCTACCTGCGCCGCGACTACCGGCGCCAGTACCCCGAAGGCGAGGCGGCGGCCCACCTGGCCGGCTTCACCAACGTGGAAGACATCGGCCAGGAGGGCATCGAGCTGGCCTTCAACCAGCAGCTGGCCGGCAAGTCCGGCTCGCGCCACGTGCTGAAAGACCGGCTGGGCCACATCGTCGAGGACACCGAAGACCAGGTGCCGCCGACCGACGGCCACGACATCCAGCTGAGCATCGACGACCGCGTGCAGTTCACCGCCTACGAGAAGATCCGCGACGCCGTGGTGGCCAACAAGGCGCGCGCCGGCAGCGTGGTGGTGGTCGACGCCCGCACGGGCGAGCTGCTGGCCATGGCCAACTATCCCAGCTACGACCCCAACGACCGCCACAACCTCACCGGCGAGCAGCTGCGCAACCGCGCCATGACCGATGTGTTCGAGCCCGGCTCGACCATGAAGCCGATCACCATCGCCACCGCGCTGCAGCTGGGCCGCGTCACGCCCGGCACCATCATCGACACCAACCCGGGGCGCATCACCGTGTCGGGCGCGACCATCCACGACGACGAGAACTTCGGCGTGCTCACGGTGGCCGGCGTGATCCAGAAGTCGAGCAACGTGGGCGCCACCAAGATCTCGCAGCGCATGTCGGCGCAGGAGATGTGGAACTCGCTCACCGCCGTGGGCCTGGGCCAGAAGCCGCAGACGCCCTTCCCCGGCGCGGTGACCGGGCGGCTGCGGCCGTGGAAGTCGTGGCGGCCCATCGAGCAGGCGACCATGTCGTACGGCTACGGCCTGTCGGCCTCGCTGTTCCAGATCGCGCACGCCTACACGGCCTTCGCGCACGACGGCGAGGTCATTCCGGTGGGCCTGCTGAAGAACAACGGCGAAGAGCCGGCCGGCGTGCAGGTGTTCTCGCCGACCGTGGCGAGCGAGGTGCGCCAGATGATGCACCTGGCCGCCGCGCCCGGCGGCACCGCGCCGCTCGCGCAGACCGTGGGTTACTCGGTGGGCGGCAAGACCGGCACCGCGCACAAGCAGGTCGGCAAGGGCTATGCGAGCAACAAGTACCGCGCCTGGTACACCGGCATGTCGCCCATCGACAAGCCGCGCATCATCGTGGCCGTGATGATCGACGAGCCCAGCGCCGGCAAGTACTTCGGCGGGCTGGTGGCCGCGCCGGTGTTCAGCCAGGTGGTGCAGCAGACGCTGCGCATCATGAACGTGCTGCCCGACCTGGCGGTGGCGCCCATGACGCACTGAACCGTTTCAGGGCGCGGCTTGCGGGCCGCTCGTTTAGGATCGTCGGCAACTCACTGTTACCGGCGCTCCTGACATGGTCGAAACCACCCCTGCCGTCCGCCTCGAAGACCTGACGCCGCTGCCCTACCAGCAGGCCCTGGCCGCGCACCTGCAGGCGCACGAGCCCGAAGTCTGGCGCTGGGCCGCGTCCGCCGAAGCCCGCGAAGAGCACGCCGCCGCCGTGCGCGCCGCGCTGCTGCGCAACTCGTACCGGCTGGACGCCACCGCCCACCCCGAACTGCACGCGCACGCCAGCCTCGCGGCGCAGCGCATGGGCGTCACGGCGCGCATCACGCTCTACCAGGCGGGCGACGGCGCAATGAATGCCGCCATCCACTTCATACCGGGCGAGGCGCACATCGTGCTGTCGGGCCCGCTGCTGGAGCGCCTGCAGGGCCCCGAGCTGCAAGCCGTGCTGGGCCACGAGCTCGCGCACTACCTGCTGTGGGAGCGCGACGGCGGCAAGTACCACGTGGTCGACCGCGTGCTCAACGCCACCGCCGCCGACCCGCGCGCCGATGCGAGCCATCTGCAAGCCGCGCAGCGCTACGCCCTCTACACCGAGGCCTTCGCCGACCGTGGCGGCTGCGTGGCCTGCGGCGCGCTCGAGCCCGCCGTGAGCGCGCTGGTGAAAGTGCAGACCGGCCTGAGCCAGGTCAACGCCGCGAGCTACCTGCGGCAGGCCGACGAGATCTGCGCCGAGCCGGGCACGCAGACGCGCGGCACCAGCCACCCCGAGGTGTTCGTGCGCGCCCGCGCGCTGCGCCTGTGGACCGGGCGCGAGCCCGACGCCGACGACTGGCTGGCCAGCGCGCTCGAAGGCCCGCTCGATCTGGGCACGCTCGACATCCTGGGCCAGCAGCGCGTGGGCGCGATCACGCGCGGCACCATCGCGCAACTGCTGCAGCGCCCGTTCCTGCAGTCGGAGCCGCTGCTGGCGCACGCGCGCCGCTTCTTCCCCGACTTCAAGCCGCCCACGGCCGCCATGCCGCCCGCCGAGCCCGTGCCGGCGGGTCTGCACGACTACCTGGCCAGCGTGCTGGTCGACTTCGTCGCGGCCGACCCCGAGCTGGACGACGTCACGCTCGCCGCCGCGCTCGGCCTGGCCGACGCACTGGGCTGCGCCGAGCCGCTCGAAGCGCGCGTGGTGAAGGACATGCGCTTTCCCAAGCGCAGCCTCACGCGCGTGAAGCGCGACGCCGCCGCCCTGCTCGACAAGGCCCTTACCCAACACCAGCAGCAGGCCGCCGCCGCATGACGACTTCCACTGACGCCCCGGACACACCTCTGACCGCGCCCCTGCTGCAACTGCTGGACACCGCCGACGCCCACGGCGGCCTGCAGACCGACGACGCGCTCAACCTCGTGCTGCCGCTGCTGCGCGCGGTGTCGGCGCTGCACGAGCAAGGCAAGGTCGCCCTGCTCGGCAGCGCCTTCGCCTACCGCGTGACCGACGCGCCGGCCCTTGCGCTCGCACAGCCCGACGGCGCCGAGCCGCGCCGCAACCCCGAAGCCATCGCACCGCTGGAGCTGCCCGCCGCCTCGGTGCTGCGTGTGGTGGGCGAGCAGCGCATCACGCTCGACAGCGACACCGGTGCCTCGCTCGAGAACCTCACGGTCATGGCCGACGCCGCGCCCGACGCGCTGCCGACGCGCCCCGTCTACCTGCCCGGCTACACCGCCTGGGAGCTGCGCTTTGCGCACCACGACGCGCTCAGCGACATCCTGTGCCTGGGCCAGGTGCTCGCCAGCCTCTCGTGCGGGCTCGACTTCACCACGCCCGAAGACCTGAACCGCTTCGCCGCGGGCCGCGCCAACCTGTTCGGCCTCAACCAGCGGCTGCACCCCGTGGTCGCCGCCGTGATCTTCGAGATGACCGCGCTCGACCGCCACGAGCGCGCGCGCGACCTGCCCTCGGTGATCCGCCGGCTCGAAACCTACCGCGACCAGCCGCTGGACCTGAACCTGGGCCTGGACCGCATCGCCCCCGCGAAGGACGGCGCCGGCCAGCGCCGCCAGGCCATCCAGCTGCACCTGCGCGACCGCCTGTTCGACCTGTCGCGGCGCAACCGGCTGCTGTACTTCAAGCCCACGCAGGCGCATGTGAACCTCACCATTGCCAGCGTGCCGCTGGTGGTCGACCTGAACAGCATCCGCGCCGACCAGCTCTGCGTGTGGAACGGCCGCTTCGCCAGCGACATCGCCAGTTGCGACCCCGTGCCGCTGGCGCGCTGGCTGCGCTTCGAAGACCAGCCCTACCTGCCGGGCGCGCTCGACCGCATCCTGCAGGAGGCGCGGCGCGACCGCGCCGAGTACGGCTTCTCGCAGCTGTCGCTGGTCATCGCCTTCCTGCGCTGGCACAACCTCAAGGAAGACGCGGCCGAGCGCATCGCCTCGCCGCTGCTGATGCTGCCGGTCGAGCTCACGCGCAAGAAGGGCGTGCGCGACCAGTACCTGCTCGAAGCGGCCACCAGCGAGGCGCAGGTCAACCCGACACTGCGCCACCACCTGCGCCAGCTCTACGGCATCGTGCTGCCCGAGACGGTGGACCTGCGCGAGACCACCATCGAACAGTTCCACGCACAGCTGGCCGCGCAGATCGCGCAGAGCGAACCCGGCGTGCAGCTGCGGCTGGTCGGCCAGCCCGAGATCGCGCTGATCCACCAGCGCGCGCGCCAGCGGCTCGAACAGTTCAAGCGTCGCGCGCGCGTGCGGGCGCCTTCCGCGCTGCCGGTGGCGGCGCAAGACTTCAGCTACGCGCAGGACGACTTCCGCCCGCTCGGGCTGCAGCTGTTCCATGCGCGCGTGCGCGGCGTGCCGCTGCCCATTCGCGCGGCCGTCGGCGGCGCGCCCCAGCCGCGCGCGCCGCAGATGGCGCCCACGGCCGCCATCGAAACCGAGCGCACGACCTTCGCGCTGCAAGAAAGCAGCGGCAACCCCTACCAGTGGGACATCGACCTCACGGCCGTGACCCTCGGCAACTTCAACCACCGCAAGATGTCGCTGGTGCGCGACTACTCGGGGCTGGCCGAAAGCGACATCGCAAGCGAGGCCTTCGACCGCGTGTTCTCGCTGCAGCCGCGCCAGGTCGATGCCGAGACACCCGCCGCGCTGCCGCTGGCCGACCAGTGGCCCGTGGTGCAGGCCGACGCCACGCAGACCGCCGCCGTGGCGCTCGCGCGCACCGGCACCAGCTACATCATTCAAGGCCCGCCGGGCACGGGCAAGTCGCAGACCATCACCAACCTGATCGCCGACTACGTGGGGCGCGGCCAGCGCGTGCTGTTCGTCTGCGAGAAGCGCGCCGCCATCGACGTGGTGTTCCACCGCCTGCGCCAGCAGGGGCTGGACGAGCTGTGCTGCATGATCCACGACTCGCAGGGCGACAAGAAGGCCTTCGTGCAGAACCTGCGCAAGACCTACGAGCACTGGCTCGAAGCGCCCGAAGAGCTGACGCGCGAAACCGCCGAGCGCGGCCAGCTGGTCGATGCGATGGACCTCGACCTGCGCGCGCTGGAGCGCTTCGACGCCGCCATGCGCGACGTGCCCGAACACCTGGCCGTCACGCTGCGCGAGCTGGTGTCGCGGCTGATCGAACTCAAGCCTCATGACCCCGCGCTGACACCGCTGCAGGCCGAGGCACTGCCCGCCTTCGCGGCGTGGCGCGGTCATGCCGAGCTGGTCTCGCGCCTGCACCTGGCCGTGACCGAAAGCCTGGGCGCGCCGAGCTTCGCGCAGCATGTGTTCGCGCAGCTCGCCCCCGCATTGCTGCGGCAAGAGAAGCCGCTCGCGCGACTGGTCGAACTCAGCGAACGGGCGATCGACCTGAGCGGCCCGTGCCGCGACGTGCTCATCGACGCATGGCCGCCGCTGGCCGATGCCAACGCGCAATGGCGCGACGCGCTGGCGGTGGTGGCCGACGCGCGCCGCGTGGCCGCGCTGGCCGAACGCCACCAGCTCACGCTGCTCGACACCGCGCACCCCGACAGCCTCGCGCTCGGCGCGGCCATGGCCGAGCGCCGCACGCTGGTGCAGGCGCTCGAAGACACGCAGGAGCGCACCGGCGCATGGCGCGACAAGTTCTCGCCCGCCGACACCGACGCGGGCCTCGAACAAGCCCGTGCGCAACAAGGCTCGCTGCTGCGCTGGCTCCAGCCTTCGTGGTGGCGCCTGTCGGGCGAACTCAAGCGGCGCTACAACTTCGGCGCCCATGCGGTGCGCCCGCAGCCGAGCCAGGTACTCGAAGCGCTGCAGGCCGAGCACGTCGCGCGCGCCGCGCTGCAAAAGCAGCTCGCGAAGATCGAAGCCGACTACGGCTGCACCGACCCCGACGCCTTCGTGCAGCAGATCCAGGACCTGCGCCGCCCGAGCGGCAACAGCGGCTTGCGCGCCGAGTTCCAGGCCCACCTGCGCACCGACGCCGGCACCCGCAGTGTCGAGCAGCTCGCCACGGCCGGCACGCGCACCGACACGCTCGACGCCCTGTGGCGCGACCTCGTTCACGACGCCGACGCCCAGCCGCTGAACGGGCTCGAAAGCCTCGCGCGCACGCTGCGCGAGCAGGCCGACGCCCTGCCCTCGGTGCTCGTGCCGCTGCGGGAACTGGCCGACGCCGACCCGGCCGTCGCCAACGCGCTGCGCACGCTGCCCTTGCCACCTGACGCCATCGAGTTCGCCGTGGCGCGCGAAGGGCTGGAGCGCGTCTACCGCGCCGAGCGCTGGCTGCCGCGCTTCGACGGCCCCACGCTCGCGCGCCATGCGCAGCGCCTGGCCGACGCCGAACGCAAGCTGCTCGAGCGCAATGCCCGCACGCTGGCCGCCGCCGTGCGCCAGCGTTTCCGCGACCATGTGCAAAAGAGCGCGCTGCCCGCGAGCCAGCTCGACGCCGACGGCAAGGTCTTCAAGAAGAGCTACAACGCCGGCCGCCGCGAACTCGAGCACGAGTTCGGCAAGACCATGCGCTACAAGGCCATCCGCGAACTCGCGAGCGGCGACACCGGCCAGGTGGTGCGCGACATGAAGCCCATCTGGCTCATGAGCCCGCTGTCGGTGTCCGACACGCTGCCGCTGGCGGCCGACCTGTTCGACGTGGTGATCTTCGACGAGGCCAGCCAGATTCCGGTCGAAGAAGCCGTGCCCGCGCTGTACCGCGCGCCGCAGATCATCGTGGTGGGCGACGAAATGCAGCTGCCGCCGACCAGCTTCTTCTCGTCGGGCCGCGACCCGGAAGACGACACCGTGTCGGTCGACGACGAAGGCGACCGCATTGCCGTGGTGCTGGACGCCGACAGCCTGCTGAACCAGGGCGCGCGCAACCTGCCGGCCACGCTGCTGGCCTGGCACTACCGCAGCCGCTACGAGTCGCTCATCGGCTTTTCGAACGCGGCCTTCTACGCGGGCAACCTGTACACCATCCCCGACCGCAGCCTGCCCGCGCCGGAGCGCGAAGAGATCCTGGTGCAGTCGCGCAGCCCTTCGGAAGAAGCCGTGGCCGCGCATGCCGACGCCCTGCTCTCGCGCGCTATCAGCTTCCACCGCGTGACCGACGCGGTGTACGAGAACCGCGTCAACGACGGGGAGGCGCGCTACATCGCGCAGCTGGTGCGCGAGCTGCTGCGCCGCGAAACCGGGCGCAGCCTGGGCATCGTGGCGTTCTCGGAAGCCCAGCAAGGCGAGATCGAGGACGAGCTCAATGCGCTGGGCGCGGTGGACAGCGACTTCGCGGCCCGGCTCGAAGCCGAATACGTGCGCGAGGAAGACGACCAGTTCTGCGGCCTCTTCATCAAGAACCTGGAGAACGTGCAAGGCGACGAGCGCGACATCATCCTGCTGAGCATCTGCTACGGGCCCAACCCCGAGGGCCGCATGCTGATGAACTTCGGCCCCATCAACCAGCGCGGCGGCGAGAAGCGCCTGAACGTGATCTTCAGCCGCGCGCGGCATCACATGGCGGTGGTCTCGACCATCCGCCACGAGGCCATCACCAACGACCACAACGAAGGCGCGGCGGCGCTCAAGAACTTCCTGCGCTATGCGGAGTGCCTGTCGCGCGGCGATGCGAACACGGCGCGCCGCGTGCTCGAAGCCATGAACCCGCTCACGCGCGGCAGCGCCGTACGGCAGGCGCGCGCCGACGACGTCACGGCGCAGATCGCGGCGGCATTGCGCGCGCGGGGCCATGCAGTCGACGAACAGGTGGGACAGTCACGCTTTCGCTGCGACCTCGCGGTGCGCGTGGCCGGGGGCGAGCACTACGCGCTGGGCATCCTGGTCGACACCGCCACGCACTATGAGAACCGCAACGTGCTGGAGCGCTATGTGTCGCGCCCGCGCATCCTCGACGCTTTCGGCTGGCGCGTGCAACAGGTGCTGGCCAAGGACTGGCTGCATGCGCCCGAGGCCGTGCTTGAGCAGATCGAGCAGGCCCTGAAGGCGACCGGCGAAAAGCTCAGGGCGCCAGGCTGAGGCGCTTGCCTCGCCTTCAGCCGCCGTGCGATCGATCAGTCGTAGACGATCTGCGCCTTGCCCGCTTCCGCCTGCGCGGTCCAGCTGGCCAGCGCCGCGTCGGTGGGGAAGAACTTGGCGCGCTCGCCCAGCTGCAGCTCGACCTGCGCGCCGCTGCGCGCCATCGACAGCCGCACCGGCAGGCCCTGGATCAGGTCGCCGACCTCGGTCTGTTCGGTGCGCGGCGGAAAGTCTTTCAGGAGGCGCGCGATGTCCGGCGCCTTGCCGTTCACCGCCACGCGCAGGAACTTGCCGAAGCGGCAGCGCGCCGTGGCCAGGTCCCACACCTGCTGCACCTGGAAGCGCGCCTCGAAGCCGCCGCGCGCGGGCTGCAGCTTGCCGCTGACGATGACGAGCTCGTCGTCCTTCAGCGTGTTGCGGTTGGCGTTGATCAGCGCCTCGTCGGCCGTGGCGTCGATGGACTCCGACTTGTCGTCGAGCTTGAAGATCGCCAGCCGGCCGCGCTGGCCGTTGATCACGCGGAAGTCGCTCACGATGCCGGCAATGACCTGCTGGTCGCGGCTGTCGAGCAGGTCGCCGATCTCGCGCTTGCAGAAGCGCCGCACCTCGTGCGAGACCTCGTCGAACAAGTGGCCCGACAGGTAGAAGCCGACGGCCGTTTTCTCCAGCGTCAGGCGTTCCTTCACGCCCCACGGCGTGGCATCGACGAGGTCGGGTTCGGCGGTGGCCGAGCCGTGCTCGGCGTCGCCGAAGATGTCGACCTGCGAAGCGTTGGCGGCGGTGGCAATCGCGAACTCGAAGGCGCGGTCGACCGAGGCGATCAGCGACGCGCGGTTCTGCTGGATCGCGTCGAACGCGCCGGCCTTGATGAGTGCCTCGACCGTGCGCTTGTTGATGCGCTGGCGGTCGATGCGCACGCAGAAGTCGAACAGGCTCTTGAACGGCCCGCCCTCTTCGCGCGCCCGCACCACGGCCTCGACCGCGAGCTGGCCCGTGCCCTTGACGGCGCCCAGGCCGTAGCGGATGACGCGGTCGGTGACGGGCTCGAAGCGGTAGTTGCCGCGGTTCACGTCCGGCGGCTCGAAGGTGATGCCGAAGTTTTTCTGGGCGTCTTCGAACAGCAGCTTGAGCTTGTCCGTGTCGTCCATTTCCACGGTCATGTTGGCGCAGAAGAACTCGGCCGTGTAGTGGACCTTGAGCCAGCCTGTGTGGTACGCCAGCAGCGAGTAGGCGGCGGCGTGCGACTTGTTGAAGCCGTAGCCCGCGAACTTCTCCATCAAGTCGAAGATTTCGTCGGCCTTGTCCTGCGCGATGCCGTGCGTGGACAGCGCGCCCGCGCGGAACTTCTCGCGGTGCTCGGCCATTTCCTCGAGCTTCTTCTTGCCCATGGCGCGGCGCAGCAAGTCGGCGCCGCCCAGCGAGTAGCCGCCCAGGATCTGCGCGGTCTGCATCACCTGCTCCTGGTAGACCATGATCCCGTAGGTCTCGGAGAGCATCTCGGCCACGGCCGGGTGCGGGTACTCGACCTCTTCGCGGCCGTGCTTGCGCGCCACGAAGCTGGGAATCAGGTCCATCGGGCCCGGGCGGTACAGCGCGTTCAGCGCAATCAGGTCTTCCAGGCGCGTGGGGCGCGCGTCTTTCAGCATGCCCTGCATGCCGCGCGATTCGAACTGGAACACGGCCTCGGTCTTGCCGTCGGAGAACAGGCGGTAGGTGGCCGCGTCCTTCAGCGGAATGTTCTCGAACGCGAAGTTCTCCTGGCCCTTGTGGCGCTTCATGATGAACTCGCGCGCAATCTCCAGGATGGTCAGCGTGGCAAGCCCCAAGAAGTCGAACTTCACGAGGCCGATGGCTTCGACGTCGTCCTTGTCGTACTGGCTCACGGCCGATTCGCTGCCGGGCTGCTGGTAGAGCGGGCAGAAGTCGGTGAGCTTGCCCGGCGCAATGAGCACGCCCCCGGCGTGCATGCCGATGTTTCGCGTCATGCCTTCGAGCTTCTGCGCGAGCTCGACCAGCATCTTCACTTCTTCTTCTTTTTCGATGCGCTCCGCCAGCTGCGGCTCCATCTCGATGGCGTAGTTGTTCTTGTCGCCCTCGATCTTGTTCGCGGGCGGGTACTGCAGCGTGACCGACATGCCCGGCTTGTTCGGAATCAGCTTGCTGATGCCGTCGCAGAACATGTAGCTCATGTCCAGCACGCGGCCCACGTCGCGGATGGCCGCGCGCGCGGCCATGGTGCCGAAGGTGGCGATCTGGCTCACGGCGTTGCGGCCGTACTTGTCCTTCACGTAGTCGATCACGCGGTCCCGGTTGCCCTGGCAGAAGTCGATGTCGAAGTCGGGCATCGAGACGCGTTCGGGGTTCAGGAAACGTTCGAACAGCAGCTTGTATTCGAGCGGGTCGAGGTCGGTGATCTTCAACGCATAAGCCACCAGCGAGCCGGCACCCGAGCCCCGGCCCGGGCCCACGGGGCAGCCGTTGCCCTTGGCCCACTGGATGAAGTCGCCCACGATCAGGAAGTAGCCCGGAAAGCCCATGTTCAGGATCGTGTTGATCTCGAACTCCAGCCGCTCGACATAGCGCGGGCGCTCGGCGTCGCGCTTGGCCTCGTCGGGGAACAGGTGCTTGAGCCGCGCTTCGAGGCCCTCGAACGATTCCTGGCGGAAGAATTCGCCGATCGGCATGCGCACGCCTTCGCTGATGAAGGGCGTCGGAAAGTCGGGCAACTGCGGCTTGCCGAGCACCAGCGTCAGGTTGCAGCGCTTGGCGATCTCGACCGTGTTGGCCAGCGCGCTGGGCACGTCGGCGAACAGCGCCTGCATCTCGGCGGTCGACTTGAAGTACTGCTCGTCGGTGAAGCGGCGCACGCGGCGCGGGTTGCCGAGAATCTCGCCTTCGGAAATGCAGACGCGCGCCTCGTGCGCCTCGTAGTCTTCACGGCCCGCGAACTGCACCGGGTGCGTGGCGACCACCGGCAGGTGGAGCCGGGCCGCCAGTTGCACGGCGGCAATGACGTGCGGCTCGTCTTCCGGACGGCCGGCGCGCTGCAGCTCGATGTAGAAGCGGTGCGGAAAGATCCCGGCCAGCTTCAGCGCCAGTTCGGCCGCGCGCTCGCCTTGCCCCTGCAACAGCGGCTGGCCCAGCGGCCCGGCCTGGGCGCCCGACAGCGCGATCAGCCCGCCCGCCAGTTCCTCGACCCATTCCAGCTTGCAGGCCGCCTGCGACTGGCCGCGCCCCACGTTCTGCGTCCATGCCCGCGCCAGCAGCTCGGACAGGTTCAGATAGCCTTCCATGTTCTGCACCAGCAGCACGATGCGGGTGAGCACGCCGGGCTCCTTGCCCAGGCCTTCGATGAAGATTTCAGCGCCGATGACGGGCTTGACGCCCTTGCCCCGGCCCTGCTTGTAGAACTTGACCGCCCCGAACAGGTTGTTCAGGTCGGTGATGGCCAGTGCGGGCTGCTTGTCGGCAGCCGCGGCCTTGATGACTTCATCGATTCGGTTGGTCCCGTCGACGACGGAAAACTCGGTGTGCAGGCGCAGGTGAACAAACATCGCGCCATTGTAGAAAGCACCGCATTCACCATGTGAGTTAACGATCCCTACAATCGCGCCCCGTGCAAGAGATTTTGAATATCGCGGCCTACAAGTTCGTGGCCATCGACGACAGCCCCGTGCTGCGTGAAGACCTGCGCGCCCGCGCGCAGGCCCTGGACCTCATGGGCACCATCCTGCTGGCGCCCGAGGGAATCAACCTGTTCCTGGCCGGCCCGGCCGACGGCGTGCGGGCCTTCCTGGCCGGTTTGCGCGCCGACGCGCGCTTTGCCGACCTCGAGGCCAAGGAAAGCTGGTCCGCTGGTCAGCCCTTTCGCCGCATGCTGGTGAAGCTCAAGCGCGAGATCATCCGCATGGACCACCCGGCCATCCAGCCCGCCGCGGGCCGGGCGCCCGGCGTGGACGCCCCGACGCTCAAGCGCTGGCTCGACCAGGGCCATGACGACGAGGGCCGGGAAATCGCCCTGCTCGACACCCGCAACGACTTCGAGGTCGACGAAGGCAGCTTCGACGGCGCGATCGACTGGCGCATCACCAAGTTCACTGAATTCCCGCCCGCCCTGAAGGCGCACCGCGCCGATTTCGCGGGCAAGACCGTGGTGAGCTTCTGCACCGGCGGCATCCGCTGCGAGAAGGCCGCGATCCTGATGCGCGAGGAAGGCATCGAGCACGTGCTGCAGCTCGAAGGCGGCATCCTCAAATACTTCGAGCAGGTCGGCGGCGCGCACTACCACGGCGACTGCTTCGTGTTCGACGGCCGGCGCGCCCTGGCGCCCGACCTGAGCGCGCGCGCGGCCGACGCCAGCGCACGCGCGGCGGAAGACATCGAACTGAATCTCGGCCTGAAGACCTGAGCCAACAACCACCGGCAGCCTCCCATGCGCATCCTCCTGGTCGAAGACGAACTGGACATGGCCTCGTGGCTGATCCGCGCACTCACCCAGAGCGGCTTCGTGGCCGACCACGCGCCTGACGCGCGCACCGCCGAAGCCTTCATGGCCGGTACCGAGTACGACGCCATCGTGCTGGACCTGCGCCTGCCCGACAAGCACGGGCTGAGCGTGCTGGCCGACATGCGCAATGCCGACGACCGCACGCCGGTGCTGATCCTGACCGCGCAGGGCGACCTGCAAGACCGCGTGCGCGGCCTGAACCTGGGCGCCGACGACTTTCTGACGAAGCCTTTCGAGCTGGTCGAGCTCGAGGCGCGCCTCTCGGCGCTGGTGCGCCGCAGCCGCGGCAAGCAGCACCCGCGCCTGCAGTGCGCCTCGCTCTCGTACGACAGCGAAAGCCATGCCTTCACGCTGCGCGGCGTGCTGCTGTCGCTCACGCCGCGCGAGCAGGCCGCCCTCACGGCGCTGCTGATGCGCAGCGGCTCGCCGGTCGGCAAGTCGCAGCTTTTCGCCAAGGTGTTCACCAACGACAGCACCGCCGGCCCCGACGCCATCGAGGTGGTGTTGCACCGGCTGCGGCGCAAGCTCGCGGACAGCGACGTGCGCATCGTCACCGTGCGCGGGCTGGGCTACATGCTCGAAGGCATCGCCGATGGATCCGCAGCAGCACCCGCCGCCGACCCCGCCAGCGCCGGCGACTGAGCCGCAGCGCTTCGGCATCCGCACGCGGCTGCTGGCGCTCTTGCTGCCGGGCATCGTCGCGCTGCTGGCGCTGGACAGCTGGAACGACTACCGCGCGCTGACCGACTCGCTGGTGGTCGCCTACGACCAGAGCCTGCTCGAACCCGTGCAGGCGCTGGCCAACGGCATCGTGGTGGCCAGCGACGGCAGCGTGCGCGTGCAGGAGCCGTTCTCGATCCAGGCGATGTTCGAGTCGACGCACCTGCGCTACAAGTACCTGCACGTCGGCGTGCAGCGCATTCCCAAGGGCGAGACGCTCGACGTGAACGCGCCCGAGGCCACGCTCATGGGCGTACCCGGCCTGCCCCGGCCGGCCACGCGCCCGGTCGACGGCACGCCGGTGTTCTACGACGCCGTGCACGAGCAGCACCCCGTGCGCGTGGCCGCGCTGCGCCAGACGGTGTACGACCACGTACACCCCGGCGTTTCCTACAGCGTGCTCATTCAGGCGGCCGAGGGTACCGGGCCGCGCACCGAGGCCCAGGCCGAGTCGCTGCGCCAGGAGCTGCTGCGCGACACCCGCATGGTGCTGGTGATGGCGCTGCTGGTGTGGCTCGGCGTGGCCTGGACGCTGCGCCCGCTGGAGCGCCTGCGCCGCTCGCTGCGCGAGCGCTCGCGCGACGACCTGAAGCCGCTCGACGCCAGCGGCGTGCCAAAAGAAGTGGTGCCGCTGGTCGACGCCGTCAACCACCACATCGCGGGCCACCGGCGCATGGTGGCCGAGCAGTCGCAGTTCCTGGCCGATGCCTCGCACCAGTTGCGCACGCCCCTGAGCATCCTGTCGATCCAGGCCGGCTACGCGGTGCGCGAGACCGACCCCGCGCGCATGCGCGAGTCGCTGCACGCCATCGTCGCGCAACTGGCGCGCACGCGTCGCCTGAGCGAACAGCTGCTGGCGCTGGCCCATGCCACCACCGAGGACGAGGTCGCGCCGGCCGAGCCCACCGTGGTCGACCTCAATGCGATTGCGCGCGCCGTGGTGCTCGAATACTTGCCGCTCGCGCGCGAGAACGACCAGGACCTGGGCTGGGTCGATGCGCGCGGCGGCGGCGCGGACGAAGACGACGACACGCCCGCGCTGCCCGTGACCGCCAACGCGGCCGAGCTGCACGAGGTGCTCGCGAACCTCGTGCACAACGCCATCAAGTACACGCCGCGCGGCGGCAACATCACCGTGACCGTGCGGCGCGACGCCTCGTCCGCGCTGGCCGAGGTGTGCGACAGCGGGCCGGGCATCGCGCCCGAACGGCGCGAGAGCGTGTTCGAGCGCTTTCACCGCGACCCCGCCGTGAACGCGGGCGCGGCGCACGGCGCGGGCCTGGGCCTGACCATTGCGCGCGGCTACGCGCGTCGCAACGGCGGCGAGATCGAGCTCGACAGCGCGGGCATGCCTGAAAGCCCCACCGGCGGTGGGCTGCGCGCGACGCTCAGGCTGCCGCTGCGTGCCGTCTGAGGCCCGTTTTTGCAAGGGTTTCACCGGATACGCCGGTACGTGATTACACGTATTTTGAGGGTCCGCAGGTCGTTTGCGCCCTGTCCGAAAGGCGATTGAAAGCCTCGATTTCTAGACTGCGCTCCTTCCAAATCGAAGGAGACTTATGCAGCACCAGCTCGGTGAAGATCCGGCCTCGCACGCGCCCCGGCCCGCTTCAAAATTCAAAAAAGACTACTACGGCGGCGCCCTGCTGATCGTCATCGGACTGGCCGCGGTGTATGCCGGCATCGGCTACCGCGTGGGCGAACTCGCGCACATGGGGCCGGGCTTCTTCCCGGTCGCGCTCGGTGCGTTGCTGGCCCTCACCGGCCTGCTCATCGCCGTGTCCGCGCGCGGTGACAAACCCGAGTCGGCCGAAGAGGCCGTGTCGCACGGCCACCCGGGCGGCATGCCCGACATCCGCGGCGGCGTCTGCATCATCCTCGGCATCCTGGCGTTCCTGCTGTTCGGCGAGTACGGCGGCCTGCTGCCGGCCACCTTCGCCATCGTGTTCATCTCGGCGCTCGGCGACCGCGACAACACGCTGACCGAAGCGCTGCTGCTGTCGCTGGCGATGTCGTTCATCGCGGTGGTCGTTTTCTGGTGGGCGCTCAAGCTGCAGCTCCCCCTGTTCCAGTGGGGAGGCTGAGATCATGATCGGACAATCGCTACACGACCTGTGGTTCGGCTTCGGCGTGGCCTTCCAGGGCTCGAACCTGTTGTGGTCCTTCTTCGGCGTGCTGGTGGGCAACCTGATCGGCGTGCTGCCGGGCATGGGCGCGCTGCAGGCCATCTCGATCCTGCTGCCGCTCACCTACGTGATGCACCCGGTGCCCGCCATCCTGATGCTGGCCGGCATCTTCTACGGCTCGCAGTACGGCGGTGCCATCGGCGCCATCCTGATGAACATGCCGTCCCACCCGCCGCATGCGGTCACCTGTCTGGACGGGTACCCCATGACCAAGCAGGGCAAGGGGGGCGTCGCGCTCGGGGTGACGATGATCGCCTCGTTCTTCGCGGCGTCCGTCGGCATCATCGTGATGATCTTTGCCTCGCCCCTGCTGGTGCAGATCGCGTTCAAGTTCGGCCCAACCGAAATCTTCTCGATCATGCTGCTGGGCTTGCTGGCCGGCTCCACCATGTCGCGCGGCTCGCCGCTCAAGGGCGTGGCCATGACGCTGTTCGGCCTGCTGTGCGGCGTGGTCGGCACCGACGTGAACAGCGGCAGCTTCCGCTTCGCGTTCGGCCTGCCTGAACTGAGCGACGGCCTGGAGCTGGTGGCCATCTCGATGGGCCTGTTCGGCGTGGCCGACTTCCTGCTCAACGTGAACCGCATGAAGACCATCGGCGACACCGGCACGCTCAAGCTCAGCGACATGCGTCCGAGCAAGGAAGAGCTCAAGCGCGCCTTCCCCGCCATGATCCGCGGCACGCTGGTGGGCACCGTGTTCGGCGCCATGCCCGGCACCGGCCCTACCATCACGACCTTCATCGCCTACGCGCTGGAGCGCAAGGTGTCGAAGACGCCGAACAAGTTCGGCACCGGCATGATCGAAGGCGTGGCCGGCCCCGAGGCCTCGGCCCACTCGAAGACGCAGGTCGACTTCATTCCGACGATGAGCCTGGGCATTCCGGGCGACGCGGTGATGGCGCTGATTCTGGGTGCGCTGCTGATCCAGGGCATCCAGCCCGGCCCGCAGCTCATCACCGAGCATCCGGACATCTTCTGGGGCCTGATCGCCTCGTTCTGGATCGGCAACGTGATCCTGGTGGTGCTGAACGTGCCGCTGATCGGCGTGTGGGTGAAGCTGCTGAAAGTGCCCTACAAGTACCTGTTCCCGGCCGCGATGTTCTTCATTGCGACCGGCGTGTACAGCACGCAGAACAGCCTGTTCCAGATCTGGGAAGTGCTGGTGTTCGGCATCGTCGGCGCGCTGCTGATGACGCTGGAGTTCTCGGTCGCGCCGATTCTGCTGGGCTTCGTGCTCGGGCCGATGGTGGAAGAAAACTTCCGCCGCGCGCTGCTGCTGTCGCGCGGCGACATGACGGTGTTCGTGACGCGCCCGATCAGCGGCACCTTCATCGGCCTGTGCGCGCTGCTGCTGGCTGGCGTGTGCTTCTCGGCATGGCGCGGCCGCGCGGGGCGCAAGGCGATGGTGGAACTGCCGAATGCGCCGGAGGGGACGCCGCCCGCGGAGGCTGTTTCGATGGGTGGTGGCGGGAAGTAAAGAACCCTGTTCGCCCGCCTTAACGAAAGGAAATCCCGCCGATCGGCCTGTGTAGACAGTCCGCCGGTTGCCTGGATTGAGATGCCCCGCACAGCGGGGCATTTTCGTTTGAGGCGGGCGAAGAAGCCTCGATGCGATTCATGGCGTCATGAGCGTCCAGCATCGAATGCTCACGGGGGTCTCGTGATCGGTGGCAAGAGTGCACAAAATGCGGCCTCGATATCTGCCGCCTCGGGCAGAGAGTGATCCAGCGCCAATGCAATGGTTTCGATTCTTCTGCTCCCAGTAGTCAAGCTCATCATTCGCGCATTACCCGCTCTTACATAAACGATGATTCCGTCTAGGCCCGAAGCATTCTTCAGTTCACTATCCCTGTAATTTTTCAAAAAAGAATTTAGGCGTTGCCTCTGCAGAATGTCCTTTTTCACAAAAACATCGTCAACCAGTTTTCCATCAATAGCAGCAGGCCGTCTTCTCATGTACAACATCGGACTCCTTAACCACGAGCCGTCACAATCGGTTGTTTCTTTGCCGGCAAAATCTCTCAATATCTTATCCACTCGCTCCTTATCAGGCGACTGATCTAAATTCATCCAAACAACATATGGCCCATTTTGTGCCCCGGCCCAAACCACAGGCAGAAGAAAAAACATCAAAAAAATACCTAACATCACCTCACAGAAGCCGGCCTTATTTTTCAAGTTACGACAAGAAGAGTTCATTTTACGTAATTTTAGGGGAATTTTCTCCGTCGATTTTCACACCTTCAATTCCCATCTCCTTATTTAGCTTGACAACATTCATTTCCTCCAACCCCGGATCCAAAAGATCTTTTTTCGCCTGCTCATAATATGAAATCGGAACGAAAAACTTCAAATACTTTGGTCGACCCTTGATTTTTTTCACCACTCCGTTTTTCTGCCTCTCCTCATGTGGCTCGACAGCCTCAATTCTGAAATTAGAAAAATTAATCTGATCTCCTTGATTTCCACCTAGCAGTATTAAATATTTAGATCCGCTTTTTGCGTAAACAAATCCAACGTGACTGCCATGCTTGCTCTTGATGTGATGGACAACGGCAATGGCGCCGTATATTGGACCCTCCAATTCGGCGTACAGAGGGTTCCTCACTTTCAATTGCTCATCCATCTCATAGAATCCGTGCGCGCGCCCCAATGTTGCCTTGCGATCCGCATAACCCGAGTTTTCAATTGGATAGTTTGCCTTCGACAAGCACCAGTTCGCAAAGGCAGCACACCAGGCGCTGTCTGACATGGACTTCGCTCCATCGCCAATCGCGGTGTGATAGTTCATATCTTTTTCTATTAATTTTTCATCTTTTCCACGCCTGAGCTTTGCCTCAGCAATGGCGATAGGCATCCAAGGAGCGCGACCAGGAAGAGGATTTATAAGGGCTAGAACCTTGCCAGCGCCCTCCTTGGATCGCTCAGGGACTGATGGTTCTCCATTCGATGGAATGGAAGGTGTTGGCGGTGGAGCTACTCGGCGTGACTGCTTTTTTAGGACTGGTGCCGCATTCGCTGTGACAGTCTTTGAGGGTGCGATTGCTGGAGCGGTTTGCGCATCGCTCGATTTTTCTTCCCCGCTCCCGTTGACCAGCAGCACCTCGCCTGGGTAGATCTTGTCGCTGCTCAGGTTGTTGGCGCCTTTGATAGCAGTTACGTTGGTCTGATGCAGACGTGCAATCTTCCCCAAACTGTCTCCAGGTTGCACGACATAGTGTGTCGAGTTCTTTGCTCTCGAGCCGGCGCTATTTATCTTTTCAGATCCCGCTACACCCCTCCATTTTCTGAATTTCGCTAGGAGGTTGAAATCTTTGCCCACTCCGCCTTGAATCGTCCCGATCTTCGCGGCTTGCTTGGTCTTCGAATCGACCACTTTGACATGCACAGGGGTTTTGTCTGCAGGATGAATCACGGGAGGAAGGCGTCCTGTACTGTCAGATTTGACCCTCTCTTCCTTCCCGGCCTTTTGCAGAATTACTTCCACCTCCGGTAGTGGCAAACTTCCATTTGTCGCATTGATCGTGCTCACAACCGCCCAAGTCTCCTTGCGGGTTTCCTTTTTCGCGTGATAACCCTCGATCTCGGAGATCCCGTCCATGATCTTCTCCAGTTCCGCGTTGCTGCAGTCTTTGATTTTCTTCTCGGCTGAAATTCCGGTTATCTTCAAAAGGTCGTTGATGTACTTTTGTGTGTTGTTTTCGTGCTTGGGGGCATAGCCGGGAACAACCTCCGGAATGGTTTTCGCCCCGTGCATTCGTTTCAAGTTAGCCTTCAGCTCGTCTCGTCCCGCCTGTTCATTAGGAAAAATAAGAAACGTTCTTCCAGATTTTGTTTTCGCGAACCCGACATATCCTTTGGCATTCTTGGGAGCAGGTACGCCGCCGACGATCAAGCTGTCAGATCCCCGGGATTGTTGATTCGCCACGGTAACGTTCCTCCATGTCGGAACAAATGCCTGCCGTCGTCGCAAATAAATTCAGCGACTTCAATGTTCGCGTGATATGTAGCCGAAATCAGTTTGGGCATGATCGCTCCTGTCGGTTATGCGAGTTCGGCCAAGTGCGCTTGAACTGCGGACTCCGAGCAAAAATGATTTGCGCAGAGATCATTGCCGGGTCGCGCGTACCTTGAGTTTTCGAGGCTTGAAGCGTCGTCGTCCATAGGGTCGCCATCAGACCCGTCGATTTCTGCCGTTGAAGCATCGGCCCCACCGAACGCCGCATGAGACGTCGGGGCAGATGCCCACGCCCACGTCTCCTCTCCCACGATCAGCGTGGCTTCGTCCGGCGTTTCGAAAGTGATTCTTGGCAAACGCCCGCTGACCGGGATGGTTCCTTCGGCTCTGACGCTTCCTTGTTCGTCCAGAATCCTGTAAGGCAACCCGACCATTCCGGTGTGCTTGAAGAGCTCATCGCTGCCAAGCGCGGCGAAACGGACGCTGTAGGTGTCGTCGTGGCTGACGCCCTCCATACGAAGAAGCTTTGCCATGTTCATCGGCCCTGCCAGGCTGTGCGACGCCGCGTGCTCGCGCCACAAACCATTGGTTCCGTGAGATATGCCGGCGGCGCTCCATCGGGTGAAGCTGCTCCCCCCGTTGATCAGGATCTCTTCCTTCGCTGTGATGCTGATCTTGTTGGCCTCCAGCTTGATGTCGAGCTTGGCCATGAGGTTGATGCTGTCCTGCAGTGCAACGATGTCGATGCCCGCCGTGGCAGCCGTCAGGCGAATGGCCTTGTAGGCAAACAAGCGCACCGCTTCCTTGACGCTGGCCAGAAAACTCCTGCCGGCGCTCACGCTGGTGTGCCCGCCGCTGCTCAAGGCGGTGTGCGTGATGCTTGCAATGTGCGTGGCAGCACCCGCGGTACTGTGGACACCCGCCGAGCTGGCCAGCACCAGGTGAGGCTCGCTGAGTTCAGGAAACGCGCCGGCTTGCCCACCGCCGCTCGTGCCCTTGATGGCCTCGTTCTGATCCTTGAGCGCTTGCGTGACCGCATCCTGATCATCGGGCTCATGTGCTTTGGCCTCCTGGGCTGTCTGGCTCAATCGCTCGTGCAGATCGCGTGCGGCGGTCAGGCGCGCGATGGTCTCTCCCAGGTCGGTGATGTGGGCCTGCGCGTTGAGCCTTGCCTCCGTGGTAAGCAGTAAACCCTTCGCGGCGCGAATGGCACCGTGGCCATCCGTTCGCAGTTCGACGCCCTGCCCCCGATCATCCTTTCTGCCCGCGGTATCCTCGATGCGACCAACGTGCCCAAGGCTCAAACTGCTGCTCTGGTGATCGCTCTTGAGCTGCACCTGAATCTTGCCGGGATGGTCGTCGAGCGCGAGGTGGTTGCTCCTTCTCCCCAAGCCACTGCCGTCCGAGCTCAACTCGCGGCTGCGAAACCCCGACAGATTCTTCTGGTCGGGCAACTGCCTCGGCGGCATGTTCAACCGGTTATAGACCCGACCGGTGACGATGGGGCGGTCAGGGTCGCCGCTCTCGAAATCGACGATCACCTCCTGTCCGATGCGGGGGATGTGCATTCCCCCGAAATTGGTGCCGGCCCACGGGGATGAAACGCGAATCCAGCACGACGCGTTCTCGTCCTTCGTGCAGTAGCGGTTCCAATGAAAACTGACCTTGATACGACCGTACTCATCCGTCCAGATTTCCTGCCCGCTGGGGCCTGTGACTATCGCCGTCTGCGGGCCCGTCGTGCTTGGCTTGGGCTGGGTCTGCGCAGAGCGAAAGATCTTGTTGGCGGGCTGAACCTCGAAGTCTGTGCGGCAAACGTAGTCTTGCTGGCCGCTGGCATGCGCGCTTTCGTGCAAACGCAAAGTGCTGGAGATGATCAGGTACTCGAGGTTCGCAATGTCCTGCGGGTAGTTGACCAACGAGAAAGTGCACCCCGTCACCACCGCGCGCAGATTGCCGCTGCCCTGTCCGCGGCTGCCAGGCGCGCCAACGGCTTCCATGCGCGTCCGCGCCAGATCCCGCCCCTCGTCCGGATCGCTGAAATCACCCGGCCATTTGTAGAGCTCCTGTGCGCTGTTGCCCGTGTTGCGCGGCATCCTGGAAATCTGCCGAAGCCTCGCACGCGGCTTGGTGAAGTCGAAGTCGTCGGTGACCCATTGACCCGACGCCAGGTTCTCGATACTGCTGAAGTTGTCGCAGTACTCTTCGTCGATCTTGTGCCCAGGTGGGTAGTAGCTGATGGTGCGGTAGGCCTCGCTCCAAAACGCCCGATGGGCTCCGACGTCGTCCACGAGAACGAGTCGATGCACACCGTCCTTGTGCTCGAAGAAATAGTAGATGCCGAACTCTTGCATCAGCCGCGTGATGAACTCGAAGTCCGTCTCTCCATACTGGACTTGGAACACCCGCTGGGGATAGCGATGCGTAACCCGCTTTTCTGTCGGAAAGCTGTAGTCAGCCAGCACCTCTTCGATGATCTCCAGCGGCGTCTTGTTCTGGAAGATCCTGTAGTCGCTGGTGTATGTGGCCAAGACGAGCCAGGGGCGCAGAACGACTTCATAGATGCCTCGCCGGTTCTCGTGCTGTACGAATCGCGCGCCGGTCACGAGCCCGTTGATCTCGCGTGTGCCTGCACCCATGCGCGCCGAAATGCCGAAGCCCTTGCCGTCGAGTTCGATGCAGATGCTGAACTCCTTGCCGATCAACTGCTTGACCGCAACATTGGCTGTCACGTGCTCGGTGAGCATCGGGCTGTCGGGCGTTTGAAGCCGAACGGTGTATTCGAAGAGTTGCCCCAACGCTTCAGTGCCGTCGAGCGATTTGAACTCCAGCGCAGGGCGGCCCAGCAGGGTCGGCATGTCGGCGCTGTCGACGGAAATGGTTCGTGAAGCGGCAAAGATGGAAGACACGCATTGGACCTTGACGAGTGACCGTTTCAAAAGTTTGAGGCATGCGAGCCCGGCAGCATTGCAAACTATGGTTGCCTGCGATCAGGCAGCGGACAAACCCCGTCAGAGTGCGAAGTAATTTGCAGAGCCCGCGATGAAGAAAGCCCATCAGGCCAACGCCTGATGGGCTTTCTTCATGGATTCAACGCCCGTTTTTTACTTGAGCTTCAACGCAAACGGCAACATGCGCTCGCCGTCTTCATCGGTAAACACCACGGCCGGCGTCAATCCGACATAGCGGCCGCCCTCGTGCGGCCTGGCCTCCACGAGCTGAAGTCCCACGAGCTTGCCGGACTTCACGTAGCGGGTCTCGATGTAGATCCCCGTCTGCCCCTGCTTGTTGATCGGAAGCTGCGACACGGCGGCGTAGTTGCCGTCCTTCAGAAGCTGCGTCAGCTGGTCCTTCAGATGAAAGTCGTACCAGGCCTGCTCGTAGACCATCGACTCGCCGGTCTGCACATGCTTGAGCATGACGACCAGCTTGCGCTTGAAGAGCTTCAGCTCTTCCATGAGGAATTGGAAGATGTCGCCGTATTCGCCTGGGGCGATCTCGGGTGTCCGCAAAACTGCCATGGGTGCCGCTGCCTTTCCGGGTTGGTGCGTCGGTTGGAAGACTGCGGACTTTAGCGTCAGACCGGCGTGCTGCCCGTGTCGGGCTCGCGCACGCCGAAGGGTTTGCCCGGCAGCGGAATGAACTCGGTTTCCCCGGGCACGTGGCCCATGCGTTGCGCCGCCCAGTCGGCACCGGCCTCGAGGATGCGCTCGCGCCGGCTGGAGACGAAGTTCCAGGTGATGTAGCGTGGGCCGTCCACCGGCTCGCCGCCGATCACCATCAGGCGCGCGGCGGCGCTGGCGGTCAGCACGGCGCCCTGCCCTTCGGGCAGCACGGCCATGGTGTACGCGGGCACGGCTTCGCCGTCGACGCTCACGTCGGCATCGACCGCGTACACGGCCAGTTCCGGCGCCAGCGCGGGCAATTCAAAGCGGCCGCCGGCCGGCAGCGCGATGTCGAGGTACACCGTTTGCGACAGCGTCCTGACCGGCGAGCGCACGCCGAAGGCCTCGCCCACCAGCACGCGCACGTTGGCGCCCTGCTCCACGCATTCGGGAATCGCCTCGGCCGGCGTGTGCTCGAAGCTGGGGTCGATCTCTTCATGGGCCTGCGGCAGCGCGGCCCACAGCTGCAGGCCGTGGTTCTCGTAGGTGTCGGCCTTGAGGCGATCGGGCTTGCGCTCGGAGTGCACGATGCCGCGCCCCGCGGTCATCCAGTTGATGGCGCCGGGCAGGATCTCCTGCACGCTGCCGAGGCTGTCGCGATGCATCATCGCGCCCTTGAAGAGATAGGTGACCGTCGACAGGCCGATGTGCGGATGCGGCCGCACGTCGTGCTCGGTGCCGGGCTCTTCGGTGGCGGGGCCGAAATGGTCGAAGAACACGAAGGGGCCGACCGAGCGGCGCTGCGCCGCGGGCAGCAGTCGGCGCACCTTGAAGCCACCGCCCAGGTCCTTGTCGTGCGGCCGGAGCAGTTGGGTCTGGGGGATGGTGTCGGTCATCGTGTTCTCCGTGGGGTCGGTCTTGTCTGAAAAGCGATTTACCCGCGTGATCTTGCCACCGCGCCGATGCGCTCGCCGAATGCGCGGGCGGTGTCGAAATCGCCCTTGGGCATTTCGGCGGGGCTGGCATCGGAAGGCGATTGCGTCAACAGGCCGCCGTAGCCGCCCACGTAGTTCATGGAGTCGCGCGTGGCCGCCTTGTTGTTGGCCGGCAGGATGCCCATGCTGACCCAGATGCCGCTGTGCTGCATGGCCAGCGTCCACAGGTAGGTCATGGTCGTGACCTTGTCGCCGTTCATGGTGGCGCTGTTGGTGAAGCCGGCAAAGAGCTTGTCTTTCCAGCCCTGCGTGTACCAGACCTTCGACGATGCATCGGCGAATTTCTTGAACTGCCAGCTCACGCCGCCCATGTAGGTGGGCGAGCCGAAGATGATCGCGTCGGCCGCGGCCAGCAGCTCCCAGCCGCCTTCGGGCAGGTTGCCGTCGGCATCGATGGCGAGCAATTGCGCCTGCGCGCCGTCGGCCACGCTTGCGCCACGCGTTGGGTATGGCCGTAGCCGGAATGGAAGACGACGACTGTGTTTGCCATGGGATGGTTCTCCGGGAATCGAGGGTGGGTGTTCGGGGCCGTGCCAGCGGCACCGGGGAAACAAGAGGAGCTTACTTTTTATCGATGCTGAAGCGACCCGCGCCGAAGGCAGCGAAAGACAGCAGGCCGCCCGCGATGGCCATGTTCTTGAAGAACTGGATGTTCTGCGTCGCGTCGGCCCAGAACTTGTGGAAGAACAGTGCGGTCGCGACCGTGAAGATCGCCATCACGAGGGCCACCCAGCGCGTCTTGAAGCCGAGCAGCAGCGCGATGCCAAAGCCGAGTTCGATGACGATGGCGATCACCGCCGCGACTTCGGGCAGCGGCAGGCCCGCCTTGGTGATGTAGCCGACGGTGCCTGCAAAGCCCATGAGCTTGCCGAAGCCGGCCGGAATGAACAGCGTGGCGATCAGCAGGCGGCCGATCAGGGTTTGCACGTCCTGCGAAGCGTTGGGGGTTGTGGTGGTTGCCATGATGGAAAAACTCCTCGGTTGTTGAAATTGAAAAACGCAAAAGAAAAAGCCGGGCAGCACGTGCCCGGCGGGGGAAACATCAAGCGGCCAGGTCGAACACCAGCACTTCGGCGTCCTTGCCGGCGCCCAGCGTCAGTTGCGACTCGCCCTCGAGCATCGCGGCGTCACCGCCCACGAGCTTCTGGCCGTTCACTTCGAGCTCGCCGCGCACCAGGTGCACGTAGCTCTTGCGCGCCGGGTCCAGCGACAGGCTGGCCTTCTCTTCGCCGTCGAGCAGGCCGGCGTACAGGCGCGCATCGGCGTGCACCGTGACTGACCCGTCGCTGCCGTCGGGCGAGGCCACGAGGCGCAGCTTGCCGCGCTTCTCGGCGTCGCTGAACTGCTTCTGCTCGTAGCCGGGCTCGATGCCGCGCACGTTCGGCATGATCCAGATCTGCAGGAAGTGCGTGGTCTCGTCGGCCTTGTGGTTGAACTCGCTGTGCATCACGCCGCGCCCCGCGCTCATGCGTTGCACGTCGCCGGGCGGAATGCTTTCCACGTTGCCCATGCTGTCCTTGTGCGCCAGTTCGCCCGACAGCACGTAGCTGATGATCTCCATGTCCTTGTGGCCGTGGGTGCCGAAACCGGCGCCCGCCGCCACGCGGTCTTCGTTGATCACGCGCAGGTTGCCGAAGCCCATGTGGGCCTCGTCGTAGTAACCGGCGAACGAGAAACTGTGGAACGAGCGCAGCCAGCCATGGTCGGCATAACCGCGTTCCTGTGATTTACGGACTTGCAACATCGTCGAACTCCTTTTGGCCCTGCCTGCCCCTCGGGGAGGCCCGGGCCTTCTTCGTATGCCGCGCCGGATGCGCAGCGGATGTAGAGAACTTTAGGGCGGCACCCCCTTCGGAAAGACGCTGCGTTTTGATGGCACCATTCAAATAATTTGATCAATCAATGGAGCCGCCATGCCCGGTGCCCGCGACGTACTGACCCCCGACGCCCTTTCGATGCTCCAGACCGTGGCCAGCACCGGCAGCTTTGCCGCCGCCGCCCGCGCGCTCGACCTCGTACCCAGCGCGCTGAGCTACCGCGTGCGCCAGATCGAGGACGCGCTCGACGTGCTGCTGTTCGACCGCAGCGCAAGACAAGCGCGACTCACCGAGGCCGGCGCCGAGCTTCTGCGCGAGGCCGACCGCCTGCTGGGCGAAATCGACGCGGTGGCCAACCGCGTCAAGCGCGTGGCCACCGGCTGGGAGCCGATGCTGACCATCGCGGTCGACAGCGTGATCGCGCGCGACCCGCTGCTCGACCTGGCCACCGCCTTCTTCGCGCTGGAGCCGCCCACGCGGCTGAAGCTGCGCGACGAGACGCTGCTGGGCACCATCGAGGCGCTGACCAGCGGCGAGGCCGACCTGGCCGTCGGCGCGGTGCTCGACGCGGCGAGCCTGGCCTTCACGGCCACGGGCATTCGCAGCCGGCCGATCGGCGAGCTGCGCTTCGTGTATGCGGTGGCGCCGCACCATCCGCTGGCGCGCATGCCCGAGCCGCTGACCGACGACGTGATGCGCCCGTACCGCGCGGTGGCCGCCGCCGACTCGGCGCGCCACGGCGCCCCCATGACGGTCAACCTCATGGGCGGGCAGGACGTGCTCACGGTGCCGAGCATGCAGGCCAAGATCGCGGCGCAGTTGCACGGGCTGGGCGGCGGCTTCCTGCCCGAGCCGATGGCGCGGCCGTACATCGAGGCCGGGCACCTGGTCGAGCTGAAGACGGAACGCAGGCCGCCGCTGGGCACGCTGCACTGCGCATGGCGCGTGCGCACCGCGGGCAAGCCGGGGCGCGCGCTCGAATGGTGGCTCGCTCAGTTCGAGCACGAGGCCACGCGGCGGGCATTGATCGAGCGCCATCGCGGTCGATAAGCATGACCGGGATTTCGCACCATGGCGCTAAGGGTGTGCCCTCAGGCGAAGCCCCTGCCGGACCGATGTAGAGTGCAGACACATCCAACCGTATTTCCTCCAGAAGAAAAGAGTCCGTCATGACCACTCGCGCCACTGCAAAGGCAAAGGCAAAGGCCAAGCCCGCCGACCGCCACCGAACCCCGGCCGCCCCGCGCCACTACGCCGTCGTCGGCGCAGGCATTGCCGGGGTGGCTTCCGCCCGAACGCTGGCGCAGGCCGGCCACCAGGTCACGCTGTTCGAGCGCCAGGCCACGGCCGGCGGCCGCATGGCCAGCGTCGACACCGCCTTCGGCCGCTTCGACAGCGGCGCCCAATACTTCACCGTGCGCGACCCGCGCTTTGCGCTGGCCCTTGAAAACACACCCGGCGTGTGCAAGCGCTGGAGCGCCAACCTCGTGCGCGTGCTCGACGCCCACGGCCGCGTGGCCGAGGCCGCCCTGCCCTCGCTCGAATCGCACTGGGTGGCACAGCCCGGCATGGACGCGCTGGTGGCCCACTGGGCCAAGCCGCTGGGCGACAGCCTCGTCACCGGCACGCAGGTCACGCAGATCGAACCCGACGCACTCGACGCCAAGCGCTGGCAGCTGCGCACCGCAGGCGCCGACGACTCCCAACACGTGTATTCCGGCTTCGACGCCGTGCTGCTCGCCGTGCCGCCTTCGCGCACGCGCGCCCTGCTGGACGGCGGCAAGCTGTCGGCCAAGCTCAGCGCCAAGGTCGAGCCCGTGCGCATCGCGCCCTGCTGGACGCTGATGATCGCCTTCCCCCAGGCCAACCAGCCCACCATGTCGCACCTCGGCCCGCAATGGAACGCCGCGCGCAGCACGCACCACCGCGTGGCATGGCTGGCGCGCGAATCGTCCAAGCCCGGCCGTGAACCGGTCGAGCGCTGGACCTTGCAGGCCAGCGCCGCGTGGTCGCAAGAGCACCTGCGCGACACGCCCGCGCGCGTCGAGGCCAAGCTGCTGCGCGCCTTCGCCGAGATCACCGGCATCCACGCCACGCCCGCGCACGCCCAGGCCCTGTGCTGGAGCGAAGCGCAAACGCAGGTGCCGCTGGGCACCACGCACCTCTGGGACGCCAAGGCGCGCATCGGCGTGGCCGGCGACTGGTGCACCGGCCACCGCGTGGAAGACGCGTTTCTTTCAGGCCTGTCGCTCGCGCTCGCCGTCCTCTGATCGGGAGATGAGGGAGACCGGCCGCTTCGCGCCATCGCCCACCGGCCCGCTGCACGCGGGCTCGCTGGTGGCCGCGCTGGCCAGCTGGCTCGACGTGCGCGCCCGGGGGCCCCAGGCGCGCTGGCTGATCCGCATCGAGGACGCCGACACCGAGCGCTGCCTGCCCGGCATGGGCGAACACATCCTGCAGCAGCTCGCCGACTGCGCCATGCGGCCCGACGAGCCCCCCGTGTGGCAGACGCAGCGCACCGCACGCTACGAGGCCGCGCTGGAGCGCCTGAAGGCCCGCGGCCTGGCCTACCCCTGCGGCTGCTCGCGCAAGGACATCCACGAGGCCCTCGTGCGGCTCGGCCAGCACCATGAACGGCACGGCGAGCGGGTCTACCCCGGCACCTGCCGCGACGGGCTGCACGGCAAGCCGGCGCGCGCCTGGCGCTTCGCCACCGAGAAGTTCGAGTCCGACCTGCCGGCCACGCCCGGCGTGCCCTGGGCCGAGGGCCGCGAGACGGGCACCGACAACGCCCTGTGCTTCACCGACCGCCGCCTCGGCCGCCAGTGCCAGAACGTCAGCCGCGAGGTCGGCGACTTCGTGCTGCGCCGCGCCGACGGCCCCTGGGCCTACCAGCTCGCGGTGGTGGTCGACGACGCCGAGCAAGGCGTGAGCGACGTGGTTCGCGGCGAAGACCTGACCGACAACACCGCGCGCCAGATCCTGCTGCAGCGCGCGCTCGGCTTTGCCACGCCCAGCTACCTGCACACGCCGCTGGTGCGCGGCGCCGACGGCGACAAGCTGTCCAAGCAGAACGGCGCCACGGCCATCGACACGGACACGCCCGAAGCCGCCCTGGCCGCGCTGGACAGCGCCGCGCGCGTGCTCGGCCTGCGCCCCGCCACGGCCGCCGATTGCGCGTCCGCGTTGGCCGGCTGGATGCCCGAATGGCGCGCTCTCTACAATTCGCGGCCCTCATGAACATTCCCGACACCGTGCCCAACGACCTCCCGCCCAGCGATGAACCGGCCAGCGACGACGCTGCCAAGCCGCATCCGCTGCACCGCCGCCTCAAGAGCTTCGTGAAGCGCGCGGGGCGCACCACAGACGGCCAGGCACGCGCCTTCGCCGAGTTGGGGCCGCTGTTCCTGGTGCCCTACACCCCCGAGCCGCTCGACCTCACGGCAGCCTTCGGCGGCCGCGTGGCGCCCACGGTGCTCGAGATCGGCTTCGGCATGGGCGAGGCCACCGCGCACATCGCCACGGTGCTGCCCGAGACCAACTTCTTGTGCTGCGAAGTGCACGAGCCCGGCGTGGGCGCGCTGCTCAAGCGCATCGGCGAACAGTCGATCACCAACATCCGCATCTGCGCGCACGACGCGGTCGACGTGCTCGACCACATGCTGCAGCCCGGCACCCTGGCCGGCGTTCACATCTTCTTTCCCGACCCCTGGCACAAGAAGCGGCACAACAAGCGCCGGCTGATCCAGCCCGAGTTCGTGACCAAGCTTGCACGGCACCTGCGCCCCGGCGGCTACATCCACTGCGCCACCGACTGGCAGCCCTACGCCGAGCAGATGCTCGAAGTGCTGGCGGCCGAGCCGCTGCTGCGCAACACGGCCGAGGCCTACGCGCCCAAGCCCGACTACCGCCCGCTCACCAAGTTCGAGAACCGCGGCATCAAGCTGGGCCACGGCGTGTGGGACCTGGTGTTCGAACGCAAGGCCTGAACGGCCCCGCACCTCGGCGTTCCCACGCCTTCCCCCCTGGCCCCGATATTGCTACACTTTTTTACTACTGTTAAAAAGGTGTCACATGAACACATCGCGCAGGGAATGGCTGGGGCAGGCTTGCGGTGCCATGCTCCTGGGAAGCGGCCTCGGCATTGCGTTGCCGGCGGGGGCACAACAGGCCGCGCGTCCGGCGGCCGGTAGCGGCGGCGGCGCGGGCGCGGCCCGTGTCGTGCTGCTGGGCCAATCGGTGCCGCTCACCGGTGGCGCCAGCGAAATCGGCAATGCCTTCGCGGCCGGCAGCCGGCTCGCGGTGAGCGACTTCAACGAACGCAATGCGGCCACCGGCCTGCAGCTCAAGCTGCTGCAGCTGGACGACGGCTACGACGCCGCCCGCGCCACCACCAACGCGCGCACCCTGCTCACCACCCACAAGGCCGACATGCTGTTCGGCTTTGTCGGCACCGCCAGCAGCGAGGCCGGCGCCAACGTGGCCACGCAGCAAGGCAGCCTGCTGTTCGCGCCCTTCGCGGCGTCCGATGCGCTGCGCGGCGCCGACCACCCGAACGTGTTCCATGTGCGCCCCGGCATGATCGACGAGGCCCTGAAGATCGTGCGCCAGTGCGCCACCGTGGGACAGACCCGCATCGCGCTCGTGGGCGACGACGACGCCATGGGCCGCGCCGGCCTGGCCGCCGTGCAGCAGGCGGCTGCCGAACTCAAGCTGCCGCCGCTGGTGGCCACCGCGCTGGTGCCGGCCACCGGCGACAAGCTCGACGCGGCCCTGAAGACGGTGCAGCAGCAGACGCCGCAGGCCATCGTGCTGGTGTCGCTTTCGGGCACCACGGCCAACGCCATCCGCAAGCTGCGCAAGAGCGGCTACACGGGCAATTTCATGGCCTTCTCGATCGTCGGCATCGACCCGCTCTACGCCACGCTGGGCAAGGACATCGGCGGCATCGTGATCTCGCAGGTGGTGCCCTCGCCCCGGCCTTCGGCCATTCCGATCGTCAAGGAGTACCTGGCGGCGGTCGACAACTCCGACCAGACCGCGTCGTACGAAGGGCTCGAGGGCTTCATCGCCGCCAAGGCTGCCGGCGAGGCCGTGCGCCGCGCCGGCCGCGGCTTCAACGCCGCGAGCCTGCAACGCGTGATGACCGGCATGACCGACTACGACGTGGGCGGCTTTCGCATCAACCTGCGCCCGGGCCTGCGCGACAACGTGCGCAGCATCGACCTGATCAGCATTTCCGCCGACGGGCGCGTGCTGCGCTGAGGCACTCCGGGCCTGTTACTCCGGGCCTGTCACTCCGGGCTGTTGAGCAGCAGCTCCGCAAAGCGCTGCCGCACGTACAGCGCCGTCGCGCCCAGCGGCCGGCCCTGCAGCCACAGCATGCGCACCGACAGCCGTGGCAGCGCCAGCGAAGGGCAAGCCACTTCCTGCAGCGCCTTGCGAAAGCCCTCGTAGTGCGCGATGTTGACCGGCAGCACCGCCCATCCCAGGTTGTCGGCCACCATCTCGGCCGTGCTGTAGAAGCTGTCCGAGCGCCACACCTTGGGGCTGTAGGCCACCTCGTGCACGTCGTCGGCGTGCATCAGCAGTTGCCGGTGCCGCACGAGGTCCTTGCGGCGCACCGTGCGGCCGTCGGCCAGCGGATGGTCGCTCGCCACGAACACACCCTGCGGCACGGTGCCGATGTGCCGCTGGTCGAAACACGAACGCACCGGCCCCCGGTCGAAGTGAAAGGCGACGCTGGCGCGCTCCTGCTCGACGTAGTCGGCGACTTCAGTGGCCGTGCCGTTGAGCAGCGTGAGTTCGAGGCTGGGGAATTTCACCGAGATCTCGCGCAGCAGCGTGGCAATGGCCGTGTACGGCAGGGCCTCGTCCAACGCCAGCGACAGCGCGGCCTCGCTGCCCGCGTTCAGCGAGCGGGCGCGCTGGTCGAGCTGCTCGGCCTGGCGCAGCAGCTCGCGCGCCTCGAGCAGCAGCACCTGCCCCGCTTCTGACAACTGCGCGTTGCGGCGCGAGCGGTCGAACAGCGCCACGCCCAGGTCGACCTCGAGCAGGCCGATGGCGGTGCTCACGGCCGACTGCGCCTTGCCCAGATGGCGCGCGGCGGCGGAGAACGACCCGCACTCGGCGGTCGTCACGAACTGGCGCAACTGGTCGACTGTCCATTCCATGTGGCCCATCCGGCAGACCTATCTATTTTTCAGATGGATTTCATCTTTATTCATCCATTTTAATGGCGCAACATGCGCGCATGCTGATATCCCGTACCCCCACGGCACCGCTGCGCATCGAGTGGTGCAACGACCCCGCGCAAGAGCGCGCGATCGTCGCGTTGTTCATGGCGCAACTGAGCCCCCGCTACATCTCCCATTCCGAGCTGCAGGAGCAGCGCGCCGTCGCCATCGGCGAATGGCGCGCCGACCTGCCGGACGTTTTGGCGGCGCAGGTGCGCCACGCACTCGCCCAGCCCACCGCCACGTCGCACACGCTGATCGCGACCGCGCACGTCGATAACGCGCTGGCCGGCATCGCCTTCGTCGCCATCGACGAAACCAAGCGGGCCTCGCGCACCTTCGCCACGCTCGACGACCTGGTCGTCGATGCGCGCCACCAGGGCGCGGGCGTGGGCCGGCGCATGTTCGACTGGGTCTGCGCCGAGCTGCGCACGCGCGGCGTCGAGCGGCTCTTTCTCGAAAGCGGCATCGGCAACGAAGACGCGCACCGCTTCTTCGAGGCACGCGGCTGCACGCCCGTGTCCGTCACGATGCTCAAGGAACTCGGAGGCCAGCCATGACGCAAGGCACCAAGAAATGGATCACGCTGGCCATCGTCTCGATGGCGCTGCTGCTGATCGTGGTCGACATGACGGTGCTCTACACCGCGCTGCCCAAGCTCACGCACGACCTGGCCGCGTCGGCCTCGGCCAAGCTCTGGATCATCAACGCGTACACCGTCGCCGTCTCCGGCTTCCTGCTGGGCATGGGCGCGCTGGGCGACCGCGTGGGCTACCGGCGCATGTTCATCGCGGGGCTGGCCGTGTTCGGCGTGGCGTCGCTGTGCGCGGCCTATGCGCCGACCTCGGGCGCGCTGATTGCCGCGCGCGCCGTGCTGGGCGTGGGCGCCTCGATGATGATGCCGGCCACGCTGGCCATCATCCGCCTGACCTTCACCGACGACCGCGAGCGCGCGGTGGCCATCGGCATCTGGGCCTCGGTGGCCTCGGGCGGCGCGGCGCTCGGGCCGGTGGTCGGCGGCGTGCTGCTGGAGTACTTCTGGTGGGGCTCCGTCTTTCTCATCAACGTGCCGGTGGTGCTGCTCGCGCTGGGGCTGGGCCTGTGGCTGCTGCCGCGCCAGCAGACGACCGGCAATCGGCCGTGGGACTTCATCGGGTCGGTGCAGGCGCTGGCGGCGCTGGTCTGCCTGGTGCTCACGATCAAGGAGTTCGCCAAGTACGCACCTTCGATCACCCTGGCCGTGGTGACGGGCACGCTGTCGCTCGTGGCGATGGGGCTCTTCGTGCGGCGCCAGCGGCGCAGCGCGGCGCCGCTGGTCGATTTCCGCCTGTTCCGCAACGCGTATTTCTCGGGCGGCGTGATCGCGGCCATCGTGGCTTCGGTGGCGCTGGTCGGGGTCGAGCTGGTCTTCACGCAGCGGCTGCAGCTGGTGAGCGGTCTCACGCCGCTGCAGGCGGGACTGACCATCCTGCCGATTCCGCTGGCCGCCTTCGTGGCGGGGCCGGTCGCGGGCCTGCTGCTGTCGCGCGTGGGGTCGCGTCCGATCATCCTGCTGGGCCTGCTCACCACGGCGCTCTCGCTGTGCGGACTGGCGCTGGCCATCGACGCGTCGGCGATGTTCAAGCTCGGCGTTCTGGTGCTGCTGGGGCTGGGCGTGGGCGCCACCATGACGGCGGCGTCCAACGCGATCATGAACAACGCGCCGGTGGAGCGCGCGGGCATGGCCGCGTCGATCGAGGAGGTGTCTTACGAACTGGGCGGCGTGCTGGGCATCGCGCTGCTGGGCAGCGTGCTGTCGTCGAGCTACACGGCCGCGCTGGCCATTCCCGCCAGCCTGCCGGTGCCAGCGTCCGCCAGCGACGGCATCGACGCCGCGCTGCTGGCCGCGGAAACGCTGCCGGCGCAGGTGGCGTCGCAGCTCGTCGCGCTCGCGCACGCGGCGTTCGACCAGGCCTTCTTCGCCGTGCTGACCGTGGCCGTGCTGATCGTCATCGCGGCCGCGGGGTCGGTGGCCGCGCTCGGCTGGCGAGGCCGCACGCGGCCGACGCGCACTGAAGAAAAGTGCGCGTCGTGAGTAGCCTCAGCCGGCGTTGGCGGCGCTCACCGCCTCGTCGATCAGCGCCGCCACCTCGGCCGGGTGCGATGCCAGCGAGGCGTGGCTCGACGCCAGCGTGATGACCTTCCTGGCGCCCAGCCGGCCCGACATGAAGGTCTGGTTGGCCGGCGCGATCATGCGGTCGTCGCTGGAGATCTGATACCACGACGGCTTTTTCTTCCACGCCGGCGCCGTGATGGTGTCGCCGAAGGTGCTGGCAAGCGGCGCCTTCTGCGTGACGCCCATCACCAGGCCTTCGTCGGGCGTCAGGTCCTGGCAGAAGCTCTCGTGGAACTTCTCGGGCACGACCCACAGGTAGCCGTCGCTGTCGGGCGCCAGGTTGGCCGCGCCCGCCGGCGGGTGTTGCTGCGTGATGCCGCCGGGGCTCTCGCCGGCGTCGGGCGCGAAGGCCGCGATGTACACCAGCCCCGTCACGTTGGGCAGGTCGCCGGCCTGCGTGATGACCGCGCCGCCGTAGGAGTGCCCCACCAGCACGACCGGCCCCTTCTGCTGCGCCACCATCTTGCGCACGCGCTCGGCGTCGTCGGCCAGCGAGGTCAGCGGCATCTCGACCGCGCGAATGCCGGTGTGGCCCTTGCGCGTGAGCTCGACGATGACCTTCGCGCCGCCCCAGAAACCGTGGACCAGAACGACTGTCGCTTTGTTGCTCATGAATGTTCTACCTTCCTGTGATGCGTGGATGACCGCGGGACGGCAACTCTTCTGCGTCCGGTGCTCGCCGCCGCGGGACGTGCCGGCCGGAGCCGACCCGCTCCTTATACGCCGCATGCCTGATGACCTCGTGACCGGATGCCAGCGGGCCTAACCGGTGCTCACCAGCGCCTGCAGCGCGTCGAGCGACAGCAGCTCGATGCGCCCGTAGCCCAGCGAGATCACACCCTCGCCCGCCAGCGCATTGAGTTCTTTGGACAGCGTTTGCCGCGTCACGCCGAGCATCATGGCCAGCGCCTCCTGCGGCAGTTGCAGGCTGCGCCGCAGGTGCAGCGACTGCGTGGCGTCACCGCGCGCCAGCACCAGCAGCCGGTGCGCCACGCGCGCGCGCAGGCTGCGCAAGGTGGCGTCCTCGGCCAGGCCGTAGAGCATGCGCACGCGCGCCGCCAGCATGGCCGCGATGGCGTTGGCGAACACGCCGTCGCGCATCAGCTGCACGAAGGCCCCGGGCGGCACCACCAGCAGGTCGAGCGCTTCGAGCGCGGTGGCGTCGTGCGTGCGCGGCGAGCCGTCGATCAGCGTGATCTCGCCGAACCAGTTGCCCGGCTCCAGCACCGCGAGGATGGCCTCGCGCCCGTCCTGGCGCAACGACGAGATCTTGATGCTGCCGGCCACCAGCCCGTAGAAGCCGCCGCCCGCCGCGTGGATCGGGTCGCCCTGGCGGAACACCATCGCGCCGCGCCGCACGTGCAGCAGTTCGGCCGCGCCCAGCAGCGCCTCGCGCTGCGCGCGCGGAATGCTCGTGAACCACGGGTTGCCCTCCAGCGCGGCGCGGTGCGGGGGAGAAAGTCTTGTCTTCGGGGCAGCGGCCATGGGCGAAAAGCCGCGCGGGGCGGGGGTTTACCAGAACCCCGCATTGTCAAATTCTTGACAGTTGAACGTCAAGCACGGGCATACAGTGACCGGCACCCACAAGAACCGGAGACCCCCACGATGAACGCACGCGCAAGTTTCAAGAGCATGCAGGAAAGCACGCGCGAAGACTGGCAACTGATCGGCGGCGAATTCATGCAGTTCACGGGCGGCCTGCCCGCGCGCGTGATCAAGCACCTGCAGATCCTCGAAGGCGACTACGGCGGCTTCCCCGTCGACCGCTACACCCATTCGCTGCAGACCGCCACGCGCGCGCTGCGCGACGGCCGCGACGAGGAGTACGTGGTGTGCGCGCTGCTGCACGACATCGGCGACACGCTGGGCAGCTTCAACCACCCCGACATTGCCGCCGCCATCCTGAAGCCCTTCGTGAGCGAAGCCAACCACTGGATGGTGCAGAACCACGGCATCTTCCAGGGCCATTACTTCTTCCATCACATCGGGCTGGACCGCAACATGCGCGACAACTTCAAGGACCACCCGCACTACGAGCGCACGGCCGAGTTCTGCGCGCTCTACGACAACCCCGCCTTCGACCCCAAGGCCGAGACCCTGCCCATCGGCGAGTTCGAGCCCATGCTGCGCCGCGTGATGGCGCAGCCCAGGCAGAGCATCTACAAGGCCGCGCTGACCGAGCCCGCGGCCACGACAGCCTGACACCGCACCAAGGAAACACCCCATGAACGCCTTTTCCCAACCCGAAATCCAGAAGCTCGTCTCCGCCGAGGAGTGGCAGCTTCGCGTCGACCTTGCCGCCTGCTACCGCCTGGTGGCGCTGTACGGCTGGAGCGACCTGGTGTTCACGCACATCAGCGCGCGCGTGCCCGGCCCCGAGCACCACTTCCTGATCAACCCCTACGGCCTGATGTTCGACGAGATCACCGCGTCGAGCCTGGTCAAGGTCGACCAGCAGTGCAACAAGATCATCGACTCGCCCTACCCCGTGAACCCGGCCGGCTTCGTGATCCACAGCGCCGTGCATGCCGCGCGCGAAGACATCCAGTGCGTGCTGCACACCCACACCAGGGCCGGCATTGCCGTGAGCGCGCAGAAGAACGGCGTGCTGCCCATCAGCCAGCAGTCGACCTTCGTGCTGGCCTCGCTGGCCTACCACGACTACGAAGGCGTGGCCTTCCGCGACGACGAGAAGCCGCGCCTGCAGGCCGACATGGGCCACGCCAACTTCCTCATGCTGCGCAACCACGGCCTGCTGACCTGCGGCAAGACCATCGCCGATGCGTTCCTCTCGATGTACACCTTCGAGAACACCTGCCAGATCCAGATCGCGGCGCAGTCGGGCGGCAGCGAACTCACGCATGTCGACCCGCGCATCATCGACGGCGTGGGCCAGGCAATGAAGGTGCAAAGCGGCGGCCTCGGCGGCATGTTCGTCTGGCCTTCGCTGATCCGCAAGCTCGACCGCATCGACGACAGCTACAAGCAATAAGACCAGACCGACCCGTCGGTC
Organism: Variovorax sp. E3; assembly: GCF_016082275.1. GTDB lineage: Bacteria > Pseudomonadota > Gammaproteobacteria > Burkholderiales > Burkholderiaceae_C > Variovorax. The sequence goes on from NZ_MOWM01000043.1 coordinate 38,202, forward strand.
CCCGGTTTCCACGGCTGCCAGCGCCTGCGCGACAGGTGCCGGCAGCCATTTTTGCGGTTCAAGCCCCCGGACATCGAGGGCCTGGCGCCGGGGCGCCCGTGTTTCGCCCAGAATACCGGGCCATGAGCGTTCGAAACCTTGGCATCGCCGGCCTGATCGGGCTGGCGTGCATCTCCTTCTCTGCCGCAGCAGCAGCCCCCGCCGCCGACACCCCTCCCCCAGCGCCACCCGATGCGGCCGATGCCCGCATCGAGGCGCTCATCGCGCGCATGACGCCGCAGGAGAAAGCCGGCCAGCTCAGCCTCTTCGGCCCGGCGGAAATCAACACCCCCAACAACCCGCAGGCCGGCTGGCGCAATGCGCAGCAGGAGACTGCGACGTGCGCGCCGGCCGCCTCACCGGTCTCTTCAACAATGCGGGCCTCGAAGGCAAGCGGCGCCTGCAGCAGATCGCGGTGAACGAATCGCGGTTGGGCATTCCGCTGATCTTCGGCGCGACGTGATCCACGGCTTTCGCACCATGTTCCCGATGCCGCTGGCCGAGGCCTCGAGCTGGGAGCCCGCGCTGGCCGAGCGCACCGCGCGCGCCGCGGCGGTCGAGGCCACGGCGACGGCTTTCGCTGGACCTTCGCGCCCATGGTCGACATCGCGCGCGACGCGCGCTGGGGCCGCGGCCTCGAAGGCGCGGGCGAAGACGTGCTGCTGTCGAAGCAGTTCGCCGCCGCCCGCGTGCGCGGCTTCCAGGGCAGCGACCTGTCGCGCCCCGATGCCATGCTCGCCACACCCAAGCACTTCGCGGCCTACGGCGCGGCCGAGGGCGGGCTCGACTACAGCGTGAGCGATATCTCGGAGCGCACCTTGCGCGAGGTCTACCTGCCGCCGTTCCGCGCGGCCGTCGACACGGGGGCGCTGTCGGTCATGAGCGCCTTCAACGAAATCGGCGGCGTGCCCTCCACCGCCAACCGCGACCTCTTGACCGGCGTGCTGCGCGACGAATGGAAGTTCAAGGGCTTCGTGGTCTCCGACTACACGGCCGACGAGGAACTGGTCGAGCACGGCTACGCCGCGAACGCGCGCGAGGCCGCCAAGATGGCCTTCATGGCCGGCACCGACGTGAGCATGCAGAGCGGCCTGTACATGCGCTACCTGCCCGACCTCGTGGCCTCGGGCGAAGTGCCGATGGCGCGGCTCGACGAGGCCGTGCGCCGCGTGCTGCACGTCAAGCAGAAGCTCGGCCTGTTCGACGACCCCATGCGCGGCCTCGACGGCCCGCCCGCCGCGCAGCGCGCCGAGAACCCCGCGTTCATCGCGCTGGCCCGCGAGTCCGCGCGCCGCTCCATCGTCATGCTGAAGAACGACCGTATGCTGCTGCCGCTGCCCAAGGCCGGCACGAAGATCGCGCTGATCGGCCCCTTCGCCGAAGGTACCGTCGACCTGATGGGCGCCTGGAGCCTGTTCCCGGGCCAGTCGGCGCCCGTGGGCATCGACCAGGGGCTGCGCGCCGCGCTCGGCGCCGACTCGTCGGTCACCGTGGTGCGCGGCTCCGGCATCGGCGCGCCGCTGGCGGGCGGCATCGACGCCGCCGTGGCCGCCGCGCGCGAAGCCGACGTGGTGGTGCTGGCCATCGGCGAGAGCGAGAAGATGTCGGGCGAGGCGCGCTCGCGCAGCGACATCGGCCTGCCGCAGGCGCAGCAGGACCTGGCCGAGGCCGTGGCCGCCACCGGCAAGCCCGTGGTCGTGCTGCTGAGCAACGGCCGCGCGATGGCGCTGAAGGGCGCGGTGCGCAATGCGCGCGCGATTCTGGTCACGTGGTTCCTCGGCGTGCAGACCGGCAACGCCATCGCCGACGTGGTGTTCGGCGACTTCAACCCGTCGGGCCGCCTGCCCGTGAGCTTTCCGCAGACGGCCGGCCAGGTGCCCTACTACTACGCGCACAAGCGCACCGGACGGCCCTCACCCGAAGGTGCGCCGGGCACGTCGTTCAAGACCCGCTACCTCGACGCGACCAACGAGGCGCTCTACCCCTTCGGCTACGGCATCGGCTATGCGCCGGTGCGCTACGACAGCGTCGAGCTGAGCCAGGACCGCATGGCGATGTCGGACACGCTGCGCGTGCGCGCCACCGTCACCAACACGGGCCAGCGCGAGGCCGAAGAAGTGGTGCAGCTCTACGCGGCCGAGCGCGCGGCCAGCGTGACACGGCCCGTGCGCGAGCTCAAGGACTTCCGCAAGGTCACGATCGCGCCGGGCGCGTCGACGGTTGTCGAATTCACGCTCACCAAAGACGACCTGCAGTTCGTCGGCCGGGACATGAAGCCCACGGTCGAGCCCGGAGAGTTCGACCTGTGGGTGGCGCCTTCGGCTGCCGACGGGATCCGCAAGCGGTTTGTGCTCGTGCGCGACTGACGACTGGCAACCGCGCGAAGCGCAGCGTCATTCGCCGGATGCGCTCGACGTGTTCGGCAGGTTCGCCGATGCCACCGGCGGCGCCACTTGCGACTCCATGATCTCCGTCGGATGGATGGCGTTGTTGGCGCGAACCGCGGCGGCCTCGACCTGCGCGCGGTCCATGCCGCTCACGGCCGGCGCGGGCTGCGACTCCAGGACCTCGGTGGCGTGAATGCCGTTGTTGGCGCGCATTGCGTCCGCTGCCACGGCGTCGCGCGACATGGTCGACTGCGACATCTGCGGATAGTCGGGATCGGCGCGCCCGCTCGCATGCGCGAACGATGCCAGCACCAGCGCGGGCACCGCGGCGATGCAGAGGGTGAGGATACGGACTCTCATGGCTGTCTCCTTGGATGGTAGTGACGCTTTCACTCTAGGACGACGCACTTACCGGCCCGTGAGTGTTCGCTTATGCAGCGGTGAGAGTTGGCTTAAGGGGCCGTGAGAGTCCGCTTAGCGGTGTGTGAGAACTCAGGCAAGAGCGCTCGCGCACGCGAAGACCGAGGCACGCGAAAAGCAGCGACGAGCCCACGTTTTATATTCGGCTGTTTCCCACTCAAAGAACAACTGCCTCGTGGAGAAGACACACACCGCCAATTCGGCCGCATCGATCCGGCGCGCAACTCCCGCCGATGCCGACGGCATCGAGGCGCTGTACCGCGAACTGGTCGACAACGCGCATGTGCATGTGCTGCCGACGCACATCGCGGACATCGCGAAAGACCCACGGGCCGCGCTGATTGTTCTGGAACACGCGGGCGCATTGCAGGCCACCGCACTGCTGAATTTCTGCGTCGACGCCATGTTCAGGACCCAGCCTTTCGCCGTGATCGAGAACATCGTCGTGGGTCAGGCATTTCGAGGTCGGGGTGCCGGGACAGAACTTCTGCGCTACATCGAGGACGAATGCATCGCGCGCGACTGCTCCAAGATCATGCTGCTCAGCGCCGTCGAACGCGGCGACGCACATCGCTTCTTTGCGCGATGCGGCTTCACGGGATCGAAGAAGAAGGGCTTCATCAAGTACCGGCGCGACTTCGCGCGCGACAACGATCACGCAATGGAGAGCCCCAGCCAATGAGCCGATTCACCCTGACCGAAGCGACGCCCTTTGTCCCCGAAAGCCTGCGCTGCCGCTTCTTGCTGGCCGACCGCAAGCAAACCGATCGCATGATATGAAGAAGGCCACGAAGACCGCCCTCGACATGACCGCGCGCCACCCGGATTTCGCGCCGGGATGGCAAGAGTTGTCCAAGCTGGAGAGCGATCCCGCCAAGCGGCTGGTGCTCATCGAAAAGGGACTGGGCAAGAACCCGGACGTCGAGACCCGGGGAGCCCTGCTCGTGGCCAAGGCCGAAGCCATTGCCGAGCGTGGCAACAAGGCCGTCGCGCTTCAGATGTTGGGAGACCTTGCCCTGGACCCCGCATCGACCGGAGAAACCGAGACCCTGGCCGTGTCGGCCATCGAGAGGATGCTCTTCAGATGAAGCCACCCGTTCCCCTCGGCCGTCGCCTGCAGCTCGACAGCGGCGACACCGGCGTCGAAATCTATTGGTTCGACGCGAACGGCTTCGCGCGCGCCATCCTCGGCGAGAGCGACGGCCCGCAGTGCGCGCCGGTCTTTCGCTATCGGGTGCTTTCCGTCGACAGCCTCGAACTGATCGGCGCCGAGGGCCCCATCGACACGTGGACGGGCATCCGCATCGAGGGCGACGCGCTTCAGGTCGACTCGAAAGGACGGCTCAAGACATTTTTCATCGGACAGGAAGCCGACAAGGAAAGCACACCATGAAAGTCAAACGCATCGTCGCCAACTTCGCGACGCCCACGCCCGCGCGCCTCCGCCTTCTACAAGGACGTGCTCGGCCTTGACCTGCTCATGGACCACGGCTGGATCCAGACCTACGGCGCGCAGGCCGAGATGGCGTTGCAGGTCAGCTTCGCCTCGGAGGGCGGCTCGGGCACGGCGGTGCCCGACCTGTCGATAGAAGTGGACGACGTCGACACGGCCTTCGAGCGCATGAAGGCCGCGGGCTTCGTCATCGAATACGGCCCGGTCGACGAGCCGTGGGGCGTGCGCCGCTTCTACGTGCGCGACCCGTTCGGCAAGCTCGTGAACATCCTCGCGCACGCCTGAAAAAGAAAACGCGCTCGGCTCAGTCGAGCCCGTGGAACACGCTGTCGTCCGGCCCGATGTGCGACGGCGGCGTCCACGCGGCATCGCGCATCGAACGGCTGACGAGTTTCTCCACGCCCAGCAGCGTCGCGAAGATGGCCATGCGCACCGGAATGCCGTTGTCGGTCTGGCGGAAGATGGCCAGGCGCGGGTCGTTGTTGAGGTCGGTGCTCAGGTCGTGCGAGCCGGGCCGGCCGTCGCGCGGCAGCGGGTGCATCACCACCACCTCGGGCTTGCAGGCCGACTCGATCAGCGCGCGATTCACTTCGAAGGCGTTGTCGAAACCCTCCAGCACTTCGTCGTTCGCGAAGCGCTCCTTCTGGATGCGCGTGGCGTAGATGATGTCGGCGCCCGCCAGCCCCTGCGCGGGCGTGGCGGCGGTTTCCACCACGTGGCCGTTGCGGCTCACGGCATCGACGATCGCGGCGGGCATGGCCAGCGACGGCGGCGAGATCAGCGTGAACTTCAGGCCCTTGTACAGCGCCAGCAGCTTGATGAGCGAGTGCACGGTGCGCCCGTATTTCAGGTCGCCGATCATCGCGATGTGCGCGCCGTCGACCAGCTTGCCCAGGCGCGAGAACTCGCGCTGGATGGTGTACAGGTCGAGCAGCGCCTGGCTCGGGTGCTCGCCGGGGCCGTCGCCGCCGTTGATGACGGGCACGTTGGTGGCGCGCGCGAACTCGGCGACCGAGCCCTGCTCGGGGTGCCGCACCACCATCGCGTCGACATAGCCGCCGATGACGCGGCTGGTGTCGTAGATCGACTCGCCCTTGGCCATCGACGAGAAGGTGAAGCCGGTGGTGTCGCACACCGAGCCGCCGAGCCGGCAGAACGCGGCGCCGAAACTCACGCGCGTGCGGGTGCTGGCCTCGAAGAACAGGTTGGCCAGCACGGCGCCTTCGAGCACGCGGCTGACCTTGCGCCGGCGCGCGATGGGCTGCATGACGTCGGCCAGTTGGAACAGCTCGTCGATGGCGTCGCGGTTGAACTGGCTGACCGACAGCAGATGGTGCGCGCCGCCGGTGGCCAGCGCCTTGCGCAAGATGCCTTCATGTGCGCTTTGCGTATATTCACCGCGATGCCCGTCGGCGGCCAGGATTTCGCTCACGAAGCGCCGGGCAACCTCGGGCATGGCCCGGAATTCGTTGGATTCGTCGGGCAGGAGCCAGGCGTCCAGCGCCCTCCTTCGGCTGCCGATGCGTTCCGCGAAGACATCCCGCGTCATGTTGAGTTGACGCATCGCGTCGCGCAGGAGCACCTGTTGTGGCATGTTGTTCATGGGCCGCAAATATATACTCAATGCGTATATTTTTAAAGCACCGACGTAAAAAAACGGACCCGAGGTCCGTTCTTTCCGCCCCAACACCCGAGGTGCGGTGGCTCTGGCTTACAGGCCGGCTTGGCGCGTGAACGACACGCTGGGCTTCTTGTAGGCTTGCGGCACTTCGTCGCGGTAGAACGCGCGGCGGTCGAGGCTTTGCAGCGGATCGTGGGCCTTGGCAACGGCTTCGGCTTGCACGGTCGCGCGGTTGGCGGTCGACGTGAAGGCTTGGGCGCCGGCGCTGGAGGCATCGCTGTATTCGTTGCCGGCACGTGCGGCGGCAGCGGCTTGCGGTGCGACTTCGGCGCGGGAGACCGAAGAGTTCACGACGTGCACGCGTCGTAGGTTTCTGCATGTGCTCCGGCAGCGGCCAGGAGCGAGAGAGCAGCAGCAGCGAGGATCTTCGAGGCATTCATTTCAATCTCCTTCAATGGGTTGGTTGGTGAGGAGAAGTTTGATCCTGAAGCACCCTGAAAAACGCCGTCAAAAGGAACCGCGGCGTTCACGGGATTGAAACAATCAAGCCCTTGAAAAGCCGCTGGTCAAGAGGGGATGCCCCGAATTTCGGGGCTTCAGGTGGTCTTTTTTCTTCACCTGCCAGCCCACGCCCGCTGCCTGGGTAGGGCCTGAAGCTCAGTGGCTGATCATCCAGGGCCGGCGCGAGGGCGCCGACTTCGCGCCGTTGGCGCCGTCACCGTCGCACCGCGTTTGCCCGAACCGCAGCAGCCGCATCCCGCCGGGTGCTTGAAGCGCGCATAGTCCCGCGAGCTGCCCGGCTCGTGCCGCGCGCGCTCGTTGGTTTCCATGGCGTGGCGCGTGCCCGACGCCATCAGCGCGAGCCGCGGCGCGGCCGACAGCACGCGCGGTGACGCGCATCCGCAGTCGGGGCACGCGGCCGGTTCGTCGCGCAGGCCCGAGGGCCGCAGCGCCTCGAAGCCGCCGCATCGGCCGCAGGCGTAGTCGTAGGTGGGCATGGCGCGGGCCTCAACGCAGGTCGTGCGACAGCGGCATGTCCACGCTGCCGTCGATGAACTTCACCGGGCCCGAGGCGTCGGGTTGATGTCGAAGTCGAAGATGCCCGTGGGCAGCCACAGCGTGGCGCACGAGTTGGGCACGTCGACCACGCCGCTGATGTGGCCCTGCACGGGCGCCGTGCCGAGAATGGAATAGGCCTGCGCGCCCGAGTAGCCGAACTTTTTCAGGTACTCGATGGCGTTCAGGCAGGCCTGGCGGTAGGCCACGTTCACGTCCAGGTAGTGCTGCTTGCCGCTCTCGTCGACCGAGATGCCCTCGAAGATCAGGTAGTCGTTGTACTGCGGCGTGATCGGGCTGGGCTTGAAGATCGGGTTCCTGATGCCGTACTTGGCCATGCCGCCCTTGATGAGCGTGACCTTCATGTGCACCCAGCCCGCCATTTCGATGGCGCCGCAGAAGGTGATTTCACCGTCGCCCTGGCTGAAGTGCAGGTCGCCCACGCTCAGGCCCGCGCCGTCGACGTACACGGGGAAGAACACCTTCGAGCCGCGCGACAGGTCCTTGATGTCGCAGTTGCCGCCATGCTCGCGCGGCGGCACGGTGCGCGCACCCTCGGCCGCGGCCTTGGCGCGTGCGTCGCCGGTCATCTTGCCCATGTGGGCGGTGCCGGCAAACGGCGGGTTGGCCAGGCCGGGCACGCGATCGGGGTCGGTGGCGATCAGCGCCTTCTCGCGCTCGTTCCACATGTCGAGCATGGGCTTGTCGGGCAGGCAACCGATCAGGCCGGGGTGGATCAGCCCCGCGAAGTTCACGCCCGGAATGTGGCGCGAACTGGTGAACATGCCCTTGAAGTCCCAGATCGATTTCTGCGCTTCGGGAAAGTGGTCGGTCAGGAAGCCGCCGCCGTTCTTCTTCGAGAAGAAGCCGTTGAAGCCCCACAGGCTGTCCTGCTTGGCGCCGATGTCGAGCAGGTCGACCACCAGCAGGTCGCCCGGCTCCGCGCCCTTCACGCCCACGGGGCCCGAGAGGTAGTGCACGGTGCTCAGGTCGATGTCGCGCACGTCGTCGGCGCTGTCGTTGTTCTTGATGAAGCCGCCGGTCCAGTCGAAGGTCTCGAGGATGAAGTCGTCACCGGGGTTGACCCAGCAGGCCATCGGAATGTCCGGGTGCCAGCGGTTGTGGATGTTCTCGTTCTCGGTGGGAGACTTGGTCAGGTCGACCTTGATCAGCGTGTCCGTCATTTGCAGTGGCTCCTTGGGGTGTGGTGAATCGGTCGGGTCAAACAGAGAGATAGGCCTTGATGTGGTCCACATCGGTCTTCTCGCGCGCGGTCTCATGAACGAGCCTTCCGCCTTCGATCACGAACAGCCGGTCGGCCACGTCCATCGCAAAGCTGAGCACTTGCTCGGACACGACGATGGTGATGCCGCGCAGCTTGCGGATCTCGTTGAGGGCCTTGGCGATGTCCTTGATGATCGAAGGCTGGATGCCTTCGGTGGGCTCGTCGAGCAGCAGCACCCTGGGGTCGGTGACGAGGGCGCGCGCAATGGCAAGCTGCTGTTGCTGGCCGCCCGAGAGGTTGCCGCCCTTGCGGGTCTTCATGTCCCACAGCACGGGGAACAGGGCGTAGATTTCCTCGGGGATGCGGCGGGTCTTCGAGTTCTCCAGGCCGGTCTGGATGTTCTCCTCGACCGTGAGCGTGGGAAAGATCATCCGGCCCTGCGGCACGTAGGCGATGCCCTTGGCCACGCGCCGAAAGCTCTCGTCGCGCGACACGTCCTGGCCCGCCACTTCGATGCGCCCGCTCTTGAGCGGAAGAATGCCCATGAGGCTCTTGAACAGCGTGGTCTTGCCCATGCCGTTGCGGCCCATGATGGCGATGGTTTCATTGGCATGGCCCTCGAACGAGAGGCCGTGCAGGGCCTCGCTCTGGCCGTAGGCTACGTGCAGGTCTTGCACCTTCAGCATGACGTTGCTCATGTTTTTACTTCCGGGTTTGAACGTTCTTGGTACGTGCACAGGACACCGGGTACTCCCCTCCGCGAATGTCCCCCGGGGCTGCGCCCCTCCTCCTTTATTTCGCTGCGGGGAGCACCCGATGCCCTGTGCACCTGGGCACGCTGTCGGTGTGCGGCCGATGAACCAGTGCTCTGATAACGCTCACGTCGGCGGTGTGCTCTGCGCAGCGAAATAAAGGAGGAGCCCGAAGGGCGGGGGACATTCGCGGAGCAGAGCACACCGTCGGCGTGAGCGAGCCCTGAACGACACGCAGCTTGTACGACCAGGCAGTGCTTCATCTAGTGCCCCAGATAAACGTCGATGACCTTCGGATCGGCCTGCACCTTCTCCATCGGTCCTTCGGCCAGGATCTTTCCCTGGTGCATCACGGTGACCTTGTGCGCGATCTGCTTCACGAACGCCATGTCGTGCTCGATCACGATCACGGCGCGGTTCTGGCAAATGCGCTTGAGCAGGTCGGCCGTGAGTTCGCGTTCGCGCGCGCTCATGCCGGCAATCGGCTCGTCGAGCATCAGCAGCTCGGGCTCCTGCATCAGCAGCATGCCGATCTCGAGCCACTGTTTCTGGCCGTGGCTCAGCAGGCCGGCTTCGGTGTCGAGGCGGTCGGCCAGGCCAATCTCTTGCGCAACGGCCTGCACCTTGGCCTTGACCTCTTCGTCGCACTTGAAGGCCAGCGCGCCGAACACCGACCGCCCCTTGGGAAACGACACCTCCAGGTTCTGGAACACCGAAAGGTTCTCGTAGATCGACGGGGTCTGGAACTTGCGGCCTATGCCCAGGCGCACGCGCTTGTGCTCGGCCATCCTCGTGAGCTCGGTGTTCTTGAACTTGATGCTGCCGGCGCTGGCGCGGGTCTTGCCGCAGATCAGGTCGAGCAGCGTGGTCTTGCCTGCGCCGTTGGGGCCGATGATCACGCGCAGCTCGTTGCGGTCGATGTACAGCGTGAGCGCGTCGATGGCCTTGAAACCGTCGAAGGACACGGTGAGGTCTTCGACCGCGAGCGCGAAGTCTGTGTTGCTCATGATGCGTGCGGGGCTCCGGGGTCAGGCGCGTTGGCTGCCGACGCCTTCGGGGAGCGTCGGTTCGGGAGTGGTCGTCGGTGCCGTGGATGGCGCGGGTGCCGGGCTCATCGGCGGCTTCACCGCCGCGTCGCCCAATGCCTGCCGCCGCGACTTCCACCAGGGGCGGATCTTTTCTTCCCACACGCCGGCCAGCCCCATCGGAAAGGCCATCGTCACGCCGATGAACAGGCCCGCCATCAGGAACAGCCACAGGTCCGGAAAGCTCTCCGAAAAAAGCGTCTTGCCCGCGTTCACCAATAGCGCGCCGTACACCGCGCCCACCAGGCTCATGCGGCCGCCGACGGCGCAGAAGATGACCATCTCGATGGAGGGCACGATGCCCACGAAGCTGGGGGACATGAAGCCCACCTGCAGCGCGAACATCGCGCCGCCGATGCCCGAGAGCCCGGCCGCCAGGCAGAAGGTGAAGACCTTGAAGTTCGACACGTCGTAGCCCGAGAAGCGCACGCGGTCTTCCTTGTCGCGCATGGCCAGCAGCAGCGTGCCCAGCTTGCTGGTCTGCACCCAACGGCACAGCAGAATGCTCAGCACCAGCAAGGCCACGCACACGTAGTAGAGGATGTACTTGGCGCTGTCGGTGCGCGTGTCCCAGCCCAGCATTGTCTTCAAATCGGTCATGCCGTTGACGCCGCCCGTGTAGCCCTGCTGGCCGATGATGAGCACGGTGCAGATGAGCGCCACCGCCTGCGTGATGATCGCGAAGTACACGCCGCCCACGCGGCGTTTGAACATCGCGAAGCTCACGAGCCAGGCCAACGCCATCGGCGCGAGCACCACCAGCGCAAGGCTCAGCGGCAGGCTCTTGAACGGCAGCCACAGCGTGGGCAGTTCGGTGATCTGGTTCCAGTCCATGAAGTCCGGTATGCCGGGCGTGGTCTGGATCTTGGTGGAGATGCGGTCGGAGGCTTCGAGCTTGAGGAACATCGCCATCGCATAGCCGCCGATGCCGAAGAACACGCCCTGCCCCAGGCTCAGCACGCCGCCGTAGCCCCACACCATCACGAGCCCCACGGCCACGAAGGCGTAGGTGAGGTACTTGCCCACGAGGTTGAGCCGGAAGATGTCGAGCGACAGCGGCAGCACCACCGCGAGCAGCAGCACCAGCAGCAGCAGGCTGCCGAGCTGGTAGCGCTGGATCGAGGCCTTGAGGGAATTCATCGAAACGTTCTCCAAAAAGGAATCGGGGTTCAGCGGCGGACCTTGACGGCAAAGAGGCCCTGGGGGCGCATCATCAGAATCAGCACGATCAGCGACAGCGTCAGCACCTTGGCCATCGAGCCGGTCATGAAGAACTCCGAGATCGACTGTGTCTGCGCAATGCCGAAGGCCGAGACCACCGTGCCCAGCAGGCTGGCCGCGCCGCCGAAGGTGACGACCAGGAAGGCGTCGACGATGTAGAGCGAGCCCGAGGTCGGCCCGGTCGAGCCGATGGTGGTGAAGGCCGCGCCCGCCACGCCGGCGATGCCACAGCCGATGGCAAAGGTCAGGCGGTCGGTCTTCTTCGTATCGATGCCGGTGGCGTTGGCCATGGTGCGGTTGGCCACGGTGGCGCGCACCCTCAGGCCCCAGCGGCTCTTGTGCAGCGCGATGAGCACGCCGCCCGTGACCAGCGCGGTGAGCGCCAGCACGAACAGGCCATTGATGGGAATGTCCAGGCCTTCATGCGGCGTCCACGAGCCCATGAGCCACTCGGGCAAGGTCGGGCTCACTTCCTTCGGGCCGATGAAGGTGCGAAAGATCTGCTGCAGCCCCAGGCTCACGCCCCAGGTGGCGAGCAGCGTGTCGAGCGGTCGCTTGTAGAGGTGGCGAATCAGCACCCACTCCACGATCCAGCCGGTGATGAAGGCGAACACGAAGGCCAGCGCGATGGCGATCGGAAAGTAGTACGGCATGAACGCCGGCGCCAGGCTTTCGGTGACGCGCGCGGCCAGGTAGATCGAGTAGGCGCCGATGGTCATGAACTCGCCATGCGCCATGTTGATCACGCCCATCTGGCCGAAGATGATCGCCAGGCCCAGCCCCATGAGCAGCAGCACCGCGAAGAGGCTCAGCCCCGCGAAGCCCTGCATGAGGCCGATGTTCATCATGTCCGACAGAGTCATGGCGGAGGTTCCGGAGTTGGGTATTGGTATTGGCTCCTTCCCCCTCTGGGGGAAGGCTGGGATGGGGGCTGGCGGCATCGGCAAGCGCGAGGCTTTATC
>NZ_MOWM01000044.1 GCF_016082275.1 Variovorax sp. E3
GGTGCTGGTGCTGGCGCCGGGGCGGGTGCGGGTGCAGGAATCGGCGCGGGCGCCGCAACGGCAGGCGCTTCCTCGACCGCCGGCTTCGAGCCGAACCAGCTCGAAGGCGAGAACACCGAGCGCGTCGGCGCGGGCTCCGGGGCGGGCGCTGGCGCAGCCGCCGGAGGGGGCGCCGGCGCGACCGGGGCATCGGCAGGCGGTTTTTTCTTGAAGAAACTGAACATCAGGAGCTTTTTACAATCCGACCCATTCTATGAAACACCTCCCGCCACGCCGTGCTGCGTCTGGTGCGGTGCTGGCGATGGCGCTTCTGGCGCCGTGGGCCATGCCTGCGCAGGCCCAGACCACCCCGCCTTCCGCCGCCGCAGCCGCGGCGCCCGGCCCCCAGCAATTCACGTTGGCCAACGGCATGACGCTGATCGTCCAGCCCGACCGGCGCTCGCCCACGGCGGTGCAGATGGTCTGGGTCCGGGTCGGCTCCATGGACGAGGTCGACGGCACGTCCGGTGTCGCACATGCGCTCGAACACATGATGTTCAAGGGCACCAAGGACATCAAGCCCGGCGAGTTCTCGCGCCGCGTGGCGGCGCTGGGCGGCCAGGAAAACGCCTTCACCACCCGCGACTACACCGGCTACTACCAGCAGATTCCGGTCGGCAGCCTCGAGCAGGTGATGAAGCTCGAGTCCGACCGCTTCGCCAACAACCAGTGGCCCGACGACGAGTTCAAGCGCGAGATCGAGGTCGTCAAGGAAGAGCGCCGCCTGCGCACCGAAGACCAGCCGCGCGCGCTGCTCGGCGAGCAGCAGAATGCCGCCGTCTTCATCGCCTCGCCCTACCACCGCCCCGTGGTCGGCTGGATGAGCGACCTCGACGCCATGACCCCCGGCGACGTGCGCGACTTCCACCAGCGCTGGTACGTGCCCGCCAACGCCGTGCTGGTGGTGGCCGGCGACGTCGACGTGGCCCAGGTCCGCGCGATGGCCGAGAAGTACTACGGCCGCATCCCCTCGCGCGCCGTGCCCGTGCGCAAGCCGCGCGTGGAGCCGGTGCAGCGCGGCATCCGCCGCCTCGAATTCAAGGCGCCCGCCGAGCAGGCCTATGTGTCGCTGGCCTACCGCGTGCCGCAGATCGCCAGCATCGACGACGTGAGCAGCGACGCCTGGGCGCTGGTGGTGCTGTCCGCCGTGCTCGACGGCTATGCCGGCGCCCGGCTCGACCGCGCGCTCACCCAAGGCCCCGACCGCGTCGCCGATTCGGCCGGCGCCTACGCGGGCTTCATCGGCCGCGGCCCGCAGCTCTTCGTGCTCGAAGGCGTGCCGGCGGCCGGCAAGAGCGCCGAGGTGGTCGAGGCCGCCCTGCGCGCCCAGGTCGCGCGCATCGCCAAGGACGGCGTGGGCGAGGCCGAACTGGCCCGCGTGAAGACGCAATGGGTGGCCAGCGAAACCTACAAGCGCGACTCGGTGATGGCGCAGGCGCGCGAACTCGGCAGCAACTGGATCGAGGGCCTGCCGCTGGACGCCAGCGAACGCATCGTCGCCCGGCTGCAATCCGTCACGGCCGCGCAGGTGCAGGCCGTGGCCGCCAGGTATTTCGGCGACGACCAGCTCACGGTCGCCACGCTGCGGCCCCTGCCGCCTGAAGCCAAGCGCGGTCGCGGCTTCGCGGCACCCGCGGGCGAGCTGCGCTGAAAGGTCCTGATTCCATGACGAACACTCTCAAGAAAACCGCGCAGTCCCTTCTGCTTGCAGGCGCCACGGTCCTCGCGGGCATGACCACCGCGCACGCCGCGCTGCCCATCCAGCACTGGACGCTGGCCAACGGCGCCAAGATCTACCTGGTGTCGACCAACGCGCTGCCCATCGTCGACGTGCAGGTCGACTTCGACGCCGGCAGCCGCCGCGACCCCGCGCCGCAGGCCGGGCTGGCCAGCACCACCTCGGCCATGGTCGAGAAGGGCGTGCGCGCCGGCAAGAACGGCGAGCCCGCGCTCGACCAGAACGCCCTGGGCGAAGCCTGGGCCGACCTGGGCGCCAGCTTCGACGTGAGCGCCGGCACCGACCGCACCAGCTACTCGCTGCGCACGCTGTCCGACCCGGCGCTGCTGAACAAGGCGGTGGCGCTGGCCTCGCGCGAGATCGGCGAGCCGGCCTTCCCCGACGACGTGTGGCAGCGCGAGCGCGAGCGCATCAACGCCGCCATCAAGGAGGCCAACACCAAGCCCGCGACCATCGCGGGCCGCGCCTTCGCGCAGGCGGTGTACGGCACGCACCCCTACGGCCAGGAAGTGACCGAGGAAACGCTGGCGCGCATCGACACCGCCACCATGCGCCAGCGCTACCAGCAGTTGATCGTGCCGTGCCGCGCCAAGCTCAGCATCGTGGGCGCCGTCACGCGCGCCGAGGCCGAGTCGCTGGCCACCACGCTGCTGTCGCGCCTGCCCGGCCCCGAGGCCTGCACGCCGCTGCCTGCCGTCGCCCCCGTGGCGGCGCTGACGGCAGCCAAGGACGAGCGCATTGCGTTCGACTCGGCGCAGGCCCACGTCTTCATCGGCCAGCCCGGCTACCCGCGCAAGGACCCCGACCACTTCGCGCTCACGCTGGGCAACTACGTGCTGGGCGGCGGCGGCTTCGTGTCGCGCCTGACCGACCAGGTGCGCGAGAAGCGCGGGCTCACCTACAGCATCTACAGCGGCTTTGCGCCGGGGCTCGAGGCGGGCGCGTTCCGCATCGGCTTCCAGACCCGGCCCGACCAGGCCGAGGACGCGGTGAAGGTGTCGCGCGAAGTGCTCGCGAAGTTCGTGGCCGAAGGCCCGACCGCCAGCGAGCTCAAGGCCGCGAAGGACAACGTGATCGGCGGCTTCCCGCTGCTGCTGGACAGCAACCGCAAGCTGATCGGCAACGTGGCCAACATCGCGTGGCACGACCTGCCGCTGGACTACCTCGACACCTGGACCGCGCGCATGAACGCGGTCACCACCGCCGAGATCAAGGCCGCGTTCCAACGCAAGCTGCAGCCCGAGCGCATGGTGACGGTGGTGGTGGGCGGCAAGCCGGCACAGGCCCAGGCTGCCGCGGCCAAGGCGCCGCAGTAGGCACGGGCGCCGCCGTCCTGGCTCAGTCCAGGGCGTGCGGTCCCTGGCTGGCGGCGGCACGCACCGCGGCCCCCAGCCTTTCGAGCAGTCGCGGCGCCGCGCGCGCCTGCTGCCAGTAAAGCGGCACCGGCAGCGTCGAGCCGGACACGAGCTCCACCAGCCGCCCTTCGCGCAGTGCATCGGCCACCATGCTGGTCGGGTGCATGCCCCAGCCCATGCCCGCGCACGCCGCCTCGACGAAGGCGGTGGGCGAGGGCACCCAGTGCCTCGGCGTCTCGACATTGCGGTGGCAGATGCGCCGCACCCAGCGCGCCTGCAGCCGGTCTTTGCGGTCGAACACCAGGCTGGGCGCGTTCGCCAGCGTGCGCGCGCCCACGCCCTTGGCGAAATGGTCGCGCACGAACGCGGGGCTCGCGGCCGCCACGTAGTGCATCGTGCCCAGCGCTTCGCTGTTGCAGCCCGCCACCGGCTGCGCGAGCGCGGTCACGGCCGCCAGCACCGCGCCGCTGCGCAGCCGCTCGGCCGTGTGGTCCTGGTCGTCCACCGTGAGGTCGAGCAGCACCGCCTGCTCCTGCGTCGCGAAGGCCGCCGCCGCGCCGATGAACCAGGTCACCAGGCTGTCGGCATTGACGGCCACGCGCACCGTGAGGCGCTCGTCGCCGGCCTCTCCGCTGCCCATGCCGAGGGCGGGCAGGGCGTCGCGCAGCTCGTGCTCCAGCATGCCGACGCGCTCGACGTGCCGGCACAGCTGCAGCCCCGCCTCCGTGGCCACGCAGGGCTGGCCGCGCACCAGCAGGGCGCCGCCGGTGCGCTCTTCCAGTTGCTTGATGCGTTGCGACACCGCCGACGGCGTGACGTGGAGCGCGCGCGCCGCGCGTTCGAAGCTGCCTTCGCGCACCACGGCGGCAAGGGCGTTCAGGGCGGCGTAGTCGAGCATGGTGTCAATGAAGTAAAACTGAATTTGCGTTAGGAAGTTTAGTTTGAATTAATCGCGTGCAGACGGCAAGCTCGCAGCCATGCAAGCCGTACACGTCACCCCCGCCTTCCTCAACGGGCTCTTCATGAGCCTGGTCCTCATCGTTGCCATCGGCGCGCAGAACGCCTATGTGCTGCGCCAGGGCCTGCGGCGCGAGCACGTGGGCGCGGTGGTGCTGTTCTGCGCCGCCAGCGACGCGGTGCTGATCGGCGCCGGCGTGGCCGGCATGGCGCAGGCGCTGAAGGGCCGGCCGATGCTGGCGACGGTGCTCGCGGCGTTCGGCGCGGCCTTTCTGTGCATCTACGGCCTGAAGGCGCTGTGGCGCTCGCGCCAGCCCGCCGCGTTGCAGGCCTCGGCGCAGGGCACGTCGCTGTCGCGCGTGGCCGTGGTCGCGCAGGCGGCCGGCTTCACGCTGCTGAACCCGCATGTCTACCTGGACACCGTGCTGCTCGTGGGCAGCGCCGGCGCGCAGTACGCGGGCATGCTCAAGCTGTGGTTCGTGGCGGGCGCCACCACGGCCAGCGCGCTGTGGTTCACCTCGTTGGGCTTCGGCGCGCGGCTGCTCGCACCGGTGTTCGCGCGGCCGCGCGCCTGGCAGATGCTCGACGGGCTCATCGGCGGCACCATGCTGCTGCTGGCGGCATGCTGGCGCACCGCGCCTTCACCGGGTTCAGCGCGCTCTGAGGGGGCGAAGGCGGCGGCGTTAAGCTCGCCGCATGCCCCAGAAGAAAGCCGTTCCGGCCCCCCGTCCCGCCGCGCCCAAGCGCCCCTCGAAGCCCAGCGAGGTCCGCATCATCGGCGGCGAATGGAAGCGCACCCGCCTGGCCGTGGCCGACAAGCCCGGCCTGCGCCCCACGCCCGACCGCGTGCGCGAAACCCTCTTCAACTGGCTCGCGAGCCTGGCCGGTGCCGGCGGCGGTGATCTGCCGGGCTGGCACTGCGTCGATGCCTTCGCGGGCACCGGCGCGCTCGGCCTCGAAGCCGCCTCGCGCGGTGCCGCCAACGTGCTGCTGTGCGAGCAGGACGCCGCGCTGGTCGCGCAGCTGCAGGCCGCCAAGGCCAAGCTGTCGGCCGAGGCTGTGCGCATCGAGCGCGGCAACGGCGTGACCGCGCTCGAGCGCACGCCCGCCGGCAGCCTCGACGCCGTGTTCCTGGACCCGCCTTTCGACAGCACCGCGCTCTACGAACCGGCCCTGCGCGCCGCCGCCCGCGCGCTGCGCGCCGGGGGCTCGGTGTACCTGGAGGCGCCGCGCCGCTGGAGCGACGAAGAGCTCGCCGCCTTCGGCCTCGTCGGCTTCCGCTATCTGAAGGCCGGCGCCGTGCATGCCCATCTGCTGCGGCAGGCCTCGGAGGGGGCTGCATAATCCGCCGAACAAGCCGCATCGGCAGCATGAGGAAGAAGCAACCATGGCCAGCAACGTGATCGCGGTTTATCCCGGCACTTTCGACCCCATCACCCTCGGTCACGAGGACGTGGTGCGGCGTGCAACCCAGCTCTTTTCCAAGGTGATCGTCGCCGTCGCGGCGGGCCACCACAAGAAGGCGCTCTTCACGCTCTCCGAACGCATGGACATGGCCCGCGAGGCCGTGAAGCCCTACAGCGACCAGGTCACTGTCGAGAGCTTCTCGGGCCTGCTGCGCGACTTCGTCGTCGCGCGCGGCGGCAAGGCCATGGTGCGCGGCCTGCGCGCCGTGACCGACTTCGACTACGAGTTCCAGCTCGCGGGCATGAACCGCTCGCTGATGCCCGACGTCGAGACCGTGTTCCTGACCCCCAGCGACAAGTACCAGTTCATCTCCAGCACCTTCGTGCGCGAGATCGCCATGCTCGGCGGCGAAGTCCACAAGTTCGTCTCGCCCAACGTGGAGCAGCAACTGGCCGCCAAAGTCCGCAGCCTCGGCCGTGAATAAGCCGCGATGAGCGGCATCCCGCCGCCCCGGCTGCATCTTCTGGGCGATGCGGCGCTCTTGTGCGAGCTGCCCGCGCCCGCCACGCTGGCGCAGCAGCAGCGCATCTGGGCGCTCGCCGAGCGCGCGCGCGAGTGGCCCGGCGTCGGCGAAACGCTGCCGGGCATGAACAACCTCACGCTCACCTTCGACCCCACCGCGATCGACCTGGACACCCTCACGGCGCAGGTGCTGCAGGCCTGGCCGAAGCTGCCGTCCGGTGGCGTCACGGGCCGGCTGGTCGAGATTCCGGTGCACTACGGCGGCGAATACGGCCCCGACCTGGCCGACGTCGCCGCCCACACCGGGCTCACGCCGGCCGAAGTGGTGCGCCGCCACACCGCCGCCGATTACGTCGTCTACCTGCTCGGCTTCCTGCCGGGCTTCAGCTTCATGGGCGGGCTGCCGCCCGAACTCGCCACGCCGCGCCGGGCCGAACCGCGCCTGGCCGTGCCCGCGCGCTCGGTCGGCATCGGCGGTGAGCAGACCGGCATCTATCCGTTGGTGTCGCCGGGGGGCTGGCAGCTGATCGGGCAGACGCCGCTCGCGCTGTTCGACCCCCTGGCTGAGTCGCCCACGCTGCTGCGTCCCGGCGACCGCGTGCGCTTTGTTGCGCAGAGCGTGCAGGCATGATCGTCATCCGCAAACCTGGCGTGCTCGCTTCGGTGCAAGACCTGGGCCGCCACGGCCTGCGCCAGCTCGGCGTGTGCCCCGGCGGCGCGCTCGACGTGCTGTCGCTCACGCTGGCCAACCGCCTCGCGGGCAATGCCGACGGCGCGGCGGGCCTCGAACTCACCATGGGCGGCTGCGAGCTGCAGTTCGAAGCCGACACGCGCATCGCCCTGACCGGCGACGACTTCGGCGCCACCCTCGACGGCACGCCGCTCTGGCCCTGCTGGAGCGTGCCGGTCGCGGCCGGCCAGACGCTCCGGCTGGCCGGCGCCAACGCACCCGGCGTGAAGAGGGCCGGCCTGCGCAGCTGGCTCGCAGTGGCGGGCGGCATCGACGTGCAGCAGATCCTCGGCTCGCGCAGCACCGACCTCAAGGCCGGCTTCGGCGGCCACGAAGGCCGTCCGCTGCGCAAGGGCGACCGGCTCCCGACGGGCGTTTCGCCGCTCGACGCCGCGCAGCGCGAGCGCCGCGCCTTCGGCGTGCGCGGCCCCGACTGGGGCGCGCACGAAGACGACGGCGCCATTGCCCTGCGCGTGCTGCCCGGCCCCGAGTTCGAACTGTTCACGCTGGCCGCGCGCGACCTGCTGTGGGGCGAACGCTGGCGCATCACGCCGCAGAGCAACCGCATGGGCAGCCGCCTCGCGGGCGCCGAACTCAAGCGCAAGCGCAGCGGCGACATGCTTTCGTCGGGCGTCATTCCCGGCACGATCCAGGTGCCGCCTTCGGGCCAGCCGATCATCCTGATGGGCGACGCACAGACCACCGGCGGCTACCCGCGCATCGGCGTGGTCATTCGCGCTGACCTCTGGAAGCTCGCGCAGGCGCCGCTCAACGGCAAGCTGCGGCTCGTGCAGGTGGACCAGCCGCAGGCGCTGGCCGCCTGGGCGGCGCAGCAGCGCTACCTGTCGCAGGTGGCGCAGGGGCTGGCGGCTGCAGGCTGGCCGGCCAAGGCATAGACTTTGCAAAAAGGAAACGCCCCATGCACATCGACCTCAATGCGGACCTCGGCGAAGGCGCCGGCAGCGACGAAGAACTGCTCGCGCTCGTGAGCTCCGCCAACATCGCCTGCGGCTGGCACGCGGGCGATGCCAAGACCATGCAGCAGTGCGTGCGCTGGGCCCTGCGGCACGGCGTGGCCATCGGCGCGCACCCGAGCTTTCCCGACCGCGAGAACTTCGGCCGCAGCACCATGCACCTGCCGCCCGACGAGATCGTGGCCAACGTGCTCTACCAGGTCGGCGCGCTGGCGGCCATCGTCAAGGCCGAGGGCGGCAAGCTGGTGCACGTGAAGGCCCATGGCCAGCTCTACAACCAGGCCGTGAAGGAGCCCGAACTCGCCGCCGCGCTGTGCGAGGCCGTGCGCCGCTTCGACCCCACGCTCAAGTTCTTCGGCCTCGCGGGCAGCCGCATGATCGACGCGGCCCGCCACGCGGGGCTCGAGCCCGTGGAAGAGGTGTTCGCCGATCGCGGCTACATGCCCGACGGCAGCCTCGTGCCGCGCAGCCAGCCCGGCGCGCTCATCGAGAGCGAAGAGCAATCGATCGCGCAAACGCTCTCGCTGGTGCGCGACCACCGCGTGACGGCCATCGACGGCAGCGTCGTGCCCGTGAATGCGCAGACCGTGTGCCTGCACGGCGACGGCGCGCACGCGCTGGCCTTTGCGCGGCGCATTCGCGAGCGGTTGCAGGCCGAAGGCATCGCGGTCCGGGCCTGAGCCTGCGCTATAGCGCGCTGACCCAGCGGTCTCCCGCCTCGGCGCAATAGTCCGCCACGATGGCCCGCGTCAGCTTGGCGACCGCGTGCACGGCCGGCGCCGTGTCGCGCAGGTGGGCCACCGTGATCACCATCGGCGGCAGCGCCGGCCCGTCGCGCACTTCGAGGTAACCCTCCGACAGCTCGCCGCGCACGAAGATCGGCGGGATCGCCGCCACGCCGAAGCCGCCCTTCGTCAGCTGGATGATCGACTGCACCGACGGAAAGCTGCACACGCGCGGCTCCTCGGGGCGGCCCGCGAACAGCGCGCGAACATGCGCGCGCGGCCCCGACGTGCGCGAGAACGTGAGCACCGGCACGCGCTCCAGATCCTCCAGCCGCAGCGTGCGTCCGGTGGGCAGCATCGCGGGGCGGGCGATCCATTGCATCGGAAAGCGGCACAGTGGCGTCACTGTGGAGTCGCCGTTGCTGGCCACCTCGGTGATGTCGTCGTTCTGCACCAGCAGGTCGAACTTGCGGTGCTGGAACTGATCGCGCAGGTTGTGCGCCGTGTCGACCGTGATGTCGGGCTCGATGGCCGGCAGCCGCTCGCTCAGCGTGTGGATCAGCTGCGTGAGCCAGGTGTGGACCACGGTCTCGATGACGCCGATGCGCACCCGCCCCGAAGGCGGCGCATCGGGGTGCACCGACAGCTTCAGCTGGCGCTCCAACGTGAGCATTTGCTCGGCCTGCGCCACCACCCGCTCTCCGATGATGGTGAGCTTGAAGACGCGCTGCGTGCGGTCGACGAGCAGCACGCCCAGCTCTTCTTCGAGCGCCTCGATGCGCTTGGAAACCGCGGCCTGCGTGGTGCACAGCGCCTGCGCCGCCTGGCGAAAGCTCTTGAGACGGTCGAGCATGACCAGCGTCTCGAGGAATCGTGTGTTCATTGGATCTGCCTCTCCCTGGACTCCGGCGGCACTTGAATTTTTGTTATCGGCTTCTCCAACAAAAACTCGTTCGACAGCCGCCGGAGGCCCATGTTTTCATAAAGCCGTCACACACGCACAGAGGTGCAACCCGACCCAGACACCGTCTGCAGGAGTCGTGCCAGGACGCGGGCGCACCGAGGCTTTCATGTCACCCACAGGAGAAGGAGCAAGGATGAAACGTATGACGGCAACGCGGCGATTCAAGCGTGGCGCGGCGCTCGGTGTCTGCACGCTGGCGCTCGCCGGCTGCGGCGGCGGGGGAGGCGGCGGCGGGGTCGATCCCGCCACCGCGGCGGCCATTGCAGCGGCTCTGGCAGGCCCTTCAGGCGGTACGGCCCCGCCGACCGCGGCGCAGCCACCCGTGACTCCCGCGCCGCCCGCCATCCAGGCCAAGTGCGCCATGGACACGACCGTGGCCGCCTCGTACGAGGAGCAGCGGCTGCCCAACAAGCTCTCGGGCAGCGATGCGCTGAGCTTCTCGCAGCAGCTGTTGCAGGCCAGCGGCTTCGACCACTTCGGCCCCGACTTCGCCGCCACGCTGTGCAGCAACGGCCTGGCCGGCGCATCGACCTACGACGACGCGGTGACGCTGCTGCACACCGAAGGCCGGAAGCTCTGGCAAGCCGCGCTGGACCGTGTGCAGGGGCGCGTGGTGCAGGGCAGCCTGCCCAGGAGCGACGACCGCATGCTCTATTGGGCCCGCCTCACGATGACGCTGGCGCTGCGCCAGTGGAAGCCCGACTTTCCGCTCACGGACGACCAGCGCGCGGCGCTGCAGAACGAGTTCGAGCGTGCCTCGCGCGGGCAGTACGCCATCGATTTTCCGGAAGGGCCGAAGTACAAGCGTGTGCTGGTGAGCGGCTTCGATCCGTTCACGCTGGGGCAGGCGGGCCGGGACGGCGACCCCAGCATCCGCATCGGCAATCCCTCGGGCGCGACCATTCTTTCGCTGGACGGCAACACCGTGGCGCTGGACGACGGCACCACCGCCGTGATTCGCACCTTCATCCTGCCGGTCAACTACGGGCCATTCATCCAGGGCATGCAGGAAGACACGCTCGGCCCGTGGTTCAAGCCCGGCACCAAGCGCGTCGATGCGTCCGTGAGCATGAGCCAGGGCGCCGGAGAGTTCGACCTGGAGCACTACAACGGCCGCTACCACTTCGCGAACTTCCCGGGCAACGACAACCTGAATCCACCGTGCGCCGACGGTGGGAGCTTTCCCGCGTCGCTCGACTGCGACATCTCTCCGCCGGAGCGCTGGCTGGGCTATGCGGCCAAGCCGTGGATGCGCGACACCCCGCCACAGTTCACGGTGGCGACGCTTCCGTTCCAGAAGCTGATCGACGCCAACACGGGTGTCGGCGTCATCAACAGCGACACGGGTGCCACCGGTGGCTGGGCCGTCGTGCGGCACGACACCTATTCGGTCATGCCGTGCACCAAGGAGGCTGGCGATACCGCAGCGGCCCAGAAGACGGCCCAGGCGGCGGTCGATGCCGCGTTCGCTGCGTACCAGGCGGCTGCCGCCGCGGACAAGGCGGCGGCGGCTCAGAAGTATTTCGACGCGATCACTGCCCTCAATGCCGCGGGCACGCCAAGTCCGATCGAGACCAACTGCGCCCAGACGGGCGGCGGCGGCAACTATCTCTCGAACGCCAGCGCGTACCGCAACACCTTGATGCGCGACACGTTCAAGCTGGGCATTCCGGCGGGCCATATCCACACGCCGGTCATGACGCAATTCGGCAGCGGCAGCGACGCAAAGATCACCGACGCAACCTTCGAGGGGCGGCGCGACGCCATCGTGGCGCAGGCCCGCAACCTGGTGATCGCACTGGCGAAGAGCCTGTCGGCGTCATCCGCGCTTTAATCGTTCAGTCAGGATCCAGACCATGAAATTCAAGTTCTTCCTGCTCGCCGTCGGCGTGGCGCTCTGCGGGGTCGCCGCGGCGCAGCCCAGCGGCGGCTTCCATCTGTTCAAGAACAAGGTGAGCGGCCAGCAGGTCTGTGCGCAGAACCCCATCAGCCCCGACTGGGTGAAGCAGACGGGCCCGTTCAAGGACGCCGATTGCAAGATCGTGCAGAAGCCCGAGCCCGTGCGCACCGACCTGCCCGCCAGCCCGCTCGACCTGGCGCCCAGGAAGTAGCCGCCGGCAGGGAGTCTCGTCTTGCGGTAACTTCGGGTTTCTGCCCGAAGTTGCCATGACGAAGCCCACGCCAAAGCCCAAGTCGCCATCGCCCCGCGTGCCGTTGCGCGTGCTGCTGACCGGCTTCGACCCGTTCGAGGGCGAAGTCCTCAACCCTTCATGGGAGGCCGTGCGCTCGCTCGACGGCTGGGAGGTCGGCCGCGCCACCGTGCATGCGCGCCAGGTGCCATGCGTGCTCGGCGAGGCCATCGATGCACTGGCCCATGCGATGGACGAGCTTCAGCCGCAGCTCGTGCTGTGCATCGGCCAGGCCGGCGGCCGCGCCGAGTTCACGCCGGAGCGCATCGCGATCAACGTCGACGACTTCCGCGTGCCCGACAACGCGGGCCATCAGCCGATCGACGTGCCAGTGGTGCGCGGCGGGCCCGACGCGTACTTCTCGACCTTGCCCGTCAAGGCCATCGTGCGCGAGCTGCGCGCGGCCGGCGTGCCGGCCTCGGTGTCGAACAGCGCGGGCACCTTCGTGTGCAACCACATCTTCTACGGCCTGATGCACCGCATCGCGACGCACCCGCTGCCGGGCGTGCGCGGCGGCTTCATCCACATTCCGTACCTGCCCGAACAGGCGGCGCGCTTCGCGGGCGCGCCGAGCATGTCGCTCGAGACGCTGGTCAAGGCCTTGCGCATCAGCGTGAGCACCGCGCTCGCGGTGACGCACGACATCGCCGAAACGGGCGGCCAATTGCACTGAGCCGCGCCGCCGGGCCGCTCAGAACCGCTCCCACTCGCCTTCGGTGATCGCCAGCCTGGGCGCGGCCGCGACGGTCTTCGTGCGCGGGCGCACGGGAAGGGGGGCGGACACCGCCACCGCCTTGACCTTCGTGGCCCTGGCCGGCGCCGCGATCACCGTGGCCTGCCGGCCTTGCGCCAGCTTGAACACGCTCACGGCCTGCAGCAGGCCGCCCGCCTGGTCCCGCAGCGATGCAGCGGCGGCAGCGGCTTCTTCCACCAGCGCCGCGTTTTGTTGCGTGACCTGGTCCATCTGTGAAATAGCCTGGTTGATCTGCTCGATGCCCGAGGTCTGCTCCTGGCTCGCGGCCGTGATCTCGCCCATGATGTCCGTCACGCGGCGCACGCTGCCCACGATGTCGTCCATGGTGCGGCCCGCTTCGCCGACGAGCGTGGTGCCCGCGTCCACCTTGCTCACCGAGTCGCCGATCAGGTCCTTGATCTCCTTGGCCGCCGCGGCCGAGCGCTGCGCCAGATTGCGCACCTCGGCCGCCACCACCGCGAAGCCGCGGCCCTGCTCGCCCGCGCGCGCGGCTTCCACCGCCGCGTTGAGCGCCAGGATGTTGGTCTGGAACGCGATGCCGTCGATGACGCCGATGATCTCGACGATCTTGCGCGACGATGCATCGATCGAGGCCATGGTCTCGACCACCTTGCCCACCACCTGGCCGCCCTTGAGCGCCACGTCCGAGGCCGACACCGCCAGCTGGTTGGCCTGGCGCGCGTTGTCCGCGTTCTGCTTGACCGTGGAGGTCAGCTCTTCCATCGACGCCGCGGTCTGCTCGAGCGAACTGGCCTGCTCCTCGGTGCGCGAGGACAGATCTTCGTTGCCCTGCGAGATCTGCGCGCTGGCGGTGGCCACGCCTTCCGCGTTGCCGCGCACCAGGCCCACGGTGCGCGCCAGGCTTTCCTGCATGCGCTGCAGCGCCGTGAGCATGCGGCCGGTCTCGTCGGTCGACTTCACCTCGATCGCTTCGGCAAGGTCGCCCCGCGCCACGCGATCGGCCGCCACGATGGCGTCGTTGAGCGGCCGCGTGATGGAACGCGTGATCAGCCACGCGGACGCCACGCCCAGCACCACGGCCAGCAACGCGGCGGTCATCATGATCTCGATGGCCGTGGTCGCGGCCTCGTGCGCCGCCACCGCCGCCTCGCGCATCTGCTGGCTCATGAACTCGACCAGCTCCCTCAAGGTGGCCAGGTAGGCGGCCTGGGTCTTGTTGCGTTCGCCGAAGAGCGTCTGCGTGGCCTCTTCCGGGTGGTTGCTCATGGCGAACTCCGCCACGGCGTTGGTGAAGCCCCGGTAGTCCGCCAGCGCGCCTTCGACGCGGCCAGCAGGACGCGCTCGCGGTCGGAGTCGACCAGCCTGTCGAGTACGGCCATCTGCTTGTCGGTGCCGGCCCTGGACTGCTCCAGGTTGGCGCGATGGGTCTTCCGGATGGCGTCGTCGCGCTCCAGGATGAGGTTGCGCGTCAGCCGCGTGGCATCGACCGCCTGGTAGGACATCTCGCGCGCGGCCTCGATCTTGGGCGAGGTGTTGGCGGTGATGCGCGTGGTCGTTGCGTCCAGCGAGTGCAGGCGGTTGATGCCCACGAGGGAAATGACGGCCAGCAGGAGCAGCAGCAGCCCGAACACGAGGCTCAGTCGCGCACTGATTTTGAGATTTTTCACGTTAGCGGAGAGAGGTTGACGATGAAGGTTTTCCAGCGCGCTGGAAGGCTCTCGCCTTCGGGTACAGCGCATGACCTGTTTCCTATCGGCAACAGCGGGCCCGCGGATTAGAGGATCTTTTGCATGGCTGACTTCCACAAAGACTGTGAATGTCCGGCGTTGCAGGGCGGGCGATCCGCCGAAGATCGAGGGCGGGTCGCCCGTGCTCCGCTGGACGCGCAAGCCGTTCTGTCGATGATGTCGGCCCTTTGTCGTTCTTTCCGGAAATTCGAAATTGAGCTTGCTGAGTTTTGGCAGACGGTCGTTCGTGGACCTCAACGAGTTGGCTCTTTTTCTGCAGGTGGCCCGCCTCGGGAGCTTTGCCCAGGCGGGCAAGGCGCTGGGCATGCCCGCCAGCACCGTGAGCCGCCAGGTCCAGAACATCGAGCACCAGCTCGGCGTGCGGCTCATGCAGCGCTCCACGCGGCGCCTCGTGCTGACGGAGGCCGGCAAGCTGCTGGTGCAGCGCTGCGAGGCGCACTTCAGCGCCATCGGCGACGTCACGCGCGAGGTGCTGGACGGCGTGGGCGTAGTGAGCGGCACCTTGCGCATCGCCACGCCCTCCGACTTCTTCGACTGGTTCCCGCTGAGCTGGATCCGGGAGTTCCGTGCCATGCACCCGAAGGTGCGGCTGGAAATCTTCGCGCAGGACACGCTGGTCGACGTGATCGGCGACGGCATCGACATCGCCTTTCGCGCCGGCAAGCTCGAGAACTCGCGCCTGATCGCGATCCTGCTGACGACGACCTCGGTGTTCCTGGTGGCGAGCGCGGCCTACCTGTCGCTGCGCGGCACGCCGCGCAGCCCGGAAGACCTGGCCCTGCACGACGGCCTCACGCTGCGCTGCTCGCCGGGCCAGAGCCATCGCGAATGGCGCGTCGAGGGCCCGGACGGCGAGGTCCGGCTGGAAGTGCAGAGCCGCTTCAGCGCGAGCGCCATGGGGCTGCTGCGCGACGCGGCGGTCGAAGGGCTGGGCATTGCGCTGCTGCCCGAGATGCTGATCCGCGACGAGCTGGACGCGGGGCTGCTGCAGCGCGTGCTGCCCGCGTACGGTCAGCCTTCGGTCAGCGTGTCGCTGCTGTATCCGAGCCGCCAGCAGGTGCAGAAGTCGGTCTCGGCGTTCGTCGAGTTCGCCGTTGCCAAGTTCGGCGGCAGGGCCACCCGGCGCTAGGGCGGCCCGCCGCTTGCGCGGTCAGGCGAACTGCCTGGCCAGCCAGTCGTTCAGCGTGGTGTTGACGAAGCCAGGCTTTTCCATCGTCAGCATGTGGCCGCATGCCGGCACCCACACCACCTCGGCCTGCGGCAGCAGCGCGGCCATCTCGCGCGTGTGCTCGGGCGGCGCGAGCTTGTCGTCGTCGCCGCACACCAGCAGCACCGGCGCGCGCACCGAGGCCAGGTGCAGCCGCGCATCGGGCCGGCGCATCACCGCGCGGTTCTGGCTGATGAGCTGCTGCGCGCCCGCGCCGAGCACGATGTCCAGGTAGCGCTGCACCAGCACCGAGTCGGCCGCCTGCGCGGGGTGGAAGGCGAAGTAGACGTTGGGCTCGATCACGTCGCGCAGCTCGCCGCGCTCGAAGTATTCGATGGCGCCCTCGCGCAGCGTGAACATCTCGGGCGTCTCGGGCCGCGCGCTGGTGCCCAGCAGGGCCAGGCCGGCGATGCGCTCGGGGGCCTGGCGGGCCGCTTCCATGGCGACCATGCCGCCCATCGAGGCGCCGCACAGCACCAGCGGCCCGTCGTTGTCGCGCAGCACGGCGGCGGCCATGCCTCGATGGTGGGGTTGTGGCGCTGGGCGTCGCTCACGCGGACGTGAAGGCGCGGGGGAGGGCGGGCAATTGGGCTTCCCAGATGCGCTCGTCGCAGGCGAGGCCGGGCAGCAGGACTAGATTGGGCATGAGCGGATTTTGCGCGATCGCGGCAACCTGCGTAATGTCATAGGCCTCCTGGCCAGCATCCATTGCGAGGCGCTGCCGACATACTTCGCGGACCATGTCTGGAACCCTCTCAATGAACCTGGTCGAACGCGTGCAGGCCATCCTGCTCAAGCCCAGGGCGACCTGGCCGGTGATCGATGCCGAGCCGGCCGACCCCGCATCGCTCTACAAGAATTACGTGATGATCCTCGCGCTGATTCCGGCGGTGGCGAGCTTCGTCGGCCTGTCGCTGATCGGCATCGGCGTCTTCGGCATGCGCTTTCGCGTGCCCATCGTCTCGGGCTTCGCGCACATGGTGGTGGGCTATGTGCTGTCGCTGGTGATGGTGTTCGTGCTCGCGCTCATCATCGACGCCATGGCGCCGACCTTCGAGGGCACGCGCAGCCAGATCGGCGCGCTCAAGCTGTCGGCCTATGCCAGCACGGCGGCCTTCGTCGGCGGCGTCTTCAGCCTGGTGCCTTCGCTGTCGGTGGTGGGCGCGCTGGCGGCGCTGTACGGCGTCTACCTGCTCTACACCGGGCTGCCGGTGCTCATGCGCTGTCCGCCCGACAAGGCCGTGCCGTACACGGCCGTGGTGGTGGTCTGCGCCATCGTGGGCGGCTTCATCATCGGGTGGGTGCTGGCGCTGCTCACGCCGTCGCCGGTGCGCCTGGGCATGGCCTTGCCGGCCGACGCGGTGGCGGTCTTGCAACAACTGGTTGCGGCAAAAACCTGAGCGTCATGCCCAGCGTGGAAAATGGGCGGCAATGCCAACGCCCAAACCCGACTCCACCACCGACCTGATCCTCATCCGCCACGGCGAAACCGCCTGGAACCGCGAGCTGCGCTTCCAGGGCCATGCCGACGTGCCGCTCAACGACATCGGGCACGAGCAGGCCCGCCGCCTCGGCCTGCGCCTGGCCAGCGAAACCGCGGTGCAGCACATCCTGAGCAGCGACCTCATGCGCGCGCAGCAGACCGCCGCGCCGGGCGCGCAGCAGCTGTCGCTGCCGGTGGTCACGTCGCGTCGTTGCGCGAGCAGTTCTTCGGTGTGGCCGAGGGCCTGCGTTCCGACGAAATCCAGAGCCAGCACCCGCGTGCGTGGGAAGAGTGGCTGGAGTTCCGCGAAGACCACGCCATGCCCGAAGGCGAAACGGCGCGCGAGTTCCACACCCGCATCATTGCTGCGCTGGGCGTCATCGCGGCCGCGCACCAGGGGCAGCACCTGATCGTGGTCACGCATGGCGGCGTGCTCGACATGGTGTGGCGCACCGCCAGGGGCCTGAGCCTGAGCGGCCCGCGCCGCAGCGACATTCCGAATGCGGGCTTCAACCGCATCCGCATCGCCGATCCGGCCAAGCCCGAAGACATCGAGATCGTCGACTGGGCCGACACGCGGCACCTGGCCGACCTGCCGCCGCAGCCGACCTACGACCAGACGCGGCACCTGAAGAACAAGGACTGAGCTCGCTACGGGTTCAGCCGCGCGGCAGCGCGCCCAGCCCCAGCCGCTCGTAGACCGCGGCCGCCTGCCGGCGCAGCCGCAGCGACTCGGGCTGAGCGTTGAGCTGCTGCTGCAGGATGCCCTGCGCGCCCGTCAGCGAAGCCTCGGTGCCGGTGCGCACCAGCGCGGCCAGGTACAGCTGCTCGAACAGGTCGCGTTGCGCGTGGCTGCCGCCGATTTCGATCATGCGCGGCAGGGCCGTGCCCAGTCCCTCGATGGCCGCCGCGAGCTCGCCGCGCGCATGCGCCACCAGCCCGTGCGCGGCCGGCACGCACACACGCTGCCAGGCGGCGCGCGTCGACGGCGGCGCGTTCGGCGCAAAGGCCTCGATGTTGCGCAGCAGCGCGTCGGCCTCGGGCCGGCCGCGCGCGCCAGGCCGTAGAGGTACTGCAGGTCGAGAAAGGGCAGCACGTGGTCGGCCTGCCGCTGCAGCAGGTAGCCCGCCACGTCGTTCCAGCGCGCGCCGACGTCGATGCCCGCCAGCTCCAGCCGCGCCAGCAACGAGACGGCGCCGATCTGGTCCTGCGAATAGTCCTTCACCACGCCCCAGGCGTGTTCGTCGTACACCGCGAGCGCCTCGGCGTCATGGCCCAGGTCGATCAGGAACAGCGCCACGTGCCACCAGTTGTGCGTGACCATGAACGAGTTGAGTCCGGTCCAGGTGTCGCTCACGCCCCGCATGAAATCCAGCCCTTCGGCGAGCCGGCCTTCGGTGAGCATCACGTGCGCCAGCGCGTGGTGCGCCCACGGCTCCTTGCGGCACATGCCGATGGCGCGGCGCGCGCTGGCCTCGGCCTCGCGCATCAGGTGGCACTGCTCGTAGCCGAAGGCGGCCATGCCGTGCACATAGGGCACGTCGGCCGCGTGCGGCAGCACGGCCAGCGCCAGCCGCAGCATGCCCGGGCAGTCGCCGGTGTTGAAACAGTGGTACTGGCCCAGCTTGACCGACACCAGGTCGCGCGGATGCTCGTGCGCCTGCTCGGCGTGCAGCGCGATGGCGCGGGCGATGTCGCCCTGCGCCCAGGCCTCGATGGCCGCGATGTAGCGCTGCTCGCGCGGCGTGGCGCGCGCGGCGCCGGCCAGCGCCTTGTCGAGGAAGGGCCGCGCATTGGCCACGGCCTCGCGCGACTCGGCGAACAGGTGCAGCGTGGCGCAATACGCTTGCACGATGGGGCTCGCATCGGTCCCGGCCAGCGCAATGAGGTTGACCGCGCGCGCCTCGGTCGAGATGAAGCCCATCACGAAGTCGTCGACCAGCGGCAGGCTGGCGGCGTCGTCCAGGGTGAGCGGGTTGCCGAGGCTGTCGGCCGGGCGTGGGGTGTTGTTCGGGGAAGCGGTTCCGGAAGGCATGGCACATGGTGCCACGCCCCCGGCGTCGCTTCAACGACCCGGCACCTTGCCCCGGCTCAGACGCCGGCCTGCTGGTGGCGGTACTCCTGCGTCTTGCCGCCGTAGCCGTAGGCCGCGCCGCGCGCGTCGATCACGTGGATGTAGGACACCTCGTGCAGGTCGGGCCGGATCTTCGCCATGGCCGCATGCACCTCGCGCAGGTAGCGTGCCTTCTCGGCCTTGGTGTTGGTCTCGTCGGTGACGCTGATGTCCAGGTGGAACGCCGACTTGCCGAGCGCCGCCAGCGACTGCCCGCCGATGAACCAGGCGTCGGCGGCGATGTACTGCACCGTGATGGCGATGACCGGCAATTGCTTGCCCAGCACGCTCTGCGTGAGCTCGGCGACCACGTCGACGGTCTTGCGGGTGAGGGCGGCGTCGGGTTCGCCGGAGAGGTGGACAACGATGTGGGGCATGGTGGACTCCTGTGTGGATGCGTGGTCGATGGGGTGATTGTGGGATCCGGCTAGCCATCGGAAAAGCGGGAAGATATGATGAAATCCATCGGATAAACGGATGGATTGACCATGCAAGGCTTCGACCTCGAACAGCTTCGCACCCTGGCCGCGGTGATCGACGCGGGCAGCCTCACCGCCGCGGCACCGCGCGTGTTTCTTTCGCAGTCGTCGGTCAGCGAGCAGATCCGCAAGCTGGAGGAGCGGGCGGGGCAGTCGCTGCTCATGCGCAGCAAGGCCGGCGTGGCGCCGACCGAGGCGGGCACGCGGCTGCTGGCCTATGCAAGGCGCATCCTGGCACTCAGTGACGAGGCCTTTCGCGACCTGCACGGCGAGACGCTGCAGGGGGAACTGCGCCTGGCTGTCACCGACTATTTCCGGCCCGCCGACCTGACGCGGCTGCTGGGGCGCCTCGGCGAGAGCTACCCGCGGGTGCGCCTGCACGTCAGCATCCTGAAGAGCGACGATCTGCGTGCCGCCTATGCGCGCGGAGATTTCGACGTGGCGCTGGGGATGAACATCACCGGCGTTTCGGCCGCGCAGCCGCGCGCATCGGTGCTGCGGCGCGAGTCGCTGGTGTGGCTGGGCGCCACAGGCATGCGGCTTGCGCGCGGCGAGCCGGTGCGGCTGCTGGTGCTGCCGGACACCTGCTCGCTGCACCAGTTCACCGTCGCGCTGCTCCGCCGTCGCCGCGTGGCCTACACGCTCGCGCATGTGGCGTCGGGCGTGGCGGGGCTGCAGTCGGCGCTGGCGGCGGGGCTGGGGGTGGCCTGCCTCAACGAGTCCGCGATCAGCGAGGGCGTGTCGCGGCTTGCGACGCCGCACGGGCTGCCGGCGCTGCCACGGGTCGTGTTCCAGTTCCTGCCGGCGCGACGGGGAGAAACCGCGTTCGTGACCCGGGCCCGCGAGCTGCTGGCTTCCCACCTCGTGTGAGGCGCTATCGTTCACGCGAAGGAGCAGCCGCAGCCATGACCACGACCGACCTCGCCAGCGTCTACCGGAACTACATCGCCTGTCTCAATGCGCAGGACTGGTCGAGCCTGGGCAGGTTCGTGCATGACGAGGTGAAGCACAACGGCCGGCCGCTCGGCTTGTCGGGCTACCGAGAAATGCTGGTGCAGGACTTCGAGGCGATTCCGGACCTCTTCTTCCGTATCGAGCTGCTCGTCGCCGAGCCGCCCCGCGTGGCCAGCCGGCTGCAGTTCGACTGCACGCCCAAAGACAGCTTTCTCGGACTGCAGGTGAACGGACAAAGGGTCTCGTTCGCCGAGAACGTGTTCTACGAATTCAAGGGCGGAAAGATCGTGGCGGTGTGGTCCGTCATCGACAAGGCTGCCATCGAGCAACAGCTTCAGAAAAACGACGACGCGGCGGCAGGCTGAAAGCCGGGCTCACGCCAAGCTCATTGGCACCCTTCGGCCACCACACGAAACACATCGATCGTTTCCGCCTCGTCCTGCTGCGAGCCGTAGTCGCTGAGCTTCACCACGACGGTGTGGTGCCGGGGGTTGACGTAGACGTACTGGCCGTACACCCCGATCGCGCTGTAGTCGCCATGCCTTTCGTGGCCGGGCGGGTGCCACCACAGCGCGGCATACATCCAGCCCGGTTCCGCCTCGGCCACCGGCGTGGTGATGCGGGCCATCCACGCGGGCGAGATCAGTGTGCGCTCGCCCACCTTGCCGCCGGCCAGCGCCAGCAGGCCGAGCTTGGCGAAGTCGCGCGGCGTGGCGTTCAGGTTGCCGAAGCCGCGCTCCAGGCCGTCCGCGTGGTCGAGGTTCCAGGTCGCGATGTCCTCGGCGCCGAGCGGGCCCCACAGCCGGCGTTGCAATACCTTCGCCAGCGGCTCGCCTTCCACGCGCGCCACGATCATCGACAGGTACTGCGCGTCGATGCTCCGGTAGTCCGAGCGCGTGCCCGGTGCGAAGGCGAGCGCGCGGTTCTTCATCATGTAGCCGGGCAGGTCGGTCGTCACCTGCATGCCGGCGACGCCGGTGAAGGGCTTGTATTCCGAGTAGTCCTCGGTCACGTCGATGCCGCTCTTCATGTCGAGCAGGTCGCGCACGGTGATGTCGTCGAACTTGCCGCCCGCGGAAAACTCGGGCAGCACCGCGACGAGCTTCGTGTCCTCGGACAGCTTGCCCTCGTCGATCAGTTGCCCGACGAGCACGCCCACGACGGACTTGGCAATGGACCACGAGGACTCGCGCGCCGTCTTCTTGCCGGCGTCGCGGTACCACGCGTTCACCAGGGTTCCGCGGCACATGACCAGGAGCACGTGGGTCTCGGTCTGCTGCAGCACGCGCACGATGTCTTCGCTCCTGCCCTTCCAGGGGACGGTCCTCGAAAGGGGCCGCAGCTGTTCGGGAATGGGCCGGGGCAGGGACGAGGCCGCGACCATGCGGGTGTCGTAGAGCGTCTCTACTTCGGACCTGGGCGTGAACAGAAAGCGCAGCAGGAACAGCGGATTCTTCATGCGGATCGCCGCGGTGAACGCGAAGCTGCCGGCGATCAGGAGCAGGAGGGCGGCCGCGACGATGAGCCCGGCCTTCCGGCGCCGGGAGCGGCGGCCCCGAAGCGCGGGCGCCTGCATCGGCATGCTCATGCCCGGCGCCGTGCCCGTGCGATGTCGACCGCCAGTTCCGGCGCCTGGGCCCGGATCGCCGCGACCGGGGCGGCGTTCCAGCTTTTCGCCGCGGCAGGACGGGGTGTGCTTAACGGCTGGCGCATGCATGTCTCCCTGGCCTGGTTGCTATCGACGGACATCGCCCCGACCCGAGTGGCCTCGCGTCCGGGTGGATGTCCGAACTGGCCGGATGCTGCCACAGAAGCGGCAGTTGCTGCTGTGAAGGCGATCAGCGCGCCGCCAGGCGATGGTCCTGCGGCAGCGCCGTCGGCCCGTCCGGCAGCACGGCCAGCGACGCGGCCACGGCCAGCGCCTGGTCGCGGCGCAGCGCGTCCTCGGGGTCGTGCGACCTTTCCGCCTTCTCGACGGTGGCCAGCAACTGGCGCACGTCCGACACACGCTTGCGCTCCAGCGGCGTGGTGGTGTCGGACTCCAGCTTGCCCATGAGGTAGCGCTCCACGCGCGTCGACTGATGCGCGGACTGCTCGACCGATGCCTCGGTGCGCACGCCGTCCTTGTAGCTGATGTTCGCGGACGCCTTGGCCTCGTCGTCGACCCGCACGTATTCGTAGAACTGCGACTCCTTCGCCGCCGTGAGAAAGAGCGACACCCCCGGCGACAGCGCGCGGTGGAAGCTGGCGCTCAGTTGCGCCTGCTGGTCCTGGTGGATGTTGCGGTTCAGCGGGTCCTTGCCCGTCACGCTGGTGTCCTGCGAGAGCCTGTACGAGAAGCTGTCGACTTCCTCGGGCCGCATCGGGTTCGAGGAGCTTGGGGTCTGCACCATCGACGCCTTGAAGTCGGCCAGGCCGCTCAGCAGGCTGTGGTCCCCGGCGTTCAGCGCGATCACGCCCGGCGCCTCGCGGCCCGCGATGGGCGCGGTCACGCCGTAGTTGCTGTTCAACTGAGAGAAGGCGTCCTTGAACATCGACACCAGCGCGGCGTCGCCCTGGCCCTTGCTGCCCGCCGCATCGACCTGCCGCAGGTAGCGCGCCATGGCCTGCGCCTGCTGCGCGGAATTTCCGAGGATGGCTGGGTTCGACAGGTCGACGTCGACCTTCACCGCGCCGGACGGCCCGCTTGCGTTCACGGAGCGCGACTTGGCGTCGGCATGGAACTCGAGCGTGTTGATGGCGCCCTTGCCGTCGGACTTGATGGCGGCCTTGAGATCGACCGACGACAGCACCGACGAATCGAAGTTCGCGAGGCCGCCGAGCGCCAGGGTCGGCGGCACCGCGCTCAGGCCGTCGATGGCGTCCTGGAACGCGCCCGAAAGCTGCACCAGCGCCTTGCGCTCGGCGTCGTTGAGCTCGCCGCCCGACACCTTGACCTGCACCGCCAGTCCGTCGTTCTGGCTGCCCAGGCTCAGCGCGACGGTGGCGCCGCTGGCGGTGCGGACCGACAGCGTGATCTGGTTGTCGGCGCCGCCATGCAGGCCCGTTGCGCTCGCGCCCTGCACGCCGATCGCCACCGACTGCGAGAAGTCGCCGGCGTTCGTGGCGAACTGCTTGAGCATGGCCGCGCCCAGTCCGTTGAACCGCGTTGCCAGCGAGGTGTAGACGAGGTTGCCCGCCATGCGCGAGGAGACCGCGTCGTCGGGGCTCTGCTCCCACGTCGATGCCGCGACCGCGCGGCCGGGCATGGCGTAGGTCTGGGCGTTGGCCGATGGGGTGGCCTGCCCGAGGCTCACTGAAACGGCCGTCGTGGCCGTGGTGGCGGTGTCCGTGGAGGTGGCTGGGCTGTTCGTGCGCCAGGCGGTCGTGCCGCCGGACGTACGAGGGGGCTGGCAGTGGTCGGGTTGACGATCAATCCGGGCTCCTGTTGAGAAAGAAGACGCCCGATGTCCGGGCAATCTTCTTTATCGGCAGGTTCGCCCGTTCTTGAAGGCCCTGGCCGCTTACTTGCTGCTCGCGCGAGGCACGACGGGCCAGGGCCGCTGCACTTCGCGAATCTGCTCGAACGCGCGCGAGACGCGCAGCACGCCCAGATCGTCGAAGCGCTGCCCCGCGATCTGCAGCCCGATCGGCAGTCCGCCCGCCGAGTAGCCGCAGTTCACCGACGAAGCCGGCTGCTCCGACATGTTGAACGGCACGGTGAACCCGATGTGCTCCAGCGGGCGCAAGGGGTCGTTGGTCGGCGAAGGAAGTTCGGCCGCGGCCGGCATGTTCGGCGACACCGGCGAGATCACGTAGTCGAAGCGTGCGCACGCATTGACGGCCGCCACGCGCGTGGCGTGGAACTGGCTGAAGCTGCGGAACACATGCTCGCCGCTGAACTCGGCCGCGCTCTCGGCCCACTCGCGGATGTAGGGCAGCACCTTCGAGCGCTGGTCCGCGCGCAGCCCCTTCATGTCCACCAGCGAGCGCATGCGCCACAGGTGGTCCATGCCGTCGAGCATGGCCTGCGACATGAACGGCTGCATGACCTCGACGACCGCGCCGGCCTTCTCGAACAGGCGGGCCGCGTGCTCGACCGCCGTCTGGATCTCGGGCTCGACCGCCAGGCCGCAGCCCGCGTCGAGCAGCAGCCCGATGCGCAGGCCGCGCAAGTGGTCGGGCGACACGTCGAAGGCGGCCCAGTCGATGTCTTGCGCGGGCAGCGCCATGCTGTCGCGCGCATCGGGCTTGGCCAGCGCCTGCATCACCAGCGCGGCATCGCCGACGGTGCGCGTCATCGGGCCCGCGGCGCGGCCCATATAAGGCGGATCGATCGGAATGCGCCCCAGGCTCGGCTTGAGCGTGAAGACGCCGCACCAGCTCGCGGGCAGGCGCAGCGAGCCGCCGATGTCGGTGCCCAGATGCAGCGGGCCGTAGCCTGCCGCAGCGGCGGCGCCCGCACCCGCGCTGGAGCCGCCCGGCGTGAGCCGCAGGTCCCACGGGTTGCGCGCGAGCGTGTGAAAACTCGACAGGCCCGACGACAACATGCCGTAGTCGGGCATGGTGGTCTTGCTGACGATCACCGCGCCGGCTTCCTTCAGGCGCGCGGCCGGCGGTGCGTCGGCGGTGGCGGGCTTGAGGTCGACGGCGGCGGTGCCCGCGGGCAGCGGGTCGCCGCGCGTGGCGATGTTTTCCTTGATGGTCGCGGGCACGCCGTCGAGCGGGCCGCGTGCGTCGCCGCGCTGCCAGCGCGCCTCCGATGCACGCGCCTGCTCGAGCGCGGCCTCGGGCCTGAAGAGCCAGGTGGCCTGCAGGTGCGGCTCCCAGCTTTCGATCTGCGCGATGACCGCTTGCGTGACCTCCACCGGCGAGAGCTTGCGGTCGCGGTAGGCCGCGGCAAGCTCCTGCGCGCTCAGTTCGTTCAGCCCCACGAGAGCGCCGACAGGTCGTTCACGAAGATCGGGTTCTCTTTCCAGATGCCCTTGACGTTCTTCTTGGCCACGGTCGGGAACTGCGGCTGGTACAGGAAGCCGTTGGCCGCGTCGGTGGCCAGCATCTTCTGCGCGTCGCCGAGCAGCTTGTTGCGCTCGGCGGCGTTGGCGGTGCTCTTGATCTTGTCGAACAGCGTGTCGAAGGGCTTGGACTGGTAGCCCCAGTAGTAGTCCGACTTGGCGTAGTTGCCCAGGTCGAAGGGCTCGACGTGCGAGACGATCGACAGGTCGTAGTCCTTGTTGCCGTAGGTGCCGCTGAGCCACTGCGCCCACTCGACGTTCTGCACCTTCACCACGATGCCGATCTTGGCCAGCTCGGCCACGATCACCTCGCCGCCCTGGCGCGCGTACGGCGGCGGGGGCAAGGTCATCTTGAGCTCGAGCGGCGTCTTCACGCCGGCTTCGGCCAGCAGCTTCTTGGCCTTCTCGATGTCGAAGGGGTTGATGGCGGTGGTGTCGACATAGCCCGCCGCGCCCGGCACGTAGTGGCTGCCGATGGGCACGCCGAAGCCGTCGGCCGCGCCTTCGATCACGGCCTTGCGGTCGATGGCCGCGAGGATGGCGCGGCGCACGCGCACGTCGTCCAGCGGTTTCTTGCGGTTGTTGATCGCCAGGATGGTCTTGGCGCGCGAGCCGGCCAGGATCACCTGGAACTGCGGGTTCATCTTGAACTGCGGCACCACGCGCGTGCCGATGCGCGGGAACACGTCGATGTCGCCCGACAGCACGGCCGCGGCCTGCGCGGCGGTGTCGGAGATGAAGCGGAACGTGACCTTGTTGATCTTCGCGGTGGCGGGGCTGCGAAAGCCCTCCCACTTGCTCAGCGTGATCGACGAGCCCTTGGCCCAGTTGTCCAGCTTGTAGGGGCCGGTGCCCACCGGCTTGGTGGCGTTGCCCTCGGCGCTCTTGGGCTCGACGATCACGGCCGTGGCCTGGCCCAGCACGAAGGGCAGGTCGGGGTCGATCTCCTTGTTGATGACCACCACGGTGTAGTCGTCGACCACCTGCGTGCTGAGGGCGGAGAAGGTGCGCTTGTCCTTGTTGGTGCTCTTCTCGCCGCCGGCGCGGTCGAACGAGAACTTGACGGCGGCCGCGTTGAAGGGCTCGCCGTTCTGGTACTTCACGCCGCGCCGGAGCTTGAAGGTGTAGGTCTTCAGGTCGGGCGAGATTTCCCAGGACTCGGCCAGCAAGGGCGTGACGCTGCCGTCGGAATTGATCTTGGTGAGCGTCTCCAGGATGTTGTACTGCACCACTTCCGCGATGGCGGCGGCGGCGCCGCTGGTCGGGTCGAGCCCCGGCGGCTCCAGCGCCATGCCGATCACGATGGCGTCCTTCCTGCCCTGCGCCATGCCGGCGAGCGGGGTGGCCAGCGCGACAGTGGCGCCAGCGGTGGTAAGGAGGGTGCGGCGGTTCAACATACGTGTGATCTCCGGAAAAACAAGCCAGGTTCGAATGACTGCTTCGGCGTGCGCCATGCCCCGAAGGGAGGCGCGACGCCGCGAAAGACACGACACGCAGCACGAAAGATGCCACGTGCGCAGCCGGTCATTCTCTCGCAGCGGGAACGTCGGTGCGCGGCCCGCGGGGCGGTTTTTCCTCGGGACGTTCCCGTATGCCGGGGGCCTTGTCGCGCCTGCCGGCTCAGGCCCAGGACAGCGCCGCGATGTCGTTCACGAAGATCGGCGCGTCCTTCCACAGCCCACGCAGGTTGCGCGAGGCAACGGTGATGAACTGCGGCTGGAACAGGAACACGTTGGCCGCGTCTTCCGCCAGCAGCCGCTGCGCGTCGCCGAGGTAGCGCAGGCGGTCGGCGGGGCGCGCGGCGTTGCGCGCCTTGTCGAAGGTCTCGTTGAACCTGGCCGACTGGTAGCCCCAGTAGTACTCCGGCTTGGTGTAGTTCACCAGGTCGAAGGGCTCGACGTGCAGGATCAGCGAGAGGTCGTAGTTCTTGTTGCCGTAGGTGCCGCTGATCCACTGCGCCCACTCGACGTTCTGGATCTTCGCGACGATGCCGACCTTGGCCAGCTGCGCCGCGATCAGCTCGCCGCCTTGCCGCGCATAGGGCGGGGGCGGCAGCACCAGCTCGAGTTCGAGCGGCGTCTTCACGCCGGCCTCGGCCAGCAGCTTCTTCGCCTTCTCGATGTTGTACGGGTTGACGCCGGTGGTGTCGACATAGCCCGGCAAGCCCGGCACGTAGTGGCTGCCGATGGGCACGCCGCGCCCGTCCACCGCGGCCTCGATCACGGCCTTGCGGTCGATGGCCGCCGAGATGGCGCGGCGCACGCGCACGTCGTCCAGCGGCTTGCGCTTGTTGTTGATGGCCAGGATGGTCTTGCCGAGCGAGGCGTTGAACACGATCTGGAAGCGCTTGTCGTTCTGGAACTGCGACAGGCTGCGCGACACCGAGGCGTGCGGGAACAGGTCGATGTCGTTCGACAGCAGCGCGGCGGTCTGCGCGGCCGGCTCCGAGATGAAGCGGAAGCTGGCCTTGCGGATCTGCACCGCGTCGGCATTGCGAAAGCCGTCCCACTTGGCCAGAACGATGCTCGAGCCTTGGCCCAGTTGTCGAGCCTGTAGGGGCCGGTGCCCACGGGTTTGGTGGCATTGGTCTCGACGGTCTTCGGCTCGACCAGGATCGCGGAGGCCTGGCCCAGCAGGAACAGCAGGTCGGGCTCGACCTCCTTGTTGATGAGCACCACGGTGTGATCGTCGAGCACCTGCACCGCGATGTTGGTGAAGGTGCGCTTGTCCTTGTTGGTGCTGTTGGCCGCGGCCGCGCGCTCGAACGAGAACTTCACGCTCTGCGCGTTGAAGGGCTCGCCGTTCTGGAACTTGACGCCGCGCTTGAGCCTGAAGGTGTAGGTCTTCAGGTCGGGAGAGATCTCCCAGCTCTCGGCCAGCAAGGGCGTGACGCTGCTGTCGGCGTTGATCTTGGTGAGCGTTTCGAACACCGTGTAGAGCACCACCTCGGCAATCTCGGCGCCGGCCTTGGCCGTGGGGTCCAGGCCCGTGGGCTCGAGGGTGAGGCCGATCACCAGTGCGTCTTTTTTTCTTTGCGCAAGCGCATGGGTCGGCAGCACCAGCGGTGCGAGGGCGGCGGCGCCGGTGGCGAGCAGGGTGCGTCGTTTGAGCATGAAGCAAAGTCCACGGAACAAGGGGCAAGCATCATCCGCGAGGTGATGGCCTTGGCGCAACCAGATGCTTATGACCTACTCATCCTAGGCGCGGCCCGCGCACGCCGATGTCAGGCCGGCAGCAGCGTGCCGCCGGCGGGCGTGCGCGGCACGGCTTCGAGCAGCGTGCGCGTGTAGGGGTGCCGCGCGTGCTGGAAGAGTTCGGCCGGCGGGCCCTGCTCGACGATCTTGCCCTTCCACACCACGCACACGTCGTCGCACAGGTGGTTGACCACCGCGAGGTCGTGGCTGATGAGCAGGTAGCTGATGCCGAACTGCTGCTGCAGGTCTTGCATGAGGTTGAGCACCTGGGCCTGCACCGACACGTCGAGCGCGCTCACGGGCTCGTCGGCCACGATGAGCTTGGGGCGCGTGATGAGCGCGCGCGCAATGGCGATGCGCTGGCGCTGCCCGCCCGAGAACTCGTGCGGGTACTTGTCCATGTCGGTGGTGCGCAGGCCGACGGCGGCGAGCGCTTCGGATGCGCGCTCGCGCTGCTCGGCGCGGCTGGTTTCGGCCAGCGCTTCGAGCGGCTCGGCGACGATGCGCGCCACGGTCTGGCGCGGGTCGAGCGAACCGTAGGGGTCCTGGAACACCATCTGGAAGTCGCGCCGCGCATTGCGCAGTTCGGCCCTGGGCAGCGTGTGCAGGTCGCGGCCTTCGAGGCGCACGCTGCCCGAAGTCGGCACGTCGAGCGCCATCACCAGGCGCGCGATGGTCGACTTGCCCGAGCCCGATTCACCGACGATGCCCATGCTCTGGCCGGCCTGCACCTCGAAGCTCACGCCGTTGAGCGCCTTCACCGTCGGCGGAGGGCCGAAGAGTTTTTCGCGCGGCAACGCGTAGTGCCGCACGAGGTCGGTGACCTGCAGCAGCGGCGCGGCGGTGGTGTTCTCGCTCATGAGGCCGTAGCGACTTCGGTCGCGATGTCTTCGAGCCGGATGCAGCGCACCGCGTGGTCGTGCGGCAGCATCGTGGCCGGTGGCCGCGTGGTGTGGCAGGCGTCGACGGTGTAGCTGCAGCGGCCCGCGAACGGGCACCCCTTGGGCAGGTCGACCAGCTCGGGCACGCTGCCCTTGATCGTGGCCAGGCGCAGGCCGCGCGGCGCGCCGATGGCGGGGCGCGCGGCGAACAGGCCCTGCGTGTAGGGGTGGGCGCGGCGCGCGAACACGGCCTCGGTCGGCCCGCTCTCGACCACGCTGCCGCCGTACATCACGAGCATCTTCGAGACGGTCTGCGCAATCACGCCCAGGTCGTGCGAGATCAAGATCAGCGCCATGCCGCGCTCGGCCACGAGGCCCTGGATGAGTTCGAGGATCTGCTTCTGGATGGTGACATCGAGCGCGGTGGTGGGCTCGTCGGCAATCAGCAGGTCGGGGCCGCAAGCCAGCGCCATGGCGATGCCGATGCGCTGGCGCTGGCCGCCGGAGAACTGGTGCGGGTACGCGTCCAGGCGCGATGCGGCGTCGGGAATGCCCACGCGCTCCAGCAGCGCGAGCACTTCCTTGCGCGCTTCGGCCTTCGACAGGCCGCGATGCAGCCGCAGCGGTTCGCCGACCTGGCGCGCGATGGTATGCACCGGGTTCAGCGCCGTCATCGGCTCCTGGAAGATCATGCCGATGCGGTTGCCGCGGATCTGGCACATGGATTTTTCGTCGCGGCCGACCAGCTCGGTGCCATCGAACTTGATGCTGCCCGTGACGTCGGCGCTGGCGGGCAGCAGGCCCATCAGCGACATCACGGTGATCGATTTGCCGCAACCCGACTCGCCGACGATGCCCAGCGTTTCGCCGCGCTCCAGCGAGAACGACACGCCGCGCACGGCCTGCGCCGGCCCGCGCTGGGTCTGCAGGCCGATGTGGAGGTTGTTGACTTCGAGAAGGGGCATGGGCTTACCTTGCGCGCGCAAGGCGCGGGTCGAGCAAGTCGCGCAGGCCGTCGCCCAGCAGGTTCAGGCCGAGCACCGCGAACGCGATCGCCATGCCGGGGAACACCGCGAGCAGGGGCGACTGGAACATCATCGTCTGCGCTTCGCTGAGCATGCGGCCCCACGACGGCTGCGGCGGCTGCGTGCCCAGGCCGAGGTACGAGAGGGCGGCTTCCGCGAGGATGGCGATGGCGAAGCGGATGGTGATCTGCACGATCAGCACGGCCGAGATGTTCGGCAGCACGTGCTGCATGGTGATGGCGAACTGGCCCTTGCCGCAGCGCGCGCGGCGGCCACGTACTCGCGCGACCAGATGGCATTGGCCGATGCGCGCGTGATGCGCGCGAACGTGGGAATGTTGTAGATGCCGATCGCGATGATCGCGTTGACGATGCCCGCGCCGAACACGGCCGTCATCATGATGGCCGACAGGATGGCAGGGAACGCGAGCGAGAAGTCGGTGAGCCGCATGATGGCTTCCTCGACCCAGCCGCGCCTGGCGGCCGCGAGCAGGCCCAGCGCGGTGCCGACCACGAGGCCGATGCCCACGGCAATGACGCCCACGAGGATCGACGCGCGCGCGCCCACCAGCAGCAGCGAGGCCACGTCACGCCCGTAGGTGTCGGTGCCCAGCCAATGCGCGCCCGACGGCGGCTTGAGCTTGTTGGCCATGTCCATGTCGTAGGGCGACCAGGGCGTCCACACGAGCGAGACGGCAGCGGCCAGCAACAGCAGCAGCGTCAGCACGCCGCCCAGCACGAAGCTGCGGTGGTGCAGCGCGCGGCGC
Source organism: Variovorax sp. E3 (assembly GCF_016082275.1). Lineage (GTDB taxonomy): Bacteria > Pseudomonadota > Gammaproteobacteria > Burkholderiales > Burkholderiaceae_C > Variovorax. Next base: position 31,160 of record NZ_MOWM01000044.1, read on the forward strand.
CAGAAGCCCGGCACCGTGAGCGCGGCGGCGCTGGGGGCGGTGACGGTGCTCATATGTCGCTCGCCTTGATGCGCGGGTCGATCACGGCATAGAGCACATCGACCACGAAGTTCACGATGACCACGAGCGCGGCGAGCAGCATCACGCAGTTGCGCACCACGATCAGGTCGCGGTTGCTGATGGCCTGGAAGATGAGGCGGCCGAGGCCGGGAAGATAGAACACGTTCTCGACCACGATGGTGCCGGCCAGCAGTTCGGAGAACTGCATGCCCATCACGGTGATGACGGGGATCATGGCGTTGCGCAGCACGTGGGTCCACAGCACCATGCGCTGCGACACGCCCTTGGCGCGCGCGGTGCGCACGAAGTCTTCGCGCATCACCTCGAGCACGGCCGAGCGCGTGATGCGCGCCAGGATCGCGGCCTGCACCACGGCCAGCGAAAGGGCGGGCAGCAGCAGCGACTTGATGCCCGCGAAGAAGCCGTCGCCCCAGCCCTCGAAGCCGCCGGCCGAGAACCACTGCAGCTGCACCGAGAACACCAGGATCAGCAGAATCGCGAACCAGAAATTCGGAATGGCGATACCGACCTGGGCCATGCCCATGAGGCCCACGTCGCCGAGCTTGTTGTGGCGCGCGGCCGCCGTCACGCCCACCAGCAGCGCGAGCACGGTCGTGATGGCCATGGCGAGCAGGGCCAGCGGTACGGTCAGCGCGAGGCGTTCGAGGATCAGGTCGAGCACGGGCGAGCTATAGGCGTAGCTGTCGCCGAGGTTGCCGGTGAGCAGGCCGCCGATCCAGTGCCAGTAGCGGGTCCACGCGGGCTGGTCGAGGCCCAGCTTGGTGGCAAGGGCGGCCACCGCGTCGGGCGAGGCATCGGGGCCCATGAGCATCTGCGCGGCGTTGCCGGGCAGGATCTCCAGGACGAGGAAGACGATGACCGAGGCGCCGATCAAGGTGCCGATCAGCGTGGCAAGGCGCTTTAGTAGAAACAGGCTCATGGGGCGGGGCGCAGCATAACTGACTCCTGCAACAAGTGTGCCCTGAATGTGGCCTTTGTCATTCACCGGCGGCTTGCCCGCGCGGTCCCGCGATAATCGGGGGATGGCCCTCATGATCACCGACGAATGCATCAACTGCGATGTCTGCGAGCCCGAGTGCCCGAACGATGCGATCTACATGGGCGAGGCGTTCTACGAGATCGACCCGCACAAGTGCACCGAATGCGTCGGCCACTTCGACGAGCCGCAGTGCGTGCAGATCTGCCCGGTGGCCTGCATTCCGCTGAACCCCGAGCATGTGGAAAGCCGCGAGACGCTGATGCAGAAGTACCAGCGTCTCACGGCCATCAAGGTGACGACGGCCGCTGCTGCATCAAGCGGCGTCTGAGCCGGCGGACTTTCGCTTCTTTCTCTTCTTGGGCGCGTCGCTGGCCAGCTTGTCGGCCGGGGCGCCCTTGAAACTCGCGCTGGGCTTGCGCGGCTCGGCGGCCGACTTGCGGGCGTGCTCCCGTTCTCTTTGCTCGGCCAACGCGAGCCGCCGTTCGGCAAGGGCGGCGCTTCGGCCTTCGCGCGCCGCCCGCTGGTCGCGGTCGTAGGCGGCTTTTTCCTGCGCCAGGCGGCTGCGCTCCATCTGGTCGGCCTGGGTTCTGACGCTGCGCGTGGCGGCGTCGGCGGCCTGCCGGTCCTGCGTGCTGCGGTTGTCGTCCACCCGCACCGTCTTGCCGCCTTCGCAGGGGCGGTCGGCGTAGCTGTTGCCGCAACGCCAGGTCTTGCCTGAGCCTTCCTGCGCGAGAACGCCTGTGGAATGGATGCAGGTTGCTATTGAAAATATAGCAATCCCGATCTTCCAGGCGCCTGTTCTTGTTCTCGTCTTTCTCATTTTTGTTTCTCTCCCTCCCTGCGCTCCGGTGGCCGGCTAGGTGGCGGCAGGCGTGCCCTCGTCGCCGGGCTCCCGCCGCGGCGGTTTGGGCCGGGGCGGTTTGCTCGTGTGAATCAGCAGCGTTGCCTTTTCCATCTCGCCCGCGACCAGCGCGGGTGTCGCATGCAGCGTGCGGACGATCGCGTCCTCGATGGCTTCGCGTTGTTCCTTCAGCGGCTTCTTGAGCACCCAGTTGACCACCTCCGACTTCACGCCGGGGTGGCCGATGCCCAGGCGCAGTCGCCAGTAGTCGCCGGTGCCGAGTTGCGCGTGGATGTCGCGCAGGCCGTTGTGGCCGGCATGGCTGCCGCCGAACTTGAGCTTGGCCTGGCCGGGCACCACGTCGAGTTCGTCGTGCACTACGAGGATTTCTTCGGGCGCGATCTTGAAGAAGCGCGCGAGCGCGGCCACCGACTTGCCCGACAGGTTCATGAAGGTCTGCGGCTCCAGCAGCCAGATGCTCTGGCCGCCGATGCTCGCGCGCGCCGCGAGGCCGTGGTAGCCGCGCTCGGGCACGAGGTTGAGTTTCCAGTCGCGCGCCAGGGCGTCGATCCACCAGAAGCCCGCGTTGTGCCGCGTGGCTTCGTACTCTGGGCCCGGGTTTCCGAGGCCGACGAACAGCTTGATCATGGTTGGGATTATCTCGCCCCGAAAAAGCAGAAGGCCCGCACGGGGCGGGCCTTCTGCAGCAGCGGATGCGAAAGAAGATTACTTCTTGGCAGTCTTCGCGGCGGGGGTCTTGGCAGCCGGAGCAGCCTTGCCACCCTTGCCGGCCGGTGCGGCGGCGGCTGCATCGGCAGCGCCTTCGGCGGGAGCGTCGACTTCTTCAGCCGCCGGCGACACGGCCGAAGCCAGCACCGGGTTGACCTTGCCGTGGCTGACCCACTTCACGCCCTTGGGCAGCTTGATGTCCTTCAGCGTGACGGTGCCGTTCTTCTTCAGGCCCGACAGGTCGACTTCGATGAACTCGGGCAGATCGCTCGGCAGGCAGTTCAGTTCGAGTTCGGTCGTCACGTGGTTGACCAGGTTCAGGTCGATCTTGACGGCTTCGGATTCTTCTTCACCCTTGAAGTGCAGCGGCACCTTCATGGTCATGCGGGTCTTGGCATCGACGCGTTGGAAGTCGATGTGTTGCACCAGCTGGCGGAACGGGTGGTATTGCACGTCGCGCAGCAGGACCTTGCTGACAGCGCCGTCGATTTCCATCTCGAGCACGCTCGCGTGGAAGGCTTCCTTCTTCAGGGCGTGCCACAGCGCGTTGTGATCGATCTCGATCAGTTGCGGCTGGGTGTCGCCACCGTAGACGATACCGGGGGTCTTGCCCGAGATGCGGAGACGGCGGCTCGCACCCGTGCCCTGCTTTGCGCGCTCAAAAGCGACGAATTTCATAGTTAGCTCCTGTGAGAGTCCACCGCGACCAGTGAGACTCCGGTTCAACAAGGGCGCCTGTCCGAAATTGGAGAGGCGCCCGCTTTTTGCTCAGATCAGAACAGGTTGTCCTGGTCCGAGAACAAACTCATCACCGACTCGCCCTTGGCAATGCGCTGGATCGTTTCGGCGATCAGCGGTGCCACGGAGAGCTGGCGGATCTTTCCGCAGGCCAGGGCCGCGTCGGAAAGGGGAATGGTGTTGGTCACGACCACTTCGTCCAGGGCCGAGCCCTGCGTGATGCGCTCGATGGCCGGGCCCGAGAAGATCGGGTGCGTGCAGTAGGCGTAGACGCTCTTGGCGCCGCGCTCTTTCAGCACTTCGGCCGCTTTGACCAGCGTGCCGGCCGTGTCGATCATGTCGTCCATGATCACGCAGTTGCGGCCGTCGATTTCGCCGATGACGTTCATGACTTCGCTGACGTTGGCCTTCGGCCGGCGCTTGTCGATGATGGCGAGGTCGCAGTTCAGTTGCTTGGCCAGCGCGCGGGCACGGACCACGCCGCCGACGTCGGGCGAGACCACGATCAGGTCTTCGTAGTTCTTGGCGCGCAGGTCGCCCAGCAGAACCGGCGAGGCGTAGATGTTGTCGACCGGAATGTCGAAGAAGCCCTGGATCTGGTCGGCGTGCAGGTCCATCGTGAGCACGCGCTCGACGCCGACGGTTTCCAGCAGGTTGGCCACGACCTTGGCCGAGATCGGCACGCGGCTGGAGCGCGGGCGGCGGTCCTGGCGGGCATAGCCGAAGTAGGGGATCACGGCGCTGATGCGTTCGGCCGAAGCGCGCTTGAGCGCGTCGACCATGATCAGCAGTTCCATCAGGTTTTCGTTGGTCGGCGCGCAGGTCGACTGCACGACGAACACATCGCGGGCCCGGACGTTCTGGTTGATCTCGACGGTGACTTCACCATCGGAGAAACGGCCGACGCGGGCGGCGCCCAGCGACGTGCCGAGGTTGTGCGCGATTTCCGCGGCAAGGCCAGGATTGGCGTTGCCGGTGAAAACCATGAAATCAGGGTGGTTGGCCTGCATGAGCGCGTCCCGGCAGTGCGAATTGGCTGAGAAAGCCGCCAAAAGGTTTGTGATGCGTGGCGACCGGTGGGTCGCCGATTATTGCAGCGGGTGGGCTGCAAACGAAGACTGCGGCCGTTGGGCCGCAGTCTTTGAAGATTTGGCAGGGGAGAAAGGATTCGAACCTTTGCATGCTGGAATCAAAATCCAGTGCCTTAACCAGCTTGGCGACTCCCCTACACAGGTCGATGGTTTTCACCATCAACCGATATATGTCGCGTCGAACCGAATGAACGATCCGACTATCTTCAGGTTGCCCACCCACACAGTGGATGAACTTCCAGGTTGCCGCATTGACGAACCTGCCAGCCCTCGGGGGCTTGCGGCAGTTCCGCTTCGTGCGGCGCTTGCGGCAGTTTCGCGAACACCGAACTTCCGGAGCCGGTCATTCGTGCCTTCAACCCTTGGGCGCCGAGCCATTCGATGGCGTCGGTGACCGCGGGGCAAAGCCGCTGTGCAACCGGCTGCAGGTCGTTGCGACCGAAGTCGAAAACCGAGTCGCTCAAAACCGAGATTCTCTGGCTTGTCGCTTCGAGCGATTCGCTCTGTGCAGCAAAGCCTGTGATTATAGCAACAGGAGTTGAACGTTCAAGATCTGTTGCTGAAAAAATTAATCGGGTATCGAGCCCCTCGGGTGGTTTGACCACCGCGAAATGCGCGGGAGGGAGTGTAACCGGTGTCAGCAGCTCCCCGACGCCCTCGACCCACGCATTGTGGCCACCGAGGAAGAAAGGAACGTCGGCGCCGAGCTTCAGCCCGATGTGGGCCAGGCGCGACAGCGGCAGGTTCAGCCCCCACAGGCGGTTCAGCGCGAGCAGGCAGGTGGCGGCGTCCGATGAGCCGCCGCCCATGCCCGCCTGCGCCGGCACGTGCTTGGCCACGCCGATGTGCGCGCCCTGGCCCGGAGCCGCGAATGCCTGCAGGGCGCGCGCGGCGCGAATGACCAGGTCGTCGGCCGGCAGTTCGGTCGTCAGGTCTTCGCGGCTCAGTTGGCCGTCGCGGCGCAACTCGACATGCAATGTGTCGCACCAGTCGATCAGCATGAAGACCGATTGCAGCAGGTGGTAGCCGTCGTCGCGGCGGCCGGTGATGTGCAGGAAGAGGTTGAGCTTGGCCGGCGCGGGAAGGTCGTAGATCGCCTTCATGACCGTTCGAACACGATGCGCAGGTCGGCCCGCGGGCTCGGCGATTCGCGAACCGCCGCCAGCCGGCCGTTGGCGAGCTGCCCGAGGTCGGGCTTCCAGCCGGGCACGGACTCGTTGCGGCCCGCCAGCCAGCCGAACAACGCGCCCACCGGAATGGCGGCGCCCGTGGCCGCTTCGATCAACGCATCGACCGAGTCGAAGCGCCGTGTGTGGCTGCCGTCTTTCAGCAGCGCTTCGCCCGGTGCCCAGTGAAGCTGCGCGAGCGTGCTGCCGATGGGCGTGGTCAAGGTGAGGTCGCCGGCTTCGGCGGAGCCGCGCAACTCGAACAGCGCGGCAAAGGTCTGCACCGGCTCGCTCTCGATGCGAAGCGACATGCGGCCGTTCCAGCTGTCCGAGGTCGCGGGCGCCTTGGCGCCGCCGCCCGACAGCTGCGCGCAGCCCGCCAGGACAAGCAGCGCGGCGCCGCCCGCCGCCAGGAGCGTGCGACGGCCGAGGTCGATGTGTTGCGGCGAAAGCGCCCGTGCCAGCGCCATGTTCAGGGCTTCACGCGCAGGCGCTTGAGCGTCTCCTGCAGCGTTTCGTTCTCGGCGTCGCTCAGCAGGGCTTCCTTCCAGATCGTGATCGCGCGGTCTTTCTGGCCGGTGCTCCACAGCACTTCGCCGAAGTGCGCGCCGATCTCGGGATCGGGGCGCGTCTTGTAGGCCGCTTCGAGGATGCGGATCGCCTCGTTCGTGTTGCCGAGGCGGAACTCGACCCAGCCCAGGCTGTCGGCAATGAACGGATCGTCCGGCGCCAGCTGCACCGCCTTCTGGATCAGCGTGCGCGCCTCGTCGAGCCGGATCTTGCGATCGGCGAACGAATAGCCCAGTGCGTTGTAGGCGTTCTGGTTGTCGGGCTTGAGCTCGATGAGCCGGCGCAGCAGGCGCTCCATGTCGTCGAGGCGGTTGAGCTTCTCGGCGACCATCGACTGGTCATAGACGAGGTCGGCGTCGTCCGGCGCGGCGGCCGAGGCCTGCGCCAGCATGTCGTAGGCGGCCTGGTACTGCTTGGCGTCGCGCAGCAACTGCACCTCGGCGAGGAACTTCTGCTTCTTGTCGTCGGCGGTGCGCTCGGGCAGGGCGCGGATGAGTTCGCGCGCCTGCGGCAGCTTGCCCTGGCGTGCGAGCAGGGCCGCGCGGCGGGTCTGCGCGGCCACGATTTCATCGGCGCCGTCGACGCGCGAGAGCCAGCGCTCGGCGGCCGTGAAGTCCTTGCGGCGCTCCGCCAGTTGCGACAGCGCGAAGTAGGCCTGCGACACCGTGCGCTTGCGGTCGACCGCATCGCCGGCGTCCTTGGCCGGGCTGGCCGTGAGTTCGATGAAGCGCTTGAGCGAAGTCTCGGCGGCCGCGTCCTGCTTGGCCTGCATCTGCAGGCTGCCGAGCAGCAGCCACGGCTCGGGCAGTTCGGGGCGCTGCGTGGTCAGCGCCTGCAGCTGCGTGGCCGCGTCGGCAAAACGCCGGTTCTCGACCAGCACGCGCGCATAGGCGATGCGCAGGTCGGGCGCGGCCTTGGGGTTGTTGTTCAGGAAGCGCGTGACGATGGGCTCGGCCAGCGGCTGGCCGGGGTCGATCATCTCGAGCGCCAGCGCGGCCGGGGCATCGGACGCCGGATCGATGTCCTGGCCCTTGCGCGCGGCTTCCAGCGCGCCGGAGGCATCGCCCGCGTTCAGGCGCAGCCGGCCGGCGGTGGCCCATGCCAGGCCGCCGGTGACCGGGTTCTTCAGTTCGTCGGACAGCGCCTGCTCGACCACCGACGCGGCCAGCTTCTTGTCCGTGGCGCGCGAGTAGTTGCGCGCGATCACGGCCATCAGCAGCGGGCGTTCGATCTGCGAGGTGGCCGCGACTTCGGCGCGCAGCGGCTCGACCGTTTCACCGATGCGGTTGAGCGCGATCAGGATCTGCAGTTCGATGCGCCGCGCGTCGCGCGAGGCGGGCAGCGTTTCCTGCCAGGCACGGGCTGCCGCCAGCGCCGCGTCGCCGGAGCGCGATTGCAGCGCGATCTCGACCGCGCGCTGGAACAGCTTGCCGTCGCGCAGGCGGCGTGCGGCGTCGAGCACCAGCGCGTAGCCGGAGCCGGGGTCGCCGGAGCGAGTGGTCATCTCGCCCATCAGGATTTCGTAGAACAGGTCGGCGGTGAGCGCCGACGGCTGCGGCGCGGGCTCGGCGGCGGCCTTGGCGGCCACGGCGCGCGGCCGGATTGCGGGCTTGGCCGGGGCGGACCGTTCGATGACGGGCGCGGGGCTGGTGGGCGCTGCGGGATCGGTGGTTTGCGCGTGAACCGCGCAGGCCAGCAAGACTAAAGACGCGGCCGCCGCAAGGCGGTGTCGGCGGGGCGGAAGGTTCATCCGACCATAATAATCCAGCTTTTGAACGTGCGCCGCGTGGGGCTTCGTCGCCGTTCGCATTTGCCGGAGATTTACTTTTCATGCCCGAATTACCCGAAGTCGAAGTCACCCGGCGCGGCATTGCCGACCGCATCGCGGGCGCGCGCATCGACGCGGTGCGCATCGGCAAACCCTTGCGCTGGGCCCTGATGGTGCTGCCCGAAGCGCTGGTGGGCAGGCGCGTGCTGCAGGTGCGCCGGCGCGGCAAATACCTGCTGATCGACCTGGACCGCGGCATCCTGCTGCTGCACCTGGGCATGTCGGGCAGCCTGCGTTTCGACAAGGTGCTGCCGCCGCCCGACGCGCACGACCACTTCGACCTCGCGACCGACCTCGGCACCCTGCGGCTGAACGACCCGAGGCGCTTCGGCGCCGTGGTCTATGTGGAGAACGAAGACGCGCCCTGGGCCATCAAGCTGCTCGGCGGCCTGGGCATGGAGCCGCTGGGCGAGGACTTCGACCTCGACGTCTTTCATGCCGGCCTCAAGAAGCGCAAGACGGCCGTCAAGCAGGTGCTGCTGGCGGGCGACGTGGTGGTGGGCGTGGGCAACATCTATGCGTCGGAGGCGCTGTTCCAGGCCGGCATCCGGCCCACGCTGTCGGCGGCGCGCATCAGCCGGCCGCGCGCGGCCAAGCTGCATGCGGCGGTGCGCGAGATCCTGGCGCGCGCGGTCGAGAAGGGCGGCAGCACGCTGCGCGACTTCTCGAACATCGACGGCCAGAACGGTTATTTCCAGCTCGAGGCGACCGTCTACGGCCGGGCCGGCGAGCCTTGTCGGGTTTGTGCAACGCCGATTCGCCTGCTCAAGCAGGGCCAGCGCTCCACCTACTACTGCCCCAATTGCCAGAAGTAGCCGTCCCGCGCCGCGAATGGAATGCCCCGGAAACGGTTGTTGCACGCCTCCCGATGCTATATTTGTAAGCTAATCCTTACATATTTCCCTTGAGCCGCTCTTTCAACCAACAACTCGATCAGCACGGTGCCTGGCGGAGCAACTTCGCCCGCCGGCTGCAGTGGCTGTCCCGCTGGCTGACAGAGAACGAGCTGCTCGACCAGGCGGTGGCCGAGCGCCTGCGCGGCCTCGAAACGCAGATCCGCACCAGCAAGGTCATGGTCGCCTTCGTCGCGGAGTTCTCGCGCGGCAAGTCGGAGCTGATCAACGCCATCTTCTTTGCCGGCTACGGGCGGCGCATCATGCCCGCGAGCGCGGGCCGCACGACGATGTGCCCGACCGAGCTGGGCTACGACCCCGCCCTGTCGCCGAAGCTGCGCCTGCTGCCCATCGAGACCCGCCTGGAGCCGCACTCGCTCGCCCACTGGCGCGAGAAGCCTTCGCGCTGGACCGAGATCGCCATCGACGTGAGCAACGCCGAGCAACTGGCGCAGGCCATGGGCAAGGTGGCCGAGGTGCGCTGGGTCGCCAAGGACGAAGCCCGCACGCTGGGTTTCTGGAACGACGAAACGCCCGACGACAACCCGGTGCAGGACACCGAGGGCCGCGTCGAGATTCCGCGCTGGCGCCATGCGGTGCTGAACATGCCGCACCCGCTGCTGGAGCAGGGGCTGGTGATTCTCGACACCCCGGGCCTGAACGCGATTGGCGCCGAGCCCGAGCTCACGGTGAGCCTGATTCCGCAGGCGCACGCGGTCGTCTTCATCCTGGGCGCCGAAACCGGCGTCACGCGCTCCGACCTGTCGATCTGGCGCGAACACCTCATTACCGAGGACGAGGGCAACAACACGCGCTTCGTGGTGCTCAACAAGATTGACACCATGTGGGACACGCTGAGCACGCCCGCGCAGATCGCACAGCAGATCGAGCGCCAGCGCGACAGCGCGGCCCGCCTGCTCGAAGTGCCGCTGGCGCAGGTGCTGCCGGTGTCGGCGCAGAAGGGCCTGCAGGCCAAGATCCAGCGCGACGTGCCGCTGCTCGAGGCCAGCCGCCTGCCGGCGCTCGAAGCCCTGCTGGGCGAAGGCGTGCTCGGCAAGCGCGAAACCATGCTGCGGCTCGCGGTCGATGCCGGCATGACCTCGCTGCGCACCGAGGCCGAACGCATCCTCAAAGTGCGGCAGCGCGACCTGTCCGAGCAGGCGCTCGAGCTGCAGGGGCTGCGCGGCAAGAACGTTTCGGTGATCCGCCACATGCGCGCGCGCATCGACCAGGAGCACGCCGAGTTCGAAGGCAGCAACACGCGCATCCTGGCGCTGCGTTCGGTGCAGGGCAAGCTGCTGCGCGAGGTGTATGCCGTGCTCGGGCGCACCGCGCTCAAGGCCGACATGGTGCGGCTGTCGGCGGCGCTCAAGCGCCCCGGCGTCAAGTTCAATGTGCGCAAGGTGTACGCCGAGACCTTCGACTCGCTGCGCAACAACCTGCGCGAAGTGCAGGCGACCACGGCCGAGATCCAGTCGATGCTGCACGCCACCTTCCGCCAGCTCAACGCCGAGCAGGGCTTTACCTTGCAGGCGCCGGCCGAGCCTGACCTCACGGGCTTCGAGCAGGAGCTGAGCCAGATCGAACGCAGCCACATCCACTACCTGGGCGTGGGCAACCTGCTGAAGCTTGCGCAGGCCGACTTCTGCGACAAGCTGGTGCGCGCGCTGGCCAGCCGGCTTCGGCTCGTCAACGAAGCCGCCATGACCGAGGTCGAGCGCTGGAGCAAGGGCGCGAGCGCGCAGATCGATGCGCAGCTGAAGGAGCGGCGTCGCAATTTCAGCAAGCGCATCGAAGCGATCGAGCGCATCCAGAGCGCGGCGGGCAACCTCGACGAGCGGCTGCTCGAGCTGGCCGCGCAAGAGAGCAACCTGGCCGAGCTGCATCTGCGCCTGCGCGAGTTCACCACGCTCATCACGCAGCAAGGCAAGCCGCAGGACGCTGCTGCGGCTGTCGGCGAACTGCGTGCGGCCTGAGCGTTCCGCCTCCACGGCGGCGGCGACCCTTCGATTGCCCCCCGACTTCGCCGCGCAGGTCGTGGCCTGGCAACGCAGCCACGGCCGCAGCCAGCTGCCGTGGCAGAACACGCGCGACCCGTACCGCGTGTGGCTGTCGGAGGTGATGCTCCAGCAGACGCAAGTGACGACGTGCTCGGCTACTTCGCGCGCTTTCTCGAACGATTTCCGGATGTGAAGGCGCTGGCCGCCGGCACCGAAGACGAGGTGTTCGGCCTCTGGAGCGGCCTGGGCTACTACAGCCGCGCGCGCAACATGCACCGCTGCGCGCAGGACGTGGTCGCGCGCTTCGGCGGCGAGTTTCCGCGCACGGCCGAAGAGCTGGTGACCTTGCCCGGCATCGGGCGCTCCACGGCCGCCGCGATTGCCGCCTTCTGCTTCGGCGAACGCGTCGCCATCCTCGACGGCAACGTCAAGCGCGTGCTGACGCGCGTGCTCGGCTTTGCCGGCGACATGTCGTCGTCGGCGCAGGAGCGCGCGCTGTGGGACCTGGCAACGCAATTGCTGCCGCCCGCCGAGCAGCGCGAAGCCATCGCGCACTACACGCAGGGGCTCATGGACCTGGGGGCCACGGTCTGCCTGCCGCGCAAGCCGAGCTGCATGATCTGCCCGGTCGACAAGACCTGCGTGGGCTTGCGCGAAGGCGCGCCCGAGCGTTACCCCGTCAAGACTCGCAAGCTCAAGCGCAGCGCGCAGTCGCTCTGGCTGCTGCTGGCGCGCGATGCGCAAGGCCGTGTGTGGCTGGAGAAGCGGCCGGCCAAGGGCATCTGGGCGGGGCTCTATTGCCTGCCGGTGTTCGACAGCCGCGACGACCTGCTCGCCGCGCTGCCGCCGAAGGCGCAACGCGGCGTGAAAGACCTGCCGGCTTTCGTGCATGTGCTGACCCACAAGGATCTGCACCTGCACCCGGTGCTGCTCGAAGGCGCGCAGCCGCAAGGCGAGGGGGCGCGCTGGGTCGAGGCGCAGGAATGGGGCCGGCTGGGCCTGCCGGCGCCGGTGCGCAAGCTGCTGGAGAGCAGCGAGGCGCCGTAAGTCTCGTCAGGTCGCGTCGAGCTCGCGGTGCCGCTTGAGCGCACCCCAGCGGGCGCCGAACAACCGCGCCAGCTGCTCGACCAGGAACACCGAACGGTGCTGCCCGCCGGTGCAGCCGATGGCCACCGTCACGTAGCTGCGATGGTCGCGCGCCAGCGCGTCGAGCCAGTGCGACAGGAACTGTTCGATGTCGTCGTACATGCGCGCCACATCGTCGTGTTCGCGCAGCCATTCGATCACCGGTTCGTCGCGGCCCGTGAGCGGGCGCAGCGCGGGCACGTAGTGCGGGTTGGGCAGCATGCGCACGTCGAACACGTAGTCGGCATCGAGCGGCACGCCGCGCTTGAACGCGAACGACTCGAACACCAGCGTCAGCGCGCTCTGCGGCGCCGAGATCAGCGACTTGATGTAGCTCTGCAGCTGCGCCGGCCGGATCAGGCTGGTGTCGATCACGTCGGCGCCGTCGCGCAGGTCGGCCAGCAACTCGCGCTCCAGCTCGATGGCCTGCATCAGCACCCGGTGCTGCTCGGGCACGTCGGTGCGGCCCTCCTGGCGCGACAGCGGATGGCGGCGGCGCGTTTCAGAGTAGCGGCGCAGCAGCGCGTCGGTGGTCGCGTCGAGGAACAGCGAGCGCAGAGAAATGTCGCCGTCGCGCCGCAGCGCCTCCAGCTGCTGCGGGACGATCGGTAGCGACACACCGCTGCGCACGTCCATCGCAATGGCCACGCGCGTGGCCTGCTGCTCGTGCTGCAGGGCGATGAACGACGTCAGCAGCTCGGGCGGCAGGTTGTCGACGCAGTAGTAGCCCGCGTCTTCCAGCGCGTGCAGGGCCACCGACTTGCCGGAACCCGACATGCCCGTGATGAGTACGAGGTCCAGGCTCATGGCGCGGTCGCCGAAGCGGTCTGGTGGCCGAGCATCTCGCGTGCGTGCGCAAGCGAAGTCTGCGAGACCTTTTCGCCGCCCAGCATGCGGGCGATTTCCCGGGCGCGGTTGTCGTCGTCCAGGCGCGACACGCCGCTCTCGGTGCGTGGGCCTTCCTTGCCGGCCGCCGCGGTCTGGCGCTTGGCCACCACGAGGTGGTGGTCGGCACACGCGGCCACCTGGGGCAGGTGGGTCACGGCCAGCACCTGGCGGTCGCGGCCGAGTTGCTTCATCAGGCGGCCGACCGTTTCGGCGACGGCGCCGCCGACACCGGCGTCCACCTCGTCGAAGATCAGCGTCTGCGCGGCGCCGAGCTGGCTGGTCGTCACGGCGATGGCCAGCGCGATGCGCGATAGCTCGCCGCCCGACGCCACCTTGCCGATGGCGCGCGGCGTGCTGCCCGTGTGGCCAGCCACGAGGAAGGCCACGTCTTCGAGGCCGGCGCGGCCGGGCTGTGCCAGCGGCTGCAGTTCGACTTCGAAGCGGCCGCCCTGCATGCCCAGGCCCTGCATCGCTTCAGTGACGGCTTGGGCCAGGCGCGGCGCCGCCTGCTTGCGCGACTTGCCGAGCGCCTTCGCTTCCTTCATGTAGGCCTGCTGCGCGTTCTGTTCGGCGCGCTCCAGGCCTTCGAGGTCGCTTTGCGCGTCGAGTGCCTGCAGCTCGGCCTGCCAGCCGGCCAGCAGCGCCGGCAGGTCGGCCGGCGTGCGCTTGTAGCGGCGCGCGAGCGACATCCACGAACCCATGCGCTCGTCGAGTTCGGCCAGGCTTTGCGGATCGGCTTCGGCGTCGCGCAGGTAGCCGTGCAGCGAATGGGCCGCGTCGGAGGCCTGCGCCACGCAGGACGCGAGCACTTCGCCCAGGTTGCGGAACTCGGGCTCGATGTGCTCGCAGTTCTGCAGCAGCGTGGCCGCGCGCGTGAGCGCGGACAGCGCGCCGTTGTCGTCGTCCTCGAGCGCCTGGCTGGCGCCTTGCGCGGCATCGATCAGCGCCTGTGCGTTGGAGATGCGCGAGTGGTTGGTCGACAGTTCTTCCCACTCGTCGCGCCCGGTGCGAGCTTGGCGACTTCGGAAATCTGCCACTGCAGCCGCTCGCGTTCGCGCTGCAGCGAGTCTTGCGCCGAGCGCGCATGTTCGAGCGCGGAAAGCGCCTGCCGCCAGCCTTGCCAGGCGGCGTCGAGTGCGTCGGTGCGCACGCCCGCATAGGCGTCGAGCAGGCCGCGCACGGCCTCGGGCCGGGTCAGGCTCTGCCAGGCGTGCTGGCCGTGGATGTCGAGCAGGCGGTCGCCGAGTTCGCGCAGTTGCGTGGCCGTGGCGGGGCTGCCGTTGATCCAGCCGCGGCTGCGGCCCTGCAGGTCGACGGTGCGGCGCAGCAGCAGCGCGTCGCCGGGCTCGAAGCCGCCTTCGTCGAGCCAGCTTTCCAGCGCCGGGTCGGCATCGAACTCGGCGCTCACGTCCAGCCGCTCGGCGCCTTCGCGCACCGCGCCCGCGTCGCGCGGTTGCCCAGCGCCAGTTGCAGCGCGTCGATCAATATGGATTTGCCCGCGCCGGTTTCGCCGGTGAGTACCGTGAAGCCGCCGGACAGGTCGAGTTCGAGTGATCGCACGATCACGAAGTCGCGCAGTGCGATGCGTCGCAGCGCCATTTCAGGAGCCCCCTTCGTTCCAGTGAAGTTTCTTGCGCAGCGTGTCGAAATAGCTCCAGCCGCGCGGATGCAAAAAGCGCACGCGAAAGTCGGAGCGGCGCACCACCACGCGATCGCCGATCGCGAGCGTGGCCAGTGACTGCATGTCGAAATTGGCGCTGGCGTCGCGCCCGCCCACCAGCTCGATGACGATCTCGTCGGCATCGGGCAGCAGCACCGGGCGGTTCGACAGCGTGTGCGGCGCGATCGGCACCAGCACCCAGCCCGGCACCGCCGGGTGGAGCAGCGGCCCGCCGGCCGACAGCGCGTAGGCGGTCGAGCCCGTGGGCGTGGCGATGATCAGGCCGTCGGCGCGCTGGTTGGCCACGAAGTGGCGGCCCACCGATACGCGCAGCTCGACCATGCCCGAGGTGGCGCCGCGGTTGACCACCACGTCGTTCATGGCCAGCGCGTCGAACACCGAGGCGCCGTCGCGCATGACCTGCGCGTGCATCAGGCTGCGGTGGTCTTCCTCGTATTCGCCGGCCAGCATCGGAATCAGCGTGGCCTGGTAGTTGTCCAGCGGGATGTCGGTGATGAAGCCGAGCCGGCCGCGGTTGATGCCGATCAGCGGAATGCCGTAGCTTGCGAGTTGCCGGCCGATGCCCAGCATGGTGCCGTCGCCGCCGACCACCAGGCCGAGGTCGCAGCGCTGGCCGATTTCCTCGACCGACAGGGCTTCGTAGCGCGAATTGGCGCCGGCGTCGGCCTCTTCGTCTTCGCAAGTCGAGCGCTCGACAAATACCGTGCAGCCCTGCGATTCGAGGAAGGTGCCGATGCCTTCCATCACGCCGTCGCGCGCATCCGCCTGCGCGCGGGCGCCGGAAGCCTGGTATTTGCCAATCAAGGCGACGTGACGGAAGCGAGAGGTCATATCTCACAAATTACAACACTAAAATCTTGCAATGCTGGACGACCGTGCCAAGTTGCTGCTCAAGACGCTCGTCGAGCGCTACATCGCCGACGGGCAACCCGTCGGCTCCCGCACGCTCTCGCGTTCTTCGGGGCTGGATCTGTCGCCCGCGACCATCCGCAACGTCATGTCCGACCTCGAGGCGCTGGGGCTGATTGCCAGCCCGCACACCTCGGCCGGCCGCATCCCCACGCACCGCGGCTACCGCCTGTTCGTCGACACCATGCTGACCGCCCAGCGCGAGCAGATGAGCCCGCCGGCGCTGGCGCACGACCAGCCGCAAAAGGTGATTGCCAACGCGGCGAACCTGCTGTCGAACCTGTCGCAGTTCGTGGGCGTGGTGATGGCGCCGCGCCGCGCGTCGGTGTTCAAGCAGATCGAGTTCCTGCGGCTGTCCGACCGGCGGCTGCTGGTGATCATCGTGTCGCCCGACGGCGATGTGCAGAACCGGGTGATCTTTCCGGAGGCCGACTACTCGCAGTCGCAACTGGTCGAGGCGTCGAACTACATCAACGCCAACTACGCGGGCCTGACCATCGAGCAGGTGCGCGACCGGTTGCAGTCCGAGGTCGAAAAACTGCGCGGCGAGATCGCGGCGCTGATGCAGGCCGCGGTGAACGTCAGCTCCGAGGTGCTGACCGAGGCGCAGGAAGACGACGTCGTGATTTCCGGCGAGCGCAACCTGCTGGCCGTGACCGATTTCTCCAGCGACATGGGGCAACTGCGCCGGGCCTTCGAGCTCTTCGAGCAGAAGGCGCAACTGATGCGGCTGCTCGACGTGTCGAGCAAGGCCGAGGGCGTGCGCATCTTCATCGGCGGCGAAAGCCAGGTGGTGCCGTTCGAGGAGCTGTCGATCGTCAGCGCCAACTACGAGGTCGACGGGCAGGTCGTGGGCACGCTGGGCGTGATCGGGCCGACGCGCATGCCCTACGACCGCATGATCCAGATCGTCGACATCACGTCGCGCCTGGTGAGCAATGCCCTGAGCCATCGCAAATAGGCGGCGCCGCGCGAATATAGAATCGTGCCGCGTGGGCCGTTAGCTCAGTTGGTTAGAGCAGCGGACTCATAATCCGTTGGTCGATGGTTCAAGCCCATCACGGCCTACCACAATCCCCGTATTTGCTGGATGTAGTGCTACATATCTTGTAGCACTGCTCCGTAATTCCTAAGCGAGGCAAAACTACGCGAGGCTGTCAAAGCTGTCGGCGTTATGGTTGTTGATGTGCGGCGCTATCTGGGAAAGTAGCGCCTTCTAATGAAAGGTGTGCCGGTTCGGTGCCGACCCCGGGAATGAAAAAGCCCGCGCGAGGCGGGATTCAGAACGGGCTTTTTTACTCGGTTCACCGGAAGTCTAGCGAGGGCGAGGAGGGCGCATGGCGATCTCAGAGCTTGGATGCATCGGAACGGTCGCGTTTGACGTCGTCTTCAATCTTCTTTTGACCAAGCGGGCGATACGAGAACGCAACCCTCGACTGATCGGTGTAGCCGGCGCGCTCAGATAGCAAGATCAAGACTTTCGGCCCTCGCCACATGCTCTCTTCGGAATCGAGCACGGCACCGCCGTTCGTCACCACGCTTTTCACTTCGACCTCATGCGGTTCTCCATATCGTTCTACGAGAATCGCCTTGAGGCGTCGGTAGCTGTCATCGCGGTCAACCGCCATGGCGATGAGTTGTACGCGCCCATCAATAAAGCGCACGCGTCCGCCCCCAAGAAGGAAGTTCAGGGGTAGGCCCCACAGTGTGCCGGTCGACCGGTCTGCGCTGTCGGCTTCGAGACAGGGCGTTCTGGCCTGGCGCGCAGCGTCACCCGGTGGGCAGCGCGGAATCGCATCCCTCCGCCCACCAAATTCGATCCCCATGATTGAGGCTGGTTCTTGAGCCCACTGGGCATTCGCGAGCGTACTGATAGCCAAGAGTCCGGCCGCAATGAAGTTTCGCATTTCTTCGCTCCTCGAGAGTTTTCTTTTGCGGGTCAGCACTCAGCGCGATGTCCGCGATGCGCGAGTTCAATTCCGGCCTCAGGCGTCTGCTTACCCCCCGACTTTCGAGGTGGTCGCTCCAAACTGTTGGAGACATGCCGTCACTGCTTTGATCTCTGGTTCAAGCGTGGTTATGGTCCTTCGCTCCTTCATGCGTGACACGGTGTACGTTCCGTCGTCGCGAAGTTCGGCCGTCATGAGCTTGTTGGTGAGCGATATGGCGTCCACCCTGTAACCCCACGCTCGCTTTATGAGCCTCGCCTGTGATGGCGCGGCGTAGTTCATCACGGTGTCCCAGCCGTCGAAGATGCAATCGGCCAAGAGCGCCTGCTTGGAGGGCTCATACCGCCCCTGTGCGATCGGCTCGAAAGTCTCGGGAGAGATCTCAATCGGGATTTGTGAGCATCCCGAGATTGCGAGCAGCCCGACCGCTGAGGCGCAGATACCCAAACGAAATTTCATCCTCTTTTCACTCCTGTTTGTTGGTCGTAAGCATAGCGAAGGATTGGTGGCGCTCGCCTTCATTGATCACGACCGAAAAGCCCGTGTTCAAGCTTTCCGAGGATCCGCGCTAGAAAAGCGCATGCCTGAACCTCGCGGCCGTCGCCACCCTCTGTTTCTTCGGCTGCTCAAGCCGGTCGATGCTGTCTATCTCGACGCGGTCACGCCCGTAGCTTGAGACGATGACGAATGTTATGAGAACGTTGAGGGCGTGGCCTACATCGTCACTCGGCAGTGCGCAAGGATGCGCGCCTGGGCGCAGCAGCTACGCAAGCTGCATAACGCCGACGAGACCTACAAGACGGAAGAGGGCATGGGCGTTCGCATCGAGGTCGATGCGGCATCGCCGGGCGTGATGGTGGCCGCCGACGGCGCCGAGGTCGCGCTGCAGTAATGTCAGACTACTTTCGCCCGCTGCCTCGATACTGCTCGATGAGCACGGTCGCAAAGGTGTCTGCGGCTACGTAGATCTTCCAATTTGGATTGTCCCCACAGATCTTGTCCATGACCAACTCGATTGAGGTAGGAGGCGGCACATCTAGGACCGAGTTGCCTTTTGCCCCGGCAGCGTTCTTGCTCGAAAGAAAGCCTTGAACCCAGGCGACCACCAGTCCTTCGATGACAGCTTCTCTATCCTGTTGCGGCTTTTTCCTTGCGTCGAGCCAAACGTCGCAGGTGGCTACTCCTATGCCGGCCATGGCTTGCTCCGCCTGAGCAAGGCCAGTCGCCGCGAACATCAGAGTCGAGAGGATGTATCGGATTGGTTTCATGAGCCCATTGTCCATGAGCCATTTGGCGTCAAAGGCAGCTCGCAGTTACCCAGTAAGCGCCCTGCGTGACCGCGAGTCCACTTCGACGGACTTTCTCGTGCCTATGGCTTTTAGGGTGAGCGATCAGGAGCACGCAAACATGGGATGCTGAACCGTCCCCAGCCCTTGGCACAATTCAGAAAAGCTGAGGAGAAGAGACGAGGGAGAAGAGACTGATAGTGGGCTTTGCTATTTCGGCCGGATGGATTGCGCTCGCCGTCAAGCCAACTTACGACTTGA
>NZ_MOWM01000045.1 GCF_016082275.1 Variovorax sp. E3
CAAGTCGCCGCCGTGCTGGTCGACGCGCCCTGCCGCCTCTATGCCGAGGCCGGCGCGCAAACCCCGGCGCAGGGCGGCTGGCTGGTCGTCGCCGACATGCCGCCCGAGGCCGACGGCCGCCACGGCGAGCCCTTCGCGGGCGACGCGGCCGCCTGCTCGACAACATGCTGCGCGCCCTGAAGCTGCACGACGGCAAGACGCCCGTGCACCTCGTGCGCACCCACCGCGGCGTGGCCGCCGGCCAGCCCGGCAGCCCGCGCCCGATGCCCGAGCTTCGGCGAACACGCCGCCGCGCTGGCGCCGCGCGTGGTGCTGGCCATGGGCCCGCTGGCCGCGCAAAGCCTGATGCAGAGCGCCGATCCGCTGGGCAAGCTGCGCGGCCGCGCCGTGCCGCTGGGCACCGGC
Source organism: Variovorax sp. E3 (assembly GCF_016082275.1). Taxonomy (GTDB): domain Bacteria; phylum Pseudomonadota; class Gammaproteobacteria; order Burkholderiales; family Burkholderiaceae_C; genus Variovorax. The sequence goes on from NZ_MOWM01000045.1 coordinate 406, forward strand.
GACGCCCAGGTGGTGGCGACGTATCACCCGGCCTATCTGCTGCGCAATCCGGCCGACAAGGCCCGCGCCTGGGCCGACCTCTGCCTGGCCGCCGAGCAGCACACGCCTGCGTCCGGCTGAGGGTCGGAAGCGGCCGCCTAAAATCACGGCCCATGACTTTCCTCGACAAGCTGGCCGCCGCACAGCAAAAAACGGTTCCCTGCTTTGCGTCGGGCTCGATCCGGAGCCAGCCAAGTTCCCGGGCGCCTTCAAGGGCGACGCCGGCCGCATCTATGACTTCTGCGCGCGCATCGTCGACGCAACGGCCGACCTGGCCATCGCCTTCAAGCCGCAGATCGCCTATTTCGCGGCCCACCGCGCCGAAGCCCAGCTCGAACAGCTCATGGAACACATGCGCCGCAACGCGCCCGACGTGCCCGTGATCCTCGACGCCAAGCGCGGCGACATCGGCTCCACCGCCGAGCAGTACGCCCTGGAAGCCTTCGAGCGCTACGGCGCCGACGCCGTCACGCTGTCGCCCTTCATGGGCTTCGACTCGGTGGCGCCGTACCTCAAGCACGAGGGCAAGGGCGCCTTCCTGCTGTGCCGCACCAGCAACCCCGGCGGCTCCGACCTGCAAGGCCAGCGCCTGGCGGACGTCGACGGCCAGCCTTTCTTGTACGAGCACGTCGCCAGGCTGGCGCAGGGCCCGTGGAACCTCAACGGCCAGCTCGGGCTGGTGGTGGGCGCGACCTACCCGGCGGAAATCGAGCGCGTGCGCGAACTCGCGCCGACCGTGCCGCTGCTGATTCCGGGCGTCGGCGCCCAGGGCGGCGACGCCGTGGCCACGGTGCGCGCCGGCTGGCGCCCCGACGCGCCGATCATCGTGAACTCGTCGCGTGCCATCTGCTACGCCTCGTCGGGCGAAGATTTCGCCGAGGCGGCGCGCAATGCCGCCCGGGCGACCCGCGACGCGCTCGAAGCCGCCAAGCCCTGAGCGGCTTCAGTTCCGGCGCAGGCGGGTGAAGGCCTCGAACTCCCAGTTGCGCATGCCCAGCAGCAGCGTGTAGCCCTCGCGGTCCTTGGCCGACAGCTTCTGGTCGGTCTGGTGCTGCTGCGCAAAGTCTTGCGCCACGCGCTGCAGCCGCTCCAGGAAGGCCGGCGCCAGCGAGCGGCTGATCGAGCCGTGCACCAGCAGCAGCCCCTCGGCCGGGCCGTCGAAGCCGCCCCGGTAGTAGTCGAGCACCACGTTCTCGCGAAAGAACTCCATCACCGGGCCGTGCGGCCGCCAGCGGAAGGTCTTGGCCAGCTTCAGGCGATACCGGTTCAGCGGGCGCAACTCGATGATGCCGATGCGGTCCAGCTGCGCCAGGCAGCCGATGCACTCGGCCTCGCTGATACGGTAGGAGGCCACGATCTGCTCCAGCGTCCACTGGCTCAGCACGCTGATGGCCACCAGCAGCAGCTTCTTGTCCTTGACCACGGCCTTTTCCTGCTCGTGCGTCAGCTCCTTCAGCAGCGGCTGGGCGTCGGCCACGCGGCGGGCGAGTTCGGCGAAATCGATCTTCAGCGCACGGCAGATGGCGTCCACGCGCGACAGCGGCATGTCGCTCTTGGCCAGCATGCGCTTGACGCTGGATTCGGCCATGTCCAGCGACCGCGCCAGGTCGGCGTAGGTCATGCGGGCGCTTTTGAGTTCGTTCTTGAGGGCTTGGACGAGGTCGACGGTGGTGCTCATCGCTGAAGCGTACACGGGCGCCAGGAAGTATCGGGCGGAGATACCGTTGGGTGTGAATTAATACCTCGTATCGATTCTCGATGCCTGGCGGGCGGCGCGGCCCTAAATTCCGCCGCTCGTCACCCACCACCGAGGACCGCCCCATGCTTCTGCCCTCTCTCAGCCGCCGCGAACGCGGCCTGCTGTTCACCCTGTTCCTGCTCACGGCCATTGCCTTCTTCGGCCCGGCGTTGCCCGCCGCCGACGTGGCCATCGCCTCAGTGTTCGCCGACGACCGCGCCTGGCACGGCCTGCCGAACGCCATGGACGTGCTGAGCAACATCCCCTTCGTGGTGATCGGCGTCTGGGGCCTGTACCGGCTGAACCGCATCGACCGCTCGCACCAGCAGGCGCTGTCGGTCTTTCCGTTGACGCCGCCCGCCAGCGACCCGCCCGACAACACGCTCGACTGCGCCTGGCTGTTCTTCGCCGGCCTGATCGCCACCGCCGCCGGCTCGGCCTTCTACCACCTGCTGCCCGACGGCCCCCGCCTGGCGGCCGACCGCGCCGGCATGGCCGTGGCCTTTGCGGGCCTGATCGGCGTGGCGGTCTGCGAGCGGGTGAGCCAGCGCGCCGGCTGGCCCGCCGCGTGGTTCGTGCTGACGGCCGGCCTGCTCTCGGCCGAGGTGTTCCAGGAAACCGGCAACGTCCTGCCCTGGGCGCTGGTGCAGTTCGGCGGCATGGCGCTGGTGCTGACGCTGGCGCTGGCCACGCCGATGCGCAAATCGGTCGGCCTCAAGCTCGGCTGGGTGATCTTCTTCTACGTGCTGGCCAAGGGCTTCGAGCTGGCCGATCACCCGATCTACGAGTTCACGCAGCAGACCGTGTCGGGCCATACGCTCAAGCACCTGACGGCGTCGCTCGCGGGACTGCCGGTGGTGCTGGCGCTGCGCAAACTCGAGATGCGCTGGCAAGCCGCGCTGCGGCACAATCCGGGCGCAGCCGCCGTAGCGGCCTGAGGAAAGCCTTCGAATGACAACCCCCGCCGCTGCTGCAGCCCCCGCGACATCCGCGCCTCACGAGGCGAACGCGCACGCCAACCAGTTCGCGCTCCTCAAGCAGCGGCGCTTCGCGCCTTTCTTCTGGACCCAGTTCACAGGGGCCGCGAACGACAACCTGTTCAAGTTCGCCTTCACCGTGATGGTGACCTACCAGCTGCAGCTCAGCTGGATGCCGCCGGCCATGGCGGGCCTGGTGATCGGGGCGCTGTTCATCCTGCCGTTCCTGCTGTTCTCGGCCACTTCGGGCCAACTGACCGACAAGTTCGACAAGACGAAGATGATCCGCTTCGTCAAGAACCTGGAGATCGCGATCATGCTGCTCGCGGCCTGGGGCTTCGTGCGGGCCGACGCGGTGACGCTGCTGGCCTGCGTGTTCCTCATGGGGCTGCACTCCACGCTGTTCGGGCCGGTCAAGTTCGCCTACCTGCCGCAGGTGCTCGACGCGCGCGAGCTCACGGGCGGCAACGGCATGGTCGAGATGGGCACCTTCGTCGCCATCCTGCTGGGGCAGGTGGCGGGCGGGCTGCTGGTGGCGCTGCCGCAGATCGGCCACACGACGGTGGCGGTGGCCTGCGTGCTGCTCGCGCTGGTGGGGCGCGGCGTGGCACAGGCCATTCCGCCGGCGCCGGCCACCGACCCCGGGCTGGTCATCAACTGGAACCCGATCAGCGAGACCTGGCGCAACCTGAAGCTCGCGCGCGAGAACATCGTGGTGTTCCGCTCGCTGCTGGGCATTTCGTGGATGTGGTTCTTCGGCGCGGTGTTCCTGAGCCAGTTCCCCAGCTTCGCCAAGGAAGTGCTGCACGGCGACGAGCAGGTGGCCTCGCTGCTGCTGGTGGTGTTCTCGGTGGGCATCGGCGTCGGCTCGCTGCTGTGCGAGACGCTGGGCCGCCGGCAGGTCGAGATCGGGCTGGTGCCGCTGGGCGCCATCGGCATGAGCGTGTTCGCCATCGACCTGTACTTTGCCTCGCGCGGCCTGCCGCACGTGCCCGAGATGGGCATCGGCGCCTTCGTGCACCAGGGCGCCCACTGGCGCGTGATGGCCGACCTGGCGCTGCTGTCGATGTTCGCGGGCCTGTACAGCGTGCCGATGTACGCGCTGATCCAGCTGCGCAGCCAGCCCACGCACCGCGCGCGCATCATCGCGGCCAACAACATCCTCAATGCGCTGTTCATGATCGGCAGCTCGGTCATTGCCGGCGCGCTGCTGGGCGCGGGCTTCACCATTCCGCAGATCTTTTTGTTCACGGGCATCGCCAACGCGGTGGTGGCGTTCTACATCTTCATGCTGGTGCCCGAGTACATGCTGCGCTTCGTGGCCTGGGTGCTGTCGCGCTTCGTCTACCGCTTCGACATCAAGGGCGACGAGCACATTCCCACCGACGGCGCGGCCGTGCTGGTGTGCAACCACGTGAGCTTCATCGACGCGGTGTTGCTGATGGCGGCCAGCCCGCGGCCCATTCGCTTCATCATGGACCACCGCATCTTCAAGGTGCCGGTGCTGGGCTGGCTGTTCAAGCTGGCCAAGGCCATTCCGATCGCGCCGCAGAAGGAAGACCCCGCGGCCTACGAAGCGGCCTTTGCCAAGGCGCTGGACGTGCTGCGCGAGGGCGACCTGCTCGCCATCTTCCCCGAGGGCGCGATCACGCGCGACGGCACCTTGCAGCCCTTCAAGGGCGGCGTGATGAAGATCGTCGAAAGCGCGCGCGCGAAGGCCTCGAGCCGCCGGTGATCCCGATGGCGCTGACCAACCTCTGGGGCTCGTACTTCAGCCGCATCGAGCTGCGCGGCGGCGAGCGCGTGGCCATGGCCAAGCCCTTTCGCCGCGGCTTCTTCAGCCGCGTGGGCCTGAACGTCGGCGGTGCCGTGCCGCCGGCCGAGGTGCAGCCCGAGTCGCTGCGCCAGCGCGTGAGCGGCCTGCTCGGCGCGTAAAAGTAGCGCACTGAGATACCGGAGGCGCCGCAAACTGCCACCGGTGCAAGCATTCAAGCCTCGCGCAGCGGGGGCGAACGATCATCCGTTCACCTTCACTACGCCGCGAGGCACACATGCAACCCCTGATATCCACGACCGTTTCCATCCAGCGCGATTCGCGGGCCTGGCAGTTCCAGACCTGGGCCTCCTTCGCGATCGCCGTCTTCCTGTGCGCCACCGGCTTGAGCTGGCTGCCGGGGCAGGCGCTGGACCGGGCGTCATGGTGATGGGCTATGTGTTCTGCCTGAGCACCGCCTTCATGCTGGCCAAGTTCATCCGCGACGGCGAGCAGGCCGACGCGGGCCATAGCGCCGGCCGCGACGTGCCGATGTGGCGCCTGGTGGTCTGGGGCAGCTTCTTCACCGCCATGGGCCTCACGGGCTGGGGCCTCGTGCGCATGGAGATCAACGACGCCTACAAGGCCTTCCTGGGCGTGAGCTGGCTGTTCCTCATCAGTTCGGCCTTCACGCTGGCCAAGACCCTGCGCGACCGCCACGAGGCCGACATGGCCGAAGCCCGCCTGCAGGGCCGTCGCCTGGCCCGCGCCGAAGCCGCCGCGGTAGCAACCACCGCCGAATGACATCCCTTCGTACCAACGAACGAAAGCACACCATGAAGAACTCGATCGCCGCCGTCCTCGTCGCCGCATGCACCGCCTTCGCCGGCGTCGCGGCGCCCCTGCAAGCCCAGGCCCAGAGCGATGCCTCGATGGCCATCTCGCTGATGCCCGTCGCCTCCGTCCTCGTCACGGCCTCGGCCGTGGGCGCCTCGGCGGATTCGGTCGGTGCCTCGGTCGGCGCCGCCGTGGCGCTGCCCGTCGCGCTGTCGGTGGGCGGCTCGACGCTCACCGTGGTCGCGGTGCAGGCCTCGGCCGACGGCACGGTCTACGTGCTCGAGCGCGCCTCGGACGGCGCGCGCGCCAGCATCAAGGTCGCCGGGCGCGCCGCCAGCGGCGTGGCGAACGCGGTGGGCACCAGCGTCGTCGTCAGCGTGATCGGCTCGGGCGTGGTGCTGTCGGCCGCCGGCGAGGTGCTGGCTTTCGTGCCCAACGCCATCGGCCGCGCGCTGCTGCACAACGAGAGGTTGTCATGAAGCGCGGGCATCCGGCGATCGCGGCCGCTGCCGTCCTCGGGCTCGTGCTTGCGACGGCCCTGCCGATGCAGGCGCACGCCGGCCGCTCGTGCGAGCAGGCCAAGCCCACGCCCGCGGTGATCGTCAAGGGCATGGAGTTGGCCGAGCGCACCTCGCAGGCGCTCGATGCCAGCGGCGCGCGCGTCGTCATCCTCGCGCGCGCCGGGCAGGACCTGAGCAAGTACGGCCTGCGCTACTCGCACCTGGGCATCGCCTACAAGACCGACGCGGCCCGTGGCGCGTGGTGCACAAGCTCAACCAGTGCGGCACCGCCGTGGCCCAGGTGTACCGACAGGGGCTCGGCGAGTTCTTCCTCGACGACCTGTGGCGCTACGAGGCCGCGTGGGTCGTGCCCACGCCCGCCGTGCAGGCGCAGCTCGTGGCCGCGCTGAACGAGTCGCCCGCGCGCATCGTGCGGCTGCACACCGCGCCCTACAGCATCGTGAGCTACGCCTGGGGCCAGAAGTACCAGCAGTCGAACCAGTGGGCCGTTGAAACGCTGGCCGCCGCCATGGAGCCCGCCACCGTCGACAGCCGTGCGCAGGCGCAGGCCTGGATGCAGTTCAAGGGCTACGTGCCGACCACGCTGAAGCTGGGCCCGCTCACGCGGCTGGGCGGGCGCGTGGGCTCGGCCAACATTGCCTTCGACGACCACCCGAACGACAAGCGCTTCAGCGACCGCATCGAGACGGTGACCGTCGACTCGGTGTTCGCATGGCTGCCGCGCGCCGGGCTGAGTGCGGCGCCGGTGACGCTGAAACTTCAATAACAACAGCCGAGGAGCAAAGCCATGAGCAAATCCCTTCGCCTTTCCGAAAAATGGTTTCGCCGCGGCCTCTGGCTGGTGGCGCTGGTCTTCGCAGGCTTCCTGATCGGCCTGGGCAGCACGGTCGTGGGCGACCTGCCGCAGGTCGAGCGCGTGCGCGGCATCGACGACTTCATCGACAAGCGCGCGGCCGACCCGTTGCGCGCCACCATCCACGCCTCGGAGGCGGCCGAGCTGCAGGCCGCGCGCGACTTCGACCAGGTCCGGCTGCAGCTGCAGGCCGCGCAGCAGGCCAACGCCAATGCACGCGAGACCTTCGGCAACTGGCTCGCCACGCGCCGCGCCACCGCGCAGCCCGACCAGGACACCGAGCTCATCGCGCGCACCAGGGCGCTGGACGCCTTCAAGCAGAAGGAAGAAGCGGTGCAGCGCCAGGCCAACGCGCAGCAGCAGATCATGCTCGACGCGCGCCAGGCCGAGCAGCGCGCGCGCACGTCGCTGGCCGACCTGGAGCGCGACGCGCAGGTCAAGCTCGACGCCGAGTACCGCCGCATCGAGCTGCGCGTGTTTCTCTACCGGCTGGCGCTCACGCTGCCGCTCCTGGTGGTGGCCGGCTGGCTGTTCGCGAAGAAGCGCAAGAGCACGTACTGGCCCTTCGTGTGGGGCTTCATCTTTTTTGCGCTGTTCGCGTTCTTCGTCGAGCTGGTGCCCTACCTGCCGAGCTACGGCGGCTATGTGCGCTACGTGGTGGGCATCGTGCTCACGGTGCTGGTGGGGCGCTATGCCATCGTCGCGCTCAACAGCTACCTGGCGCGCCAGAAGCTCGCCGAGCAGCAGCCCGACCAGGTGCGGCGCGAGGAGCTCAGCTACGACACGGCGCTCGCGCGCCTGGGCAAGAGCGTGTGCCCCGGCTGCGAGCGGCCGATCGACCTGAAGAACGAGGCCATCGACTTCTGCCCGCACTGCGGCATCGGCCTGTTCGACCACTGCGGCCTGTGCGAGACGCGCAAGAGCGCGTTCTCCAAGTTCTGCCATGCGTGCGGCACACCGGCCCACGCGTCGGACACCGCGCCGCGCGAGCGGCCGGAGGCTGCCAATTTATTCACGCCGGGCCCGCCTGGACACGCGTTGTAGCCGGAGCGCCGCAAGGCCGTGCTACAACGGCGGATTCCCAACCCCAGACGGAGCTAAAGCATGAGCATTTTCGGCAGCATCCTTTCCAAGATCTTCCCGGGCGCCAAGGCCGCTGAGGCCCCCGCCGCCCCGGCGCCCACCGCCGCGGCTCCAGCCGATGCACCCGCGCCCGTCGTGGCCGCGCCCCCGCCCGCCATTGCGTTGGGCGACGTGGCCGCCGTGCTCGACGGCATGCCCGGTGCGAGCAACCTGAACTGGCGCACCTCCATCGTCGACCTGATGAAGCTGCTGGGCCTGGACAGCAGCCTGGACGCACGCAAGCAGCTGGCCGCCGAACTGAGCTACGGCGAAGACACCAGCGACAGCGCCAAGATGAACATCTGGCTGCACCGCCAGGTCATGACCAAGCTGGCCGCCAACGGCGGCACCGTGCCCGCCGAACTGCGCGACTGATTCTCCAGCGCCTGCCTCGGCAAGCATCACGAAGCCCGGTTCGCCGGGCTTTGTCGTTTCAGGTCCAGCCCGCGTCCACCACGTAGTCCTGCGCGGTGCACATGCGCGAGTCGTCGGCCGCCAAGAAGAGCGCCATCGCCGCGATGTCCCCGGCCATCACGCGGCCCGGCAGGCATTGGGCCGCGTCGATTTCGGCGCCCGATTCGGGCTTGACCCACAGCTTGATCTGCCGCTCGGTCATGACCCAGCCCGGCACGATCGTGTTGACGCGGATGTTCTGCTTGCCCAGGTCGCGCGCCAGCGAGCGCGTGAGGCCCTGTGCCGCCGCCTTGCAGGCCTGGTACACCGGGTAGCCCTTGCCCTTGATCATCCAGCTGATCGAGCCGAAGTTGATGATCGAGCCGCCGCCCAGCGCGCGCATGTCGTCGGCCACCGCCTGCGCGGCGAAGACTGGTGCTTGAAGTTGACGGCCACGAGGCGGTCGAAGTCGTCGCTGCTCACGTCGGCCATTTCGTGGCGGCGGTCGTTGGCGGCGTTGTTCAGCAGCGCGGCAATGGGCCCGAAGCGCTGTCGCACCGCGTCGATGGCGGCGGCCAGCGCGGCGGTGTCGGTCACGTCGCAGGCCACGAACAGCGCCGGGTGCTCGCCCTGCAGCTGCGTTGCCAGCGCATCGCCCGCGGCCTTGTCGAGGTCGCAGAAACCGACCTTCGCGCCCTGCGCGTGAAAGGCCCGCACCAGCGATTCGCCGATGCCGCTGGCACCGCCGGAAATGAACACGGTGCGCCCCGCCAGCGAGGGGTAGCGGGCGGTGTAGGGGGTGGATGCGTTGGTCATGGCGTGCGGCAACAGCAGTGGGAACAGGCGGCAAGCGTACCGGATGAACGCCTCCCCGGCGAACGCGGGGCGACCGGCCGGTGTATGGCTTCCGGCGAATGGTCGGCGCGCGGGCGCGTGGCTACGCTTGCGGGCATGACGAACACCTTTCCCCGCCGCGGCGTCTTCCTCGGGCTCATGCTGCTGCCGGCCGCGCTGGCGGTGCGCTCCGTGCGCGCGCAGGCGCCGGCGCCCGTGCAGCTCTTCAAGGTGGTGTCGCCGCGCGACGAGGTGATCGTCGGTGTCGACGCGGCCCAGCTCGGCGCGGGCACCGGCCCCGCCGTGGAGCGGCTGGCCGCGCAGCTCGCGGCCAAGGGCCAGCTCACGCTGTGGCAATACGCCTCGCACAAGGACGCCGGCGGCGCGCTGGTGCAGGCGCCGCTCAAGCAGATCGTCGTCTTCAGGAACGAGCTGCTGCGCATCGAGCCCTACGCCACGCCGCTGCCGATCCAGCCGATGAAGTAGCGCCCGCGGCCGGATCTGGTCAGACCCCGCGTGCGCGCTCGGCCTTGAAGCGGGCGCGGAACTCGGTGAACGTGCCCGCGTCCAGCGCCGCGCGGATCTCCGTCATCAGGTTCAGGTAGTAGTGCAGGTTGTGGATGGTCGTGAGCATCGGCCCGAGCATTTCGCCGCAGCGGTCCAGGTGGTGCAGGTAGGCGCGGCTGAAGCCCTCGCGCCCGCCGTCGTTCCAGCTTACGCCCGAGGTGCCCGCGCAGGCGTGGCAGGTGCAGCTCGGGTCGATGGGTTGCGGGTCGCTCTTGTGGCGCGCGTTGCGCATCTTCAGGTCGCCGAAGCGCGTGAAAAGCGTGCCGTTGCGCGCATTGCGCGTGGGCATCACGCAGTCGAACATGTCCACGCCGTCGGCCACGCCCTGCACCAGGTCCTCGGGCGTGCCCACGCCCATCAGGTAGCGCGGCTTGTTCGCGGGCAGCCGGTGCGGCGTGTGGCCCATGATGTGCAGCATCTCTTCCTTGGGCTCGCCCACGCTCACGCCGCCGATGGCGTAGCCCGGAAAGTCCATGTCCACCAGCGCCGCGAGCGACTCCTCGCGCAGGTTCTCGAACATGCCGCCCTGCACGATGCCGAACAGCGCGTTCGGGTTCTCCAGCCGCGCGAACTCGGCCTGGCAGCGCCTGGCCCAGCGCAGGCTCAGTTCCATCGAGATGCGCGCTTCGGCCTCGGTCGTGATGTGGCCCTTGGTGTCGTAGGGCGTGCACTCGTCGAACTGCATCACGATGTCGCTGTTGAGCACGGTCTGGATCTGCATCGAGACCTCGGGCGTGAGGAACAGCTTGTCGCCGTTGACGGGCGACGCGAACTTCACGCCCTCTTCGCTGATCTTGCGCATCGCGCCCAGCGACCACACCTGGAAGCCGCCCGAGTCGGTGAGGATGGGCTTGTCCCACTTCTCGAACTGGTGCAGCCCGCCGAAGCTTTCCATCACGTCCAGGCCGGGGCGCATCCACAGGTGGAAGGTGTTGCCCAGGATGATCTGCGCGCCCATCTCTTCGAGGCTGCGCGGCATCACGCCCTTGACCGTGCCGTAGGTGCCCACGGGCATGAAGATCGGCGTCTGCACCTTGCCGTGGTTGAGCGTGAGCGTGGCGCGGCGCGCGTGGCTGTCGGGGTCGGTCTTGAGGAGTTCGAAGTTCAGCATGGTGGTCGTCGCCTTCAATCTTGTTGTCGTGCCAGCAGCATGGCATCGCCATAGCTGAAGAAGCGGTAGCCCTGCGCAATGGCATGCGCATACAGCCCCATCACGCGCTCGTAGCCCGCGAAGGCCGACACCAGCATCATCAGCGTGCTCTTGGGCAGGTGGAAGTTCGTCACCAGCAGGTCGACGTGTTCGAACACGAAGCCCGGCGTGATGAAGATGCGCGTGTCGCCCGAGGCCTCGCCGCTCTTGGCCCACGACTCCAGCGTGCGCACGGTGGTCGTGCCCACGGCCACCACGCGGCCGCCGCGCGCCTTGCATTCGGCAATGGCGCGCTGCGTGGCCTCGGGCACTTCATAACGCTCGGCGTGCATCGTGTGCTCGGCGATGTTCTCGGTCTTCACCGGCTGGAAGGTGCCCGCGCCCACGTGCAGCGTGACGCTGGCGCGCTGCACGCCGCGCGCTTCGAGTTCGGCCAGCAGGCCTTCGTCGAAGTGCAGCGCGGCGGTGGGCGCGGCCACGGCGCCGGGCACGCGCGCGAACACGGTCTGGTAGCGGCTTTCGTCGTCGGCCGAATCGGTGTGCGTGATGTAGGGCGGCAGCGGCACGTGGCCGCAGCGCTGCATCAGCGCATACGGGTCTTCGCCCGCGTCGCTCTCGAAGCCGAAGCGGAACAGCGCCCCGTCTTCCTCGGGCCAGCGGCCGAGCAGCGTGGCGCGAAAGCCGCCCACCATCTCGAGCGTGGTGCCCACGGGCGGCTTCTTGCTGACCTTCATGTGCGCGACCACCTCGTGGCCCTGCAGCACGCGCTCGACCAGCAGTTCGAGCTTGCCGCCGGTCGGCTTCTCGCCGAACAGGCGCGCCTTGACCACGCGCGTGTCGTTGAAGACCAGCAGGTCGCCCGCGCGCAGCAGCGAGGGCAGGTTCTTGAAGATGCGGTCGACCGGGGCGGGCCCTGTGCCGTCGAGCAGACGGGAGGCGGTGCGTTCGGAGGCCGGGTGTTGCGCCACCAGATCGGGTGGCAGGAGAAAATCGAAATCGGAGAGCGTGAAGGCGCGCATGGTGCTTGAGGGCCGGACGGGCCCGTTCCAAGGAAGACGGCCGGGATTGTCCCATGCCGCGAAAGCCGCCTGGTTTCGCGGGGTTGCCAAGCAGAATCGGCGCATGGTCGATTCACAAGCAGCACGCGTTTCATCGGGGCCCGAAGCCGGCGTCAAGCCCGGTCCCTCCGAAGGCGAGCTCTTCAAGAAGATCCTCGGCAGCGCCTGGCAAGGCCTGCACCCCGACATCCGCCGCCGCTTCGACAAGAACCCCTCGCCGGGCAAGGCGCTGCACTACCTGGGCGCGCTCAGCGAACTGCGCTGCTCGCGCTTCGGCAAGCTGCTGGGCCACCTCACGCAGCCGATGATCCAGGGCGCGCTGATTCCCTACAGCGACGCCGACTTCCCGGTCGAGATCCAGGTCTACGCCAAGCCGCGGGACCCGGCCATCTACAAGCAGCGCATCTACCGCCTGCATGGCCGCAAGCCGATCCAGTTCACCAGTTTCATGCGCGAGAGCGAGCGCGGCGAGGTGCTGGAGTACGTGGGCATGGGCCTGGGCATGAAGCTGGTGCTGAGCGTGGAAAACGGCAGCCTGCATTTCCAGAGCGACGGCTACTTCTGGGACGTGTTCGGCTGGCGCATTCCACTGCCGGGCGTGCTCACGCCGGGCAAGACTTTTCTCTGGCACCACAACGAGACGCCCGAGCGCTTCAACATCCGCATCGAGATCCGCCATTGCCTGATGGGCACCACCTTCACGCAGGTCGGCGTGTTCGAGGAGATCGCGGAGCCGGGCAAGAAGGCGGTGTCCGCATGATCGACACGCACCTGCTCGCGCTGCAACTCATGGCGGCGCAAGGCGCGCTGGGCGCGTTCGACACGCTCTATCACCACGAGGGCACCGAGGCGCTGCCGCGGCGCGGCACGGCGGGCCGCGAGCTCGCGATCCACGCCACGCGCTCGTCGATCTACTGCGCGCTGTTCATCGGGCTGTCGTCGTGGGCCTGGCATGGCGCGTGGGCCTGGGTGCTGCTCGCGGTGTTCAGCGTCGAGATCGTGCTCACGCTGTGGGACTTCGTGGTCGAGGACGGGAGTCGCCTGCTGCCGCCGACCGAGCGTGTCACGCACACGGTGCTGGCCATCAACGCGGGCGCGTTCATCGCGTTGCTGGCGATGAGCGCGGCCGGCTGGGCCGCGCAGCCGACCGCGATGGTGTGGCAGCCGCAGGGCTGGCTCGGCGCGTTCCTTGCGCTGTGCGGCGTGGGCGTGGGCCTCTCGGGGCTGCGCGACGGCTTCGCGGCGCGCGCGCTCTTCAAGCGCGCATCGCAGGCGCAGACGCGCGCGGTCGAGGCGCCCGTGCGTTTCGGCGCGACGCCGCGGCGCGTGCTGGTCACGGGCGGCACCGGCTTCATCGGGCAGCTCCTCGTGCGCCACCTGGTGGCCGACGGGCATGCGGTGACGGTCTGGACGCGCGACGCGCGCGGCGCCGCATGGGGCTTCGGCGGCGCGGTGCGCTGCGTGCAATCGCTGGGCGAAGTTCCGGCGGCCGACGACATCGACGTGGTCATCAACCTCGCGGGCGCGCGCATCCTCGGCCAGCGCTGGAGCGAGCGGCGGCAGAAGCAGTTGCTGCAAAGCCGCGAAGGCCTGACGCAGCAGCTGGTCGCGTGGATCGCGACGCGCCCGCGCAAGCCGTGGCTGCTGCTCTCGGGCTCCGCCATCGGCTACTACGGCGTGCAGCCGCAGGGCGACGCCACGGCGCTCGCCGAAGACGCACCGCCGCAGGACATCTTCATGTCGCGGCTGTGCCAGCGCTGGGAGCAGGCCGCGCGGTCGGCCGTGGCGCATGGCGTGCACGTGGCCTGCATGCGCTTCGGCTTCGTGCTGGGCCACCAGGGCTCGCTGCCGCAACTGCTGATGCCGATCCAGCTCGGCATGGGCGGGCGGCTCGGCAGCGGGCGGCAGTGGCTGTCGTGGGTGCATGTGCACGACCTGATCCGTGCGATGGCGCATGTGTGGAGCGTGGCTGAAAAGGCCGAAGCCCCGGCGTCCGCGCAGGCATGGAACTTCACCGCGCCCGGCGCGCTGAGCCAGGAAGAATTCACCCGCGTCGCGGCTGGCGTGCTGCACCGCCCCTGCTGGATGCCCACACCCGCCGCGCCCGTCAAGCTGCTGCTCGGCGAGCAGGCCGACCTGCTGCTCGAAGGCCAGCGCGTCGTGCCCGCGCGGCTGCTGCACGGCGGCTTCCGGTTCATGTTCCCCGATGCCCGCAGCGCCTTGACGGACCTTTGCCGTCCGCGCTAGAAGTCTTGCCCGTGCCCGCCAAGAAAGCCCCGTCCCCCACCACCGACGCGAACGCCGCCGCACCGGCATCCGCGCCCGCGGGCCCGCCCGGCACCGGCCTGAGCCTCGTGCAGCGCGCGTTGCGCAAGCTCGGCCTCGTGCGCGACATCGACTTCGCGCTCTACCTGCCGATGCGCTACGAGGACGAGACGCGCATCGTGCGCTTGGCCGACACGCGCGACGGCGACATGGCGCAGGTCGAGGGCGTGGTCACCGAATGCGAGGTGGTGTACCGCCCGCGCCGCCAGCTGATCGCCACCATCGACGACGGCAGCGACACCTGCCAGTTGCGCTTCTTCAATTTCTATCCGTCGCAGCAGAAGCAGCTGGCGGTCGGCGCGCGGGTGCGCGTGCGCGGCGAGATGCGCGGCGGCTTCGTGGGCCGGCAGATCATGCATCCCACGGTGAAGGCGGCCGGCACCGCGCTGCCCAACGCGCTCACGCCCGTCTACTCGACCGTGGCCGGGCTCGCGCAGCCGGTGCTGCGGCGCGAGGTGCGCTCGGGCCTGGCGCGCGCCGTGCTCGACGAGACCATTCCGGTGCAGATCGGCCTGCGCGGCGCGTGGGACCTGCGCGCTTCGCTGAGCTTCCTGCACTACCCCACGCCCGACGTTTCCATTGCCGCGCTCGAAGACCACAGCCACCCGGCGTGGCAGCGCATCAAGGCCGAGGAACTGCTGGCGCAGCAGCTGTCGCAACTGCAGGCGCGGATGGAGCGCGCGGCGCAACGCGCGCCGGTGCTGCCTTCGACCCCCGAGCCTGTCGAGACTTCTCTGCATGCGCAACTGCTCGCGGTGCTGCCCTTCGGCCTGACCGGCGCGCAGCAGCGCGTGGGCGAAGAGATCACCGCCGACCTGCACCGCACGATCCCGATGCACCGCCTGCTGCAGGGCGATGTGGGCTCGGGCAAGACCGTGGTGGCCGCGCTCGCGGCGGCGCGCTGCATCGACGCGGGTTTTCAGTGCGCGCTGATGGCGCCCACCGAAATCCTCGCGGCGCAGCACTTCGGCAAGCTCGTCGGCTGGCTCGACCCGCTGCTGGCCGCGCGCGGCCTGCGCGTGGCGTGGCTCACGGGCAGCCAGAAGAAGAAGGAGCGCGACGAGATGTCGGCGGCCGTGGAAAGCGGGCAGGCCGCGCTGGTCATCGGCACGCACGCCGTCATTTCGGAGAAGGTGCGCTTCAAGAACCTCGCGCTGGCCATCATCGACGAGCAGCATCGCTTCGGCGTGGCGCAGCGCCTGGCCCTGCGCGGAAAAGCGGGCGGCGAGCTGGAACCGCACCTGCTGATGATGAGCGCCACCCCCATCCCGCGCACGCTGGCCATGAGCTACTACGCCGACCTGGACGTGTCCACGCTCGACGAGCTGCCGCCGGGCCGCACGCCCATCGTCACCAAGCTGGTGGCCGACCACCGGCGCGACGAGGTCATCGACCGCATCCACGCGCAGATCGCGCAGGGGCGGCAGGTGTACTGGGTGTGCCCGCTGATCGAGGAGAGCGAAGCGGTCGACCTGCGCAACGCCACCGAAACGCGCGACGAGCTGGCCGGCACGCTGGGCGAGCCCATTCAGGTCGGCCTGCTGCATTCGCGCATGCCCACGTCCGAGAAGCAGGCGGTGATGGCCGCGTTCACCGCCAACGAGATCCAGGTGCTGGTGAGCACGACCGTGATCGAGGTGGGCGTCGATGTGCCCAACGCCTCGCTGATGGTGATCGAGCATGCCGAGCGCTTCGGCCTCTCGCAGCTGCACCAGCTGCGCGGCCGCGTGGGGCGCGGCGCGGCGGCTTCGGCCTGCGTGCTGCTCTACGCGCCGGGCGACAGCGGGCGCGTGGGCGAGGCGGCGCGCGCGCGGCTCAAGGCCATGGCCGAGACGGGCGACGGCTTCGAGATCGCGCGGCGCGACCTCGAGATTCGCGGGCCCGGCGAGTTTCTGGGCGCGCGCCAGTCGGGCGCGCCGTTGCTGCGCTTTGCCGACCTGGCGACCGACACGCTGCTGCTCGACTGGGCGCGCGAGCTGGCGCCCGTGATGCTGCACAAGCACCCCGACCTCGCGCAGCGGCACATCGACCGCTGGCTGGGCACGAAGGCCGAATACCTGAAAGCCTGAAGCGCGCGTTCAGCGCTCAGGCATCGACCCGCAGCAGGTCGAGCAGCCGGTCGAGCCCGCCTTCGTCGATGGCCACCATGGCTTGCTCGCGCACTTTGGGCTTGGCGCGGTAGGCCACCGACAGGCCGGCCACGCGCATCATCGGCAGGTCGTTGGCGCCGTCGCCCACTGCAATCGCCTGGGCCGGCGAGATGCCCATCGCGCGGCAGCATTCGAGCAGCTTGTGCTGCTTGGCCTCGCCGTCGCAGATGTCGCCCCAGGGCTGCGCGAGCATGCGGCCGGTGAGCCGGCCGTCCTCGATCTCCAGCACGTTGGAGCGGGTGTCGTCCAGCTTCAGCCGCTCGCGCAGGCGGTCGGTGAAAAACGTGAAGCCACCGCTCAGCAGAATGACGCGCAGGCCGGCGCGGCGGCAGGCGTCGATCAGGGTCTGGGCGCCGGGGTTCAGGCGCAGGCGCTGGTCGTACACCGTTTGCAGGGCGGTCAGCGGCACGCCGCGCAGCAGGGCCACGCGCCGGCGCAGGCTTTCCTTGTAGTCGGTGATCTCGCCGCGCATCGTGGCTTCGGTGATGGCCGCGACCTCGAGCCCGCAGCCGGCGATCTCGGCGATCTCGTCGACCGTCTCGATGTCGATCAGGGTCGAGTCCATGTCGAAGGCGATCAGCTTGAAGTCCGACAGCCGCAAGCGGGCAAGGGAGGAGGTGTCGTTCATGGCGCGGTGCTTCCTGCGGTCCAGTGCTGTGTGCCGAGCCAGTCGACGAACTGGCGCGCCAGTGCCGCCGCCGGCCCCTCGGTGCGGTACAGCGCGTAGACGCCGGAGGCCGGCAGGCGGGGTTCGGGGAACACCAGGCGCAAGCGGTCCGCCCGGATGTCTTCTTCCAGCAGGCACCACGCGCGAGCGCCAGGCCCAGGTCGTTCATGGCCGCCTGCATGCAAAGGAACTGATGGTCGAACACGGGCCCCGGCAACTGGGGCGGCACGCGCACGCCGGCCAGTTCGAACCAGCGCGGCCAGTTCTCCAGGCCGCCCGTGGCCTGCAGCAGCGGGTGGCCCAGGCAGTCGGCGATGCTGGCGATGCGATGGCGCTCGATGAAGCGCGGCGAGGCCACGGCCACCAGGTGGTCGTCCAGGCAGCGCACGCAGGTGTGGTCGGGGCGCTGCATCGGCATGCGGCGGATCAGCACGTCGCTGCCGGCCTCGGCCTGGTCGAAGAACTGCCGCCCCAGGGTCGACAGCTGCACGTCCGCCAGCGGCGCCAGGGCCTGGAACCCGGCCAAGCGTGGAATGAGCCACTTCATGGCCAGCGACGGCGTGGTGCACACCCGCAGGCTGCTGCGCTGGTTGGGCGACTTCAGCGCCGCCGTGGCGCTGGCGATGCGGTCCAGGCTGGCCTGCACTTCGGCGAAGTAGTCGCGCGCATGCGGCAGCAGGGTTGCGCCGCGCGCCTCGCGCGCGAACAGCGGCTGCCCCAGGTAGTCCTCCAGCAGGCGGATCTGCTGGCTGACGGCGCTGTGGGTGATGCTGAGTTCGTCGGCGGCCGCGGTGAAGTTGGCATGGCGCGCCGCCGCCTCGAAAGCACGCAGCGCCTTCAAAGGGGGGAGGCGCCGCGTCACCACATGCGTACCTTGGCGGACAGACTTGTCTTCCTCATGCTTTTCTTGTGTTCGGTTGCTTGCCGCCTCGGTTCGGGGGCCGGCGGGCATCGTAGACCGGGAAGCCTGCAGAAAAACTAACCAGCGGTCTTAAAAAAAACGGCTGGTGGCGCTTGGGGGGCGCACCTAGCATCGCGCTTCTTTCCACCCTGAACAAGAGACATGGCTTCCATCACCATCGACAACGTCGTGAAGCAGTTCGCCAACCAGACGGTGCTGCAGAACCTGTCGCTGCATGTGCCGGATGGCGCCTTCTACACCCTGCTGGGCCCCAGCGGCTGCGGCAAGACCACGCTGCTGCGCTGCATCGCCGGCTTCAACGACCCCGACGGCGGCCGCATCCTGTTCGACCAGGACGACGTGACGCGCGTGTCGACCCACCACCGCGACATCGGCATGGTGTTCCAGGACTACGCCCTGTTTCCCGACAAGACGGCCTTCGACAACGTGGCCTACGGGCTGCGTGCGCGCAAGGTGCCGAAGGCCGATATCGCCCGGCGCGTGAACGAAGCGCTGGACAAGGTGAGCCTGCTCGCGCTGGCCGACCGCTACCCCGCGCAGATGAGCGGCGGCCAGCGCCAGCGCGTGGCGCTGGCCCGCGCGCTGGTGATCCGCCCGCGCGTGCTGCTGATGGACGAGCCGCTGTCGAACCTGGACGCCAAGATGCGCCTGCAGATGCGCGACGTGATCCTGGACCTGGTGCGCGAGGCGGGCATCACCACCGTGTTCGTCACCCACGACCAGGAAGAGGCGCTGGCCATGTCGGACCGCATCGCCATCATGGACCGCGGCAGCATCGCCCAGCTGGGCACGCCCGAGGAGCTGTACGGCACGCCGGTGAACGCCTACGTGGCCGACTTCATCGGTTCGGCCAACGTGATTCCGGTGCCGGCCGAGCCCACCGGGGGCGCCGCGTCGCACGTGCGCTACCGGCTGTGCGGCCAGCAGCTGGACGGCATGCAGGGCAGCGCCGCGCTGGGCGCGCAGGGCATCCTCATCGCGCGGCCCGAGGCGCTGTCGCTGATGGCGCCCGCGCCCCATGTGCCCAACGCCATCGCGGGCGAAGTCCTGAGGCGCCAGTACCTGGGCTTCAAGACGGCCTACCGCATCCGGCTGCACGACGCCTCCGAGATCCGGGTCGAGCTGCACGCCGGCAACATGGTGGCCGACTTCCAGGCCGGCGACGCGGTGCAGGTCCTGGTGCCGGCCGACAGCCGCATCGTCGGCGCCTGAGCGGAAAGCGCGCCATGAAAATCAATTGGTGGCCCTGGGGTTTCCTGACCCTGCTCAGCCTTGTGCTGCTGCTGTTCTTCGTGTTCTATCCGTTGGGCACGCTGTTCGTGAACAGCGTGCGCGACGAGTCGGGCGCGTTCTCGCTGTCGGGCTTCGTCACGCTGCTGCGCGACAGCGAATACCTGCTGGCGTTTCGCAACACGCTGGTGCTCGGCGTGTCGGTCACGGCCTGCACGGTGGCCGTGGGCGTGCCCTTCGCGTACATGGTGGCGCGCTACGACTTCCCGCTGAAGAACCTGGTGGCGGTGCTGCCGATCATGACCATCGTGATCCCCGAGATCATCGTCGGCCAGTCGTGGCTGCTGCTGCTGGGCAACAACGGGCTGATCACCAACCTGCTGGCGGGCGTGGGCATCGAGCTGCCGACCTTCTACGGCTGGACGGGCATGGTCTTTTCCATGACGCTGGTCTACTACACCTACATCTACCTGGGCGTGCTGGCCGCGCTGCGCGGCTTCGACGGCCAGCTCGAGGAAGCCGGGCTGAGCCTGGGCACCTCGCCGCTGGTGACCAAGCTGCGCGTGCTGGTGCCGGTGATCCTGCCCGCGGTGCTGGTCAACGCGCTGGTGGTGTTCACGCTGGTGGTGGGCAACTTCGCGCTGTCGGTGGTGCTGGGCAGCAGCGTGCCGCTGCTGTCGGTCATGACGTACAACGCCTTCGTCGGCGAGATGGGCGGCAGCCCCACGCTGCAAAGCGCGATGTCGGTCGTGTCCATCGGCATCGTGGCCGTGGTGCTGTTCTTCCAGAAGCGCGTGGTGGAGCGCAAGGTCTACACGATGACGCAGGGGCGCGCGCCGGCGGTGGTGCGCGTGCGCTCGGGCGCGGCCGTGCTCTACACGCTGAGCGTGGGGGTGATCATCGTGCTGTCGATGCTGCCGCTGCTCATCGTCTTCGTGGGCGCGTTCACCGAGACCAGCGGGCCGGTGATGCGCTGGGGCCAGTGGTCGCTGTCCAGCCTGGAGCGCGCGCTGCACGGCGCGCCCGAGCCCATCTTCAACTCGCTGAAGTTCGCCTCCATGGCCACGGTGGCGGGCGTGGCCTTCGCCGTGCTGGTGAGCTACCTCACGATCAAGAAGCGCAACCCGTTCACCCAGCTGCTGGACTACATCGTGGTGCTGCCGTTGACCATTTCCGGCACGGTGCTGGGCATTGCGCTGGTGCAGACCTTCAACACCGGCTGGCTGGTGCTGGCGGGCACCTCGGGGATCATGGTGCTGTGCTACACGGTGCGCCGCCTGCCTTTCGCGGTGCGCAACGCGTCGTCGACGCTGTTCAACATTTCCGACTCCATCGAGGAGGCGTCGATCAGCCTGGGCGTGTCGCCGCTGATGACTTTCTTCAAGGTGCTGCTGCCGGCCATGAAGGCCTCGATCATCTCGGCCGCCATCCTGATGTGGGTGACCACCATCTCGGAGCTCTCCGCGTCCATCGTGGTCTACACGGGCGGCCTGGAGACCATGCCCATCGCCATCTTCCGCCAGGTCGACGGCGGCCGCCTGGGGCTGGCGTCGGCCTACGGCGCGGCGCTGGTCAGCGTGATCCTGCTGCCCATCGTGGTGTCGATCAAGGTGTTCCGCATCAACCTGTTTTCCAGCAAGTAACCAACCCATTCCAACCTGCGAGGTTTTCATGTCCTTCAAGTCCCTGGCGAAATACGCGGCGCTGGCCCTGGCCCTGTCCTTCACGGCGGGCATCGCCGGCGCACAGACGGTGGTGCTCTACTCGTCCAACAACACCGAGACCGTCGAGACCGCGCTGGCCGTGGTCAAGAAGAAGACGCCCGGGCTGACGGTGCAGCAGGTCACCGGCGGCACCGGCACGCTGATGAAGCGCATCCAGGCCGAGGCCAAGAACCCGCGCGGCGACGTGCTGTGGAGCGGCGGCTTCGGCACGCTGGGCGCCTACAAGGACCAGATGGCGCCGTACAAGTCGCCCGACCTCGCGGCCGTGCCCGCGGCGTTTCGCGGACCGAACGACCTGTGGGTCGGCACCAACGTGCACGTGATGGTGATGATGGTCAACGAGCGCCAGCTCAAGGGCATGGCGCCGCCCAGGACCTGGTCCGACCTGATGCGCCCCGAATGGAAGGGCAAGTTCGCCATCACCGACCCGAGCAAGAGCGCCACGGCCTACATGCTGGTGTACGGCCTGCTCAAGCAGTTCGGCCGCGACGGGCTCGCCAAGCTGGCGGCCAATGCGGTCATCACCGCGTCGTCGGGCAGCACCTACAAGGGCGTGGCGGCCGGCGAGTACCCGGTGGGCCTGACCATCGAGTACGCGGCGCAGGAGTACGTGGCGGGCGGGCAGAAGGAGATCAAGCTGGTCTACCCCACCGAGGGCAGCTACCTGGCGCCCGAGGGCATGTTCATCGTGAAGGGCGCCAGGAACATGGACGCCGCCGTCGCGCTCTACAACGGCCTGCTGAGCAAGGAGACGCAGCAGGAGCTGCTGGTCAAGAACTTCCGCCGTCCGGTGCGCAGCGACATCGCGGTGTCCAAGCTCACCTCGCTGCCTGACCTCAGCGCCATCAAGATCTTCCCGCTCGACCAGGAAGCGGCCTCGGCGGAGTACGAGCAGCTCGTCGCCCTGTGGAACCTGGCGGTGAAGGCGCGGTGACCGACGCCGCCGCGAAGGCGCCGGCCTTCGTGCCGGTCAGTGCCTTCGACCTCTTCAAGATCGGCATCGGCCCGTCGAGCTCGC
The DNA here is from genome assembly GCF_016082275.1 of Variovorax sp. E3. Lineage (GTDB taxonomy): Bacteria > Pseudomonadota > Gammaproteobacteria > Burkholderiales > Burkholderiaceae_C > Variovorax. The sequence goes on from NZ_MOWM01000045.1 coordinate 22,284, forward strand.
ACACGGTCGGGCCGATGATCGCGGCCCGGCAGTTCGCCTGCCTGCTTCGATCGCGCGGCCTGCTGGCGCGCGTGGCCGCCCTGGTGACGCAGCTGTACGGTTCGCTGAGCGCGACCGGGCGCGGCCACGGCACGGACCGCGCCGTGCTGCTCGGGCTCGAAGGCCATCGGCCGGACACGATCGACCCCGACGCCATCGAGCCCGTCGTCGCGGCCATCCGGCAAGACCGGCGCCTGCGCCTGCTCGGCACGCACGCCGTGACCTTCGACGAGAAGGAGCACCTGCTCTTCATGCGAAGGAGCCTGCCGTACCACCCGAACGGCCTGCGCTTCGTCGCGCTGGACGCGCAGGGCGCGCCGCTGGCCGAGGCCGACTACTTCTCGGTGGGCGGCGGCTTCGTCGTCGACGCGCAGGGCCTGGGCGTGCGCAACGACGAAGGCGCGCAGCGCCCGCCGCCCGCCGCGCTGCCCTTTGCCTTCGAGACCGGTGCGCAGCTGCTCGCGCAATGCAGCGCGCACGGCAAGTCGATTGCCGCGCTGATGATGGACAACGAAACCCGATGGCGCCCGCAGCCCGAAGTGCGGGCGCAACTGCTGAAGGTCTGGGACACCATGGCCGGCGCCGTGCGGCGCGGCTGCGCCAGCACCGGCAGCCTGCCCGGGCGCATGCAGGTGCGCCGGCGCGCGGCCGACCTGTTCCAGCGGCTGCAGGGCGACAGGCGCGACGCCGCGCCCGACCCGCTCGCGGCATGGACTGGGTCAACCTCTACGCCATTGCCGTCAACGAGGAAAACGCGGTCGGCGGGCGCGTGGTCACCGCGCCCACCAACGGCGCGGCGGGCGTGATTCCGGCGGTGCTGCACTACCACCAGCGTTTCTTTCCCGGCGCGGGCGACGACGCGGTGGTCGAGTTTCTGCTCACCGCGGCGGCCATCGGCATCATCTACAAGAAGAACGGCTCGCTCTCGGGCGCGAGGTGGGCTGCCAGGGCGAAGTCGGCGTGGCCTGTTCGATGGCGGCGGGCGCGTTCGCCGCCGTGATGGGCGGCACGCCCGAGCAGGTCGAGAACGCCGCCGAGATCGGCATGGAGCACAACCTGGGCATGACCTGCGACCCGATCAGCGGGCTGGTTCAGATCCCGTGCATCGAGCGCAACGCGATGGGGGCCGTCAAGGCCATCAATGCCGCGCGCATGGCCTTGCGCGGCGACGGCTCGCACTTCGTCTCGCTGGACAAGGTCATCCGGACCATGATGCAGACCGGCGCGGACATGAAGACCAAGTACAAGGAAACTTCGCGCGGTGGCCTTGCCGTGAATATCGTCGAGTGCTGACCGCCGCGCGGCCGGCGCTCAGCCTGCCGGGCGGCGCGTGAACGCCAGGATCAGCCCGAAGCCCACCATCATGCTGCCGCTGATGCGGTTGAACCAGCGCATCGCGCGGCTGCCGTCCGCCAGCCGGCGCATGCGCGCGCCCAGCAGCGCGTACAGCGCGATCGCGACCAGCTCGAACACCAGGAAGGTCGCGCCCAGCAGCATGTAGCTGGAGGCATACGCGCCCGGCACCACGAACTGCGGAAAGAACGCGGTGAACACCAGGATGGCTTTCGGGTTGCCGGCCGCCACGGTGAACTCCTGCCGCACGAGCGCGCGCATCGACGGCGGCGCGCACGCGTCGCGCGCCTGCACGTCGGCCGTGGGCGCCGGCGCACGCAGCAGTCGGATGCCGATCCACACCAGGTACGCCGCGCCGATGTACTTGATGACGTCGAAGGCCATCTCCGAGGCCACCAGCACCGCGCCCATGCCCAGGCCCGCGATGGCGATCATGATCGCGAAGGCCGCGAGCCGGCCGCTGGCCGCGACGACCGCCGGCGACACGCCGTGCTTCGCGCCGTTGGTCACGGACAGCAGGTTGTTGGGCCCGAACGCCATGTTGATGGCGAAGCAGGCGGGCAGGAAGAGCAGGTAGGCGGACAGGGTCATGGCGTATCCGGCGGCGTTGCGTGGCAGGGGTTGCCATTATTTCAGGTCATCGAGGAAAGTCATGACACCGCATCCGGCGTCGAAGCCCTTGAAGCCCCTGAAGGCCTGAGCCGGCGCTCAGCCGTCGACGCCGCCCTCGGGCATCTGCCGCGCATACACCGCGAGCACGATGCGCTCGGAGTGGATCAGGTAGTCGTTCAGCGCCACCGAGCCCTCGGCGAACTTGCCGGCCTCGATGAGCTCGAGCAGCTTGGTGTTCATGTCCACGTAGGGCGCGTGCAGGAACTCCGGGTCCTTCAGCAGGCCGAAGGCCAGCCGCAGCTCGACCAGGATGTGCGCGAACAGCACGTTCAGCCGCTCGCTGTCGGCCAGTTCCACGATGCCCTTGTGGAACTCCATGTTGGCCGTGCCCACGCCCAGCCAGTCGCCGGCGTCGCGGCACTTCAGCGCCATCTCGACCGCCTCGCGCATGTGCTTCTTGGCGGGGTGGCGCGGGTAGGCCTGCGCCAGCGCCTGGCACTCGATGAGGCGGCGCACGCGGTAGATGTCGATGATCGACGCGATGCTCGGCACCGCCACGAACACGCCGCGGTTCGGCGCGTGCTTGAGCAGCCCCTCCTTGGTCAGCGTGCGGAACACCTCGCGCAGGGTGTTGCGCGAAATCTCGAAGCTGTCGGCCAGCGCGGCCTCCGACAGCCGCTGCCCGGGCGAGAACTCGCCCTGCACGATCTTCTGGCGGATGAGCTCGGCCACCCGGTCGTTGAGCGTCTGCGTGCCCGCGGCCGGCGAGGCGGGCGGTGTGGGGGAAACCAGTCGAGTCATGCCGGGATGTAGGTGAAGGGGGCGTCGATGCCGCGCGGTTGTAACAGATTTTCCCCCCAGCCGCGACCGAGGGCCCGTGCCCTGCCGGGCGCACCAAATGGCGCCGTGCTCAGGGTTTTCATGGGGGTACTTAAGCACTATTGTTGGGCACACTTCAATGGATTGTTCAACAATTCAAATAGATTGAGTGATTCATGTCGTCTGAATTGCTCATTCATTGGCACGGCGTTTGCGTACAACGGCGTGCCGGCGACTCGCGCCAGGCGGCTCCGTACTCCAACACGAAAGACCAACATGACTCCTGACATCCCCCTGTGGCCGCTGATTGGCGTGGCCGTCATCATTGCGGGGTTCATCCTGCGCTTCAATCCGATGCTGGTGGTGATCGTCACGGCCATCGTGACGGCGGCCGCCGCGGGCTTCGGCCCCATGGCCATCCTCACGGCCATCGGCACCGGCTTCATCAAGACGCGCAACCTGCCGCTGATCCTTCTCCTGCCGTTGGCGGTGATCGGGCTGCTCGAGCGGCACGGCCTGCGCCAGCACGCGCAGAACTGGATCGGGCGCATCAAGTCGGCCACCGCCGGACGCCTGCTGATCGTCTACCTCGCCGCGCGCGAGCTCACGGCCGCCATCGGCCTGACCAGCCTGGGCGGCCATCCGCAGATGGTGCGTCCGCTGCTCGCGCCCATGGCCGAAGGCGCCACCGAAACCCGCTACGGCAAGCTGCCCGACCGCCTGCGCCACAAGCTGCGCGCCTACGCCGCGGCCACCGACAACGTGGGCCTGTTCTTCGGCGAAGACATCTTCGTGCCTTCGGCGCCATCGTGCTCATGACCACTTTCCTGCACGAGGCCGGCATCGACGTCGAGCCGCTGCACATCGCGGTGTGGGGTATCCCGACGGCCATCGCGGCGTTCATCATCCATTCGTGGCGCCTGCGCCGCCTCGACCAGGCGATCGCCCGTGAAATGGAAGGCGCGCCGGCCACCGACGCGCCCGCCGTTCCCGCCACGCAAGAAGGCCGCTGATCATGATTCTCTCAATCCAGCACCTCTACATCCTGGTCGGCCTGATCCTCGCGGTCACGGCCATCATGACGCTGACCGACCGCCAGCATCCCAAGCGCTACACCAGCGGCCTGTTCTGGGGGCTGTATTCGCTGGTCTTCCTGGTCGGCGACAAGCTGCCGCCCGCATGGGTGGGCGTGGGCGCCATCGCCATGGCCGTCATTGCCGGCATGCGCGGCGTCGGCGCGGGCAAGCACCGCGAACCCACGCAGACCGAGTACATGGCCAGCGCCAAGCGCCTGGGCAACAAGCTGTTCATGCCGGCGCTGGCGATCCCGCTGGTCACGGTGATCGGCACCGTGCTGATGAGCAAGGTCAAGATCGGCGACGCCTTCCTGCTCGACCCCAAGAACACCACGCTGGTGAGCCTGGGCGTGGGCTGCGTGGCCGCGCTGGCGCTGGCCTGCTGGCTGACGCGCGAAACCCCGGTGCAGGGCCTGCGCGAATCGCGCCGCCTGACCGACGCGCTGGGCTGGGCCGTGGTGCTGCCGCAGATGCTGGGCATGCTGGGGCTGGTGTTCTCCGACGCCGGCGTGGGCAAGGCCGTGGCGCACATCACCACGAGCTACGTCAACATGGACATCCGCTTCGTGGCGGTGGTGGTCTACGTGCTGGGCATGGCGCTGTTCACCATCATCATGGGCAACGGCTTCGCGGCCTTCCCGGTGATGACGGGCGGCGTCGGCGTGCCGGTGCTGGTGGGCGTGTACCACGGCGACCCGGCCGTGATGGCGGCCATCGGCATGTTCTCGGGCTACTGCGGCACGCTCATGACCCCGATGGCAGCCAACTTCAACATCGTGCCCGCGGCGCTGCTGGAGCTGCCCGACAAGAACGCGGTGATCAAGGTGCAGGTGCCCACGGCGGCCGCGCTGCTGGTGGTCAACATCTTCCTGCTGTACTTCCTGATGTTCCGCTGAGGCCCTGCGCATGACGAAGACGAAAGGCGCCGCCGCTCCCCGCGTGCTGCTCGCGGGCTTCGAGCCCTTCGAGAACGACCCGGTCAACCCCGCGTGGGAAATCGCCCGCGCCCTGGACGGCTGGGCCTGCGAAGGCGCCGTCATGCAGGCGGTGCAATTGCCCTGCGTGTTCGGCCGCTCCATCGACCGGCTCGACGAGGCGCTGGCGGCCGGCGCGCCGCCCGTGCTGGTGCTGTGCATCGGCGCGGCGGGCGGGCGCACCGAGATCTCGATGGAGCGTGCCGCGCTGAACGTCGACGACGCGCGCATTCCCGACAACGCCGGCTACCAGCCCATCGACATCGACGTGGTCGAGGGCGGGCCGGCGCCTACTTCTCCACGCTGCCGATCAAGGCCATGGTGCGCGACATGCGCGCGGCCGGGCTGCCGGCGGCGGTGTCGAACACGGCAGGCACCTTTGTCTGCAACCACATCTTCTACGCGCTGATGCACCGGCTGGCAAAGCGGCCCGAACTGGCACGCACGCGCGGCGGCTTCGTGCACGTGCCCTACCTGCCCGAGCAGGCGGCCTCCAGCCCGGCTTTGCCAGCCTGGCGCTCGCGACGCAGGTCGAGGCCTTCCGCGTGGCGATCCGCACCGCGCTGACCGTGCGCGACGACGTGCGCGAGACCGCGGGCCGCCTGCACTGACCCCCTGACGACCCCTGAGACCCCTGAGGTGCGTGCCCGCCGCGCGCCGGAAAAGACGAACGATGAACATCGACTTGAACAGTGACCTCGGCGAAAGCCTCGGCGTCTGGCGCATGGGCGACGACGCCGCCATGCTGGACATCGTGAGCAGCGCCAACGTGGCCTGCGGCTTCCACGCGGGCGACCCCGCCGGCATCCTGCGCACGCTGCGCGAGGCCAAGGCGCGCGGCGTCGTGGTCGGCGCCCACGTGGCCTACCGCGACCTCGTGGGCTTCGGCCGTCGCAACATGGACGTGGACAGCGCCGACCTGCGCGCCGACGTGATCTACCAGATCGGCGCGCTCAAGGGCCTGGCCGCCGCCGCCGGCACCGCCGTCTGCTACGTGAAGCCGCACGGCGCGCTCTACAACACCATCGCCCACGACGAGCGCCAGGCGCGCGACGTGATCGCCGCCATCCGCGAGATCGACCCCGGCCTGTGCCTGGTGGCGCTCGCGGGTTCGCCGCTGCTGGGCTGGGCGCGCGTCGCCGGGCTGCGCGTGGTGGCCGAGGCCTTCGCCGACCGTGCCTACACGCCGCAGGGCACGCTGGTGTCGCGCCGCGAGCCCGGCGCCGTGCTGCACGACGCGCAAGAGGTGGCCGAACGCATGCTGCGCCTGGCCACCGACGGCGTGGTCACCGCCATCGACGGCAGCACCGTGCGCATCGAGGCCGACTCGGTCTGCGTGCACGGCGACAGCCCGGGCGCGGTCGAGATGGCGCGCCAGGTGCGCGCGCGGCTGACGCAGGCGGGCGTGAACATCCGCCCCTTCGTGGATGCCGACACCGATGCCGATGCCTGCACCGACGCCGGCGTGGCCGCGACCGCATGACCGTGCGCTGCCTGTCGGTCAACCTCAATGCCGTGCTGGTCGAGCTCGACGACCTGCCGCAAACGCTGGCGCTGCTGGCCTCGCTGCGCGCCGAGCCCATCGCCGGCATCGAGGAGCTGGTGCCCGCCGCCCGCACGCTGCTCGTCACCTTCCGCCCGGCCGTGCTGTCCGCAGCCGAGCTTGCACGGCAACTGCGGCTGCGCAACCTCGACGCGCGCGAGCAGCGCGTGGACAAGCGCATCGAGATTCCCGTGCGCTATGCGGGCGAAGACCTGGCCGAAGTGGCCGGCCTGCTCGGCGTTGCGCCTGACGAAGTGGTGCGCCGCCACACGGGCAGCGACTACACCGTGGCCTTCACCGGCTTCGCGCCGGGCTTTGCCTATTTGTCGGGCGGCCACCCGAGCCTGAACGTGCCGCGTCGCCAGGTGCCGCGCACGCGCATCCCGGCCGGCGCGGTCGGCCTCGCGGGCAGCTTCAGCGGCGTGTACCCGCAGGCCAGCCCCGGCGGCTGGCAGATCATCGGCGTGACCGACACGCCGATGTGGGACCTGTCGCGCGAAACGCCCGCGCTGCTGCAGCCCGGCGACACGGTGCGCTTCGTCGACGTGAGCGCAGCGCCATTGCCCGAGCCCGAGCCCGTGCCGGCGAGCGACGCGCCCCCGCATTCGCGGCTGCCGAGCCCGGCGGCTGCGCCCTCGAAATCCGCGCACCCGGCGTGCAGGCGCTGCTGCAGGACCGTGGCCGTCCGGGGCAGGCGCGCCAGGGCGTGTCCGTCTCCGGCGCGATGGACCAGCGCGCGCTGCAGGCGGCCAACCGGCTCGTCGGCAATGCCTCGGACACCGCCTGCATCGAAGTCGCCTACGGCGGCTTCCAGCTCGTGTGCCGTGGCGAGGCCGTGCTGGCCGTCACCGGCGCCGAAGGCTTGGTCATGCTGACCCGCGCCGACGGCGCCAAGTGGCCGCTGCCGCGCTACCAGCCCTTTGCGCTGCCGACGGCGACACGCTCTCGCTCGGCGAGCCCGACGCCGGCATCCGCAGCTACGTGGCCGTGCGCGGCGGTTTCGCGGTCGCGCCCGTGCTGGGCAGCTGCTCGAGCGACACGCTGGCCCGCATCGGCCCGCCCGCGCTGAGCGCCGGCGACGTGCTGCCCGTGCACGCCGTGACCGTGGGCGCCGTGGTCGGCGCGCCGGAAATTCCGCCGGCCGACCTGCCCGACGTGCACGAGGAAATCGTGCTCGACATCGTGCCCGGCCCGCGCACCGACTGGTTCACGCCCGAGGCCATCGCGCAGCTGTGCGGCCAGTCGTGGCGGGTCACGCCGCAGTCCAACCGCGTCGCATCCGGCTGGCCGGCGACGAACCGATGGTGCGCGCCAACCTGTCCGAGCTGCCCAGCGAGGGCACCGCGCGCGGCGCGATCCAGGTGCCGTCCAGCGGCCAGCCCGTGCTGTTCCTGGCCGACCATCCGCTGACCGGCGGCTACCCGGTGATCGCCTCGGTCGCCACTCATCACCTGGACCGCGCGGGGCAGATCCCCGTGAACGCCCGCGTGCGCTTCCAACCCGTGGCCGGTCTCGGCCCCGTCGAACACTGAGCGAAAGTCTCCGATGAAAAAAGTCCTGATCGCCAACCGCGGCGAAATCGCCGTGCGCATCGCGCGCGCCTGTGCCGACCACGGCGTGCAATCGGTCGCGGTCTACGCCGACGCCGACCTCGACGCACTGCACGTGCGCATGGCCGACGATGCCTACGGCCTGGAGGGCGACCGCCCCGCCGACACCTATCTCAACATCGCCAAGCTGCTGGCCGTGGCCGCGCGCAGCGGCGCCGATGCCGTGCACCCGGGCTACGGCTTCCTGTCCGAGAGCGCCGCGTTCGCGCAGGCCGTCATCGACGCGGGGCTGACCTGGGTCGGCCCGTCGCCCGCCGCCATCGCGCGCCTGGGCGACAAGGTGCAGGCACGCAAGCTCGCCATGAAGGTCGGCGCGCCGCTGGTCGCGGGTACGGCCGACCCGGTGCAGAGCGCGGCCGAGGTGCTGGCCTTTGCCGAGCAGCACGGCCTGCCCGTGGCCATCAAGGCCGCGTTCGGCGGCGGCGGGCGCGGCATCAAGGTCGCGTGGCGCATGGACGAGGTCGAGGGCCTGTACGAGTCGGCCGTGCGCGAGGCCGTCACCGCCTTCGGCCGCGGCGAGTGCTACGTCGAGCAGTTCCTCGACCGGCCGCGCCACGTCGAGGCGCAGGTGCTCGGCGACACGCACGGCAACGTCGTGGTGCTCGGCACGCGCGACTGCTCGCTGCAACGGCGCAACCAGAAGCTGGTGGAAGAAGCGCCCGCGCCTTTCCTCACCGACGCGCAGCGCGAGCGCATCCACCAGTCGGCGCGCGACATCTGCGCCGAGGCCGGCTACACCGGCGCCGGCACGGTCGAGTTCATGCTCAGCGCGAGCGGCGCCATCTCGTTCCTCGAGGTCAACACGCGGCTGCAGGTCGAGCACCCGGTGACGGAAGAAACCACCGGCATCGACCTCGTGGTCGAGCAGTTGCGCATCGCCGAAGGCCTGCCGCTGTCGGTCACCGAGACGCCCGCGCCGCGCGGCCATGCGTTCGAGTTCCGCATCAACGCCGAGGACGTGGGCCGGGGCTTCCTGCCCACGCCGGGGCCGGTGAAGGTGTTCGACGTGCCCTCGGGCCCGGGCGTGCGTATCGACACCGGCGTGGTGGCCGGCTCGACCGTGCCGGGCACCTTCGATTCGTTGATGGCCAAGCTCATCGTCACCGGCGCCACGCGCGAGCAGGCCGTGGTGCGGGCGCGCCGCGCGCTGAAGGAGTTCCGCATCGAGGCGTGGCCTCGGTGCTGCCGTTCCACCGCGCCGCGATGGCGCACCCCGACTTCGTGTCGGGCGACGGCTTCAAGGTGCACACGCGCTGGATCGAGACCGACTTCGCCAACGGCGAGGCCGCCGCCGCGCGGCCCGTGGCGCAGCCCGACAGCACGCTGGTTCGCACCGCCATCGAGGTCGACGGCCGGCGCCTGTCGCTGGGCCTGCCGCCCGAACTGCTGCGCGGGCTGTCGTCGGCCGGCACGGGCACTGCGGCGCCGGCCGAGGCCGTGGCGGTGCAGGACCCGGCCGCCGTGGCCGCGCCCGTGTCGGGCACGGTGCAGGGCTGGAAGGTGGCCGACGGCGACGAGGTGGCCGAGGGCGCCGTCATCGCCGTCATGGAAGCAATGAAGATGGAAATGCAGGTGCTCGCGCACCGCGCGGGGCGCATCGCGTTCGGCGTGACAGCGGGTGGCTACGTGGCGGCCGGCGCGCCGATCGCGACCATCGGCTGAGGTTTGCATCCCCGGCGCCTAGGGTTTACACCAAGGCGCCCATCCGACACACCGGACGGCCCACGCGGCCACGGTCCGGGCGTCCGGCGGCGCACCCCGTGCCCGCCCGCGCAACTTCCTTGTAGATCAAGGACTTAGCCTCCGCGGCACGGTCGCCGCCGCGTGGCACATCGATTGCTCAATGCCTGGGCTGGGCCGCATCTTCCGATGCGGACCCCGGCCACGACACAGGAAACAAATCGATGAGCACCATGGGCGACCTCGACCCCACCCACGACCTGTTGAACCGCCCCGTCTGCCAGGGGCGGCGCGACGGCGTGCGCGCGCCGCGCCCGCTGACAGCCTGAGCGCCGAGGCGCCGATCGATTTCCCGATGCCGAACCCGTACCGGCAGCGCGACCGCTGCGACCGGCGGTGGCAGGCCCATGCCGCCGGCATCCGACATTTTTTAGGAGACCCCGTGGACCATCAATCCGTACCCAAGCCCTTTTACAAGTCCCTGTACTTCCAGGTCATCACCGCCATCGTGCTCGGCGTGCTGCTGGGGCATTTCTATCCGGACACCGGCGCCTCGATGAAGCCGCTAGGCGACGGCTTCATCAAGCTGATCAAGATGATCATCGCGCCCATCATCTTCTGCACGGTGGTGGTGGGCATCGCCGGCATGGAAGACATGAAGAAGGTCGGCAAGACCGGCGGCCTGGCGCTGCTTTACTTCGAGATCGTGAGCAGCCTGGCGCTGATCGTGGGCCTCGTGATCATCAACATCGTGCAGCCGGGCCACGGCATGAACGTCGACGTGAGCACGCTCGACGCCAAGTCCGTGGCCGCCTACACCGGCCCGGGCAAGATGGCCTCGACGACGGAGTTCCTGCTCAACGTCATTCCCAGCACCGTGGTCGACGCCTTCGCCAAGGGCGAGATCCTGCAGGTGCTGCTGGTCGCGGTGATGTTCGGCTTCGCGCTGCACAAGTTCGGCGGGCGCGGCACGCTGGTGTTCGACGTGATCGAGAAGGGCTCGCACGTGCTCTTCGGCATCGTCGGCTACATCATGAAGGTGGCGCCCATCGGTGCCTTCGGCGCCATGGCCTTCACCATCGGCAAGTACGGCGTGGGCTCGCTGGTGTCGCTCGGCGCGCTGATGGCGACCTTCTACGCCACCTGCCTGTTCTTCATCTTCGTGGTGCTCGGGGGCATCGCGCGCTTCCATGGCTTCAGCATCTGGAAGTTCATCAAGTACATCAAGGAAGAGCTGCTGATCGTGCTGGGCACGTCTTCCAGCGAGGCCGCGCTGCCGCGCATGATGGCCAAGATGGAGAACCTGGGCGCCAAGAAGTCGGTGGTCGGGCTGGTGATTCCCACGGGCTATTCGTTCAACCTGGACGGCACCTCGATCTACCTGACGATGGCGGCGGTGTTCATTGCGCAGGCCACCAACACGCCGATGACGCTGACCCAGCAGATCACGCTGCTGGCGGTGCTGCTGCTCACCTCGAAGGGCGCGGCGGGCGTCACGGGCAGCGGCTTCATCGTGCTGGCGGCCACGCTGTCGGCGGTGGGGCATGTGCCGGTGGCGGGGCTCGCCCTCATCCTGGGCATCGACCGCTTCATGTCGGAAGCGCGCGCGCTGACCAACCTGATCGGCAACGGCGTGGCCACGCTGGTGGTCGCCAAGTGGACCGGCGACCTGGACACCGTGCGCATGCACCAGCACCTGAACCAGGAAAGCACCGCCGAGGCCGACGAGCCCGAGCGCGTGCTCGATGTCAACGAGGCGCGGATGCCTGCCGGTTCGGGTCGCTGAGGCCGGTCATCCAGCACACATCCACACAACGAGGAGCCATCGAATGAGCGACACGACGCAGGACAGGAAGCAACAAGTGGTGCTGGTCACCGGCGGCATGGGCGGGCTGGGCGAAACCATTTCCACCAAGATGATCGACGCGGGCTACCAGCTGGCCGTGACCTATTCGCCGGGCAACAAGTCGCATGCCGAATGGGTGGCGCAGATGGCCGGGCGCGGCTACCGCATCCTGGCGGTGCCCTGCGACGTGGCCGACTTCGATTCGTGCGAGCGCGCCGTGGCCGAGGTGACCGAGGCGCTGGGCCCGGTCGACGTGCTGGTCAACAACGCGGGCATCACGCGCGACATGACCTTCAAGAAGATGGACCGCATCAACTGGGACGCCGTGCTGCGCACCAACCTCGACAGCCTGTTCAACATGAGCAAGCAGGTGGCCGACGGCATGGTCGAGCGGGGCTGGGGCCGCATCATCAACGTGTCGTCGGTGAACGGCTCCAAGGGCGCGTTCGGCCAGACCAACTACTCGGCGGCCAAGGCCGGCGTGCACGGCTTCACCAAGGCGCTGGCGCTCGAAGTGGCGAAGAAGGGCGTGACGGTGAACACCATCTCGCCGGGCTACATCGGCACGAAGATGGTCACGGCCATTCCGAAGGAAGTGCTCGACAGCAAGATCCTGCCGCACATTCCGGTGGGCCGGCTGGGCAAGCCGGAAGAGGTGGCGGGGCTCATCATCTACCTGGCCTCGCAGGAGGCGGCGTTCGTGACGGGCGCCAACATCGCCATCAACGGCGGCCAGCACATGCAATGAACGGCGGCGCCGCGCGCCATCGGGCAGGCACCGATGCGCGGGCCGCGGCCTTGTGCAATAACGGGCCCATGATTTCACGGGAGCCGGCCCGGCGCTTCGATTTGCCTTCCGAAAACTACAGACGATGGCGCGGCCTTGCGCGCTGGTGCGGCGCACTGGCCCTGGTGGCGGTGGCCGCCTTTGCCGGCCACCAGATCGCCATGCAGGCGGGCCTGGCACGGCTGCGCGAGGCGGCCGAGCACCGGCTCGACATGCTCGCGACCGGGCTCGACGCGACCTGGCCCGCTTCGACTACCTGCCCGCGCTGCTGGAGATGACGCCCATCGTGCCGGCGCTGCTGGGCACGCCGTCGGACACGCACCTGCGCGACGCGGTCAACCGCTATCTCGACGGCGTCAACGCCACGGCCGGCGCCGAGATGCTGTACGTGCTCGACGGCTCGGGCACCTCGCTGGCGGCCTCCGACTGGGACAAGCCCGGCACCACCCTGGGCCAGGACCTGTCGTTCCGGCCCTATGTGATCGACGCGCTCGGGCAGGGCCGGGGGCGCTTCTACGGCGTGGGCATCACGAGCAAGCGGCCGGGCTACTACCTGTCGTATGCGCTGCGCCGCGGCCAGCCCTCGCGCGGCGTGGTGGCGGTCAAGGTCAACCTCGAGGAGGCCGAGCGCGCCTGGCGCAAGCTGCCGGGCGACGTGGCGCTGATCGACCAGCGCGGCGTGGTGATCCTGTCCACGCGCGACGACCTGAAGTTCCGCCCGCTGCTGCCGCTGGATGCGCTGCAGCGCGCCGAAGTGCTGCGCTCGCGCCCCTATGGCGAGGCCAGCCTGCAGCCCCTGCGCTGGTCGCAGAAGGAATCGCTGGACCGCGACGTGCAGGTGATCTCGCTGGACGGCACCGACCAGCTCGCCTCGGCCCGCACGCTGCGCGGCGCGCCCTGGCAGCTGGTGCTGCTGGACGACCTGGCGCCGGTGCGGGCGGCGGCGCGCAACGGGGCCATCACCGCGAGCCTGGCCATGGCGGTGCTGCTGCTGGTGGCCGTCGCGCTGTGGCAGCGCCGCCGCGCGGTGCGCCAGAAGCTGGCCAACCAGGCCGCGCTGCAGGCCGCGCACGACACGCTCGAGTCGACCGTGGTGGCGCGCACCGCGCAGTTGCGCGCGGCGCAGGGCGAGCTGGTGCACGCGGGCAAGATGGCCGCGCTGGGCCAGATGTCGGCCGGCGTGGTGCACGAGCTCAACCAGCCGCTCACGGCCATGCGCACGCTCTCGGAGAGCGCGGGCATCCTGCTGGACAAGGACCGCCTGGACGACGTGCGCGGCAACCTGCAGCGCATTCGCGACATGGTCGACCGGCTCGCGCGCCTGACCTCGCAGCTGAAGACCTTCGCGCACAGGAGCGAGCTGCCGCTGGTGCCGCTGCTGCTGTCGCAGGCCATCGTCGACGCGCAGGTGCTGGTGGCCGACGCCTCGAAGAAGCAGCGCATCGGCATCGAGGTCGACGTGCAGCCCGCCGCGCTCAGCGTCATGGCCGAGGAGGCCGCGCTGGGCAGCGTGCTCGTCAACCTGATGCGCAACGCCATCGACGCCATGCAGGACACGCCGCAGCGCACGCTGCGCCTGACGGCGCGGCCCAGGGAGGGCCGCGTGGTCCTGAGCGTGAGCGACACCGGGCCCGGCATTCATCCCCGCATCCTGCCGCGCCTGTTCGAGCCCTTCGTCACCAGCAAGCCGGCGGGCGCGGGGCTGGGGCTGGGCCTGGTGATCTCGGCACAATTGGTGCGGGCCATGGACGGCACGCTGCGCGCGACCAACCTGGAAGAAGGCGGGGCCTGCTTCATGATCGACCTGCCCGCCGCCATTGCCGTGATCCACAGCCCGCCCGTGCCTTCCCCCGCGTATTCCATTGAACAACAGGAGTGATTTCCAAGTGAGCGAAGCCCCCGCCATCCGGGTGTTGCTGGTCGAGGACGACGAAGACGTCCGGATCAGCACCGCCCAGGTGCTGAACCTGGCCGGTTTCGAGGTCGAATCCTTCGCCAGCGCCGAGCGCGCGCGCCCGCACATCAGCTTCGGCGTGCCCGCCATCGTGGTGTGCGACGTGCGCCTGCCGGGCATCAGCGGCACCGAGTGGCTGCTGGAGCTGCGCAACGCCGACGCCGAGCTGCCGGTGATCCTGTTCACCGGCCACGGCCACATCGCGATGGCCGTGCAGGCCATGCGCGAAGGCGCCTACGACTTCATCGAGAAGCCCTTCAGCTCCGAGCGGCTGGTGGCCATCGTGCGCCATGCCATCGAGCGCCGGCAGCTCACGCTGCAGGTGCGGGCGCTGCGCGACGCGCTGGAGAACTGGAACGGCATCCAGTCGGTGCTGATCGGCCGTTCGGCGCAGATGCAGCAGGTGCGCCGTACCGTCATGACGCTGGCCGAGACCTCGGCCGACGTGCTGATCTACGGCGAGACCGGCACCGGCAAGGAGCTGGTCGCGCGCTGCCTGCACGACCACAGCGAGCGCCGGCGCCAGCACTTCGTGCCGCTGAACTGCGGCGGCCTGCCGGAGGCGCTGGCAGAGAGCGAGCTGTTCGGCCACGAGGCCGGCGCCTTCACCAGCGCCAACCGCGTGCGCGTGGGCAAGTTCGAGTACGCCCACGGCGGCACCTTGTTCCTCGACGAGATCGAGAGCATGCCCATGGCCGTGCAGATCAAGCTGCTGCGCGCGCTGCAGGAGCGCACCATCGAGCGCATCGGCTCCAACAAGGCGATTTCCTTCGACTGCCGCGTGGTGGCCGCGAGCAAGGACGACCTGAAGGACATGAGCGACCAGCAGAAGTTCAGGGCCGACCTGTACTACCGCCTGGGCGTGGCCTTCATCGAGCTGCCGCCGCTGCGCGAGCGCCGCGAGGACATTCCGCTGCTGTTCGAACACTTCACGCTGCTGGCCGCGAGCCGCTACGAGCGCGCGGCGCCGCTGCCGAGCAATGCGCAGATGGCCGACCTGATGGCCTACGCCTGGCCCGGCAACGTGCGCGAGCTGCGCAACGTGGCCGACCGCTTCGTGCTGGGCTTGCTCGGCGAACGGCTGACGCAGGTGCGCGGCGCCGCCGAGGGCGTGCACGGCTTGCCGCGCGGGCTGCCGCAGCAGGTCGAGTCCTTCGAGCGCGCGGTGATCGTCGAGGCGCTGCGCCGGCACCGCGGCGACCAGCCGGCCACGGCGGGCGCTTTGGCCATCGCGCGGCAGACGCTGCACGACAAGGTGAAGAAGCTGGGCATCGCGGCCGAAGAGTTCAAATGACCATCCGCGCGACGCGGCGGCTTCGCCTGCGGCCACGAAGCGGCGCTCGCGCATCCACTTGGTCATGACCCACTTCTCGCCCCGGGTCACGGCCGCACTGGCATGCAGGGAGCGCGCGTCGACGCGGCCGCTGTCGTCGCAGTACTCGAAGTAGCAGGCGTTGCCGCGAATCGGCGAGACCGCCAGGCCCAGTTGCGGGAAGACGGTCTGGCCACCTTCCGGCACGTCGTTCAGGTAGGTCACCAGCGTGCTGACGCGCTGCCCGCTGCGCGCGATGGATTCGCGGTTGGCGGCGTTGCCGGGTGCCAGGTAGTCGTGATGGGGCTCGCTGCCCGCGCCCGTGGGGTAGTGCAGCACCTGCAGCCCCTCGCCGTTTTCCAGCGGAAGGTTCATCAGCGCCGACAGGCGCCGATCGAGACGGGCGACCAGCTCGTTCTCGCCCAGCCGGAAGAACATGCCCCAGCTCGCGCGCTTGTCGCTCACCACGTCGCGCCCGCTCATCGGGTCGACCAGCGTCGAAGGCTTCAGGCGCGGGCGCGCCATCTCGATCACGGCCTTGCATTCGTCGGCGTCCACGAGGTTGCCGAGCGCGGCAAAGACCGGGTCTTCGCCGCGCGAGTGCACGACGATCTCGCGGTCGGCCGCGACGATGCGCGTGCCCGGCGCGAGCCGCGCCACGGGCTTGGCGGGCGCCTCGTCCGGCAGTTCGATGGCGTCGGCCGGCACGGCCGCGCCGCGCTGGCGCGCATCGACGTAGGCCCGCACGATGGCCTGCGCCGTGCGCTCGTTCATGCCCTGCTTGCGCATGGTGCCCACCAGCGCCTGCGGGGCCTGGCCGGCGTCGAGGTGGTGCGTGAGCCAGCGGCCCAGTTCGGGCG
Organism: Variovorax sp. E3; assembly: GCF_016082275.1. Lineage (GTDB taxonomy): Bacteria > Pseudomonadota > Gammaproteobacteria > Burkholderiales > Burkholderiaceae_C > Variovorax. Next base: position 38,749 of record NZ_MOWM01000045.1, read on the forward strand.
AGAAGCGGACGACGGTGCTCACACCGGGCCCGGTCGGGCGACCCAGCCCTTGTCGCCGAGCGTGAAGCCCTGGCGCAGTTGCAGCGGCCCGCCCGCGCCGTTCGCGATGCGCGCGATCATCGGGAACACGCGCTGCGCGTCGGCGTTCTGCATCCAGGGCGCGGTGTCGACCTGGTAGGTGTAGCTCACCACCGCCAGCGGATGGCCCGCGTCGGAGGCGTCGACCTTGACGTCGACGATCTTCTCGCGCTTGAGGTGCGCCACGCAGAAGTCGTTGGCGTGCTCGGCTCCCTGGTTGACGTACGGATGCGGCTTGTAGAACTTGCGGCCGGCGTCGGTCAGCTCGAAGCGCTTGACCGCGCGTCGGGGTTCTCGCTGCTCTTGGGCACGGAGACGACGGTGCTGTGCACCAGCCCCAGTTGCTCCATCACCGGAAACTGCACCGCATGGCGGGCGCGGAACCGGCCTCGGCTTCGGTCAGGTCGATCGGCCAGTCGAACATGGCCAGGCAGATGTCGCCGCGCTGGGCCAGGTGTTCGTCCAATGCCACGGCGAGGTTCTCGGGCGTGGGGGCCTTGGCGTCGTGGGCGGCGCTGCAGGCGGCCAGCGCGCAGACGATGGCGATGCCGGTCAGGGCCTTGAGCGAGTTCCGGGTGCGTCGGTGCGGGTGGAGAGAGCGGAGATTCATGGGGGCTCGGGTTGATTGTTATGGGTAGCAGTGGCGTGGCGATCGCGGACTCAATGCAAGTCCAGTTCGTCCGCGACCCAGCCGCGCCGCGTCAGGTGAACGCCCAGGCGCACCTGCATGGTTCCTTCGCGCTGGATGGCGCGCGCCAGCAACGGGAAGGCCTGCTGCACTTCGGGCGCGATGGCCCAGGCGTCGGGCGCGATGCGGTAGGTGAACAGCAGCGAGGTCGCGGTGCGGCCGTCGCGCGTTTGCGGCGGGTCCCAGCCGATCAGGCGGTCCAGGCTCAGGGTGGCCGCGCACAGGTCGGCCGGGTGCGTGACCGTCTGCGTCGGCGTGCGAATGACCACGGGCACCTGCAGGTAGTGCTTGCGGCCCGCGTCGGTCAGCGCGTATTCGCGCGCCGGCCCGGCATCGCCAGAGGCGGTGGCTGCGACATTCTTGCCCGCCACCAGCCCCAGTTTCTCGAGCACGGGCATCTGCTGTGCATCGGGCTCGCGCGAGCCGGCGGCCACCGTGATCGGCCACGCGTACTTGGCCAGGCACACGTGCCCGCGCTGCGCGAGGTAGTCGTTGACGGTCGCCGTGAAGTTGTCGTTGTCCGGAAAGCGCGCCTGTTCGTTGTCGCAACCGGAGAGCAGGGCCAGCGAAGCCAGCAGCGCCAGCAGGGATGCGCCGGCGCGGCGGGCACGGCGTGTGAGGGCCGGGGTTGTGGTGTTGTTCGTCATCGGGTCGATGGGGCGCGCGTTCACTGCACGCATTTGCCGCTGGCCGCCGGCCTGGAGCTCGGCTGGTAGCCGTCGCTCAGCGCGCCCAGGAAGCAGACCAGGTCGGCGATCTGCTGCGGCGTCATGACCGGCACGGCGCCGGGTGCGCGCGGCCGCGTGCCGCTGGCCAGCGTCTTGTCGCCGCCTTCGCCGGTGCCCAGCGGCACTTCCTCGTCGATGTTGCCCTGCTGCGCGCGCGGCAGGTCGTTGTACTTCTCGACCGTCGCGCCCGGCACGTGGGTGGGTTGAAGCGCCCAGCCCGGGTTGGCCTGCGGCGTGCCGGTGCCGTCGTTGCGGGCGGGATACCAGTACTCCGGGTTGGTGTCCCGCGTGTTGTAGAAATTGAGGACCTGCTCCAGCGAATGGAGCACGCCGTTATGGAAGAAGGCGCCGCGCGAGGCCACGTTGCGCAGCACCGGCACCTTGAACATGCCGCAGTACGGGTTGGCCGCTTGCGGCGTGGCGGGCATGTGGTCGGTGCGGTAGGGGCCGCACAGGCCCATGTCGAAATAGCGCGGATCGTCGTTGGCCGGAATCGGGTCCGGGTTGTTCGGGATCGACCGGTCGTTGCGCGGCGCGCCCAGGGCCTGGTAGGTGAAGTCCGTCATCAGGCCGCTGTTGCCGTTGAAGTTGGCGCCCGTGTAGTGGCAGCCCGAGCAGTTGGTGACGCCCGTGCTGTGAAACAGCACTTCGCCGCGCCGTTCGGCCGGCGTCAGCGTGCCGCCGATCTTGTTGAACACGTAGAGGTCGTACTTGCTGCTGTACGGATGAAAGCTGCGGTCTTCCGTCTCCAGCGCCTGGATCGCGGTGCCCAGGGCGTCGAAGGCCTTGTCGGTGTCGTTGAACACGTCGGCGCCGAAGGCCTGCTTGAACAGGTCGGCATAGGCGCCGTTCTGAACGGCCTTCACGACCGCTTCCTTCGAGCTGTTGTTCATCTCGAGCGGGTTGAGCAGCGGCAGCGCGGCCTGCGCCGCCATGGTCGCGGCGCGGCCGTCGGCCATGAAGCCGCCGCCGGGCGAGCTGGTGGTCACGCCGTCGGGGTTCGGCGCGTCGTCGGCATAGGCCGGCGTCGATTCCTTGTAGCGCAGTGAAGGCACGGCGCGCACGCCGGCCTGCGTGGTGTCGGAGCCCAACTGCACCGAGATGCTGTTCGGCGGACCGTAGGCGTATTGCGGGTCGTGGCAGCTCGCGCACGACATGTTCTTGTTGCCCGACAGGTTCCTGTCCAGGAACGCGAACTGCCCGACCTGGGCATTCAGGCTCAGGGCGGGCGGGGGCGGGGCGGGGGTGCTTGTTGCCGCCATCGCCGCGCCCTTGCCGTCACAGCCCGCCAGTGCCAGCAGCGCGATCGAAAGCGCCATGACGAGGGGGACTGTCTTTTGCATTACCAGATTCATCATTCACTGTTGCCCGAAGGCCGGAAAAAGCTGTTCCAGGCGGCCCCGTGAGGGATTCCGCCCGGAACACCGCCGCGGTGCAGCGGCCTTCGGCTTACTTCGTCGCCCAGACGTTGGTCTGGCTCGCGTCAGGCCCCACCTGCGGGGTGATCTGGCCTTGGAGCTTGCCCGTGAGGGTGTCGACCTGACCGACGATGTCGGCCGCATACAGCTTCTGCGTGTAGCTGCCCGGGATCACATAGGCGTGGTTGATCGGGCGCACCGAGTCGAAGTGCGTGTCCACGCTGCCGGCGAATTCCGGCAGCGCCGTGATGTTGGCCGTGATGAAGGCTTCGGTGTACTTGGCGCGGTTCAGGTACGACGCATCCACGGCCGGGTCGGCGATCTGGAACATGTCCTGCAGCGTGCGCACGAACGAGAAGTGGCTGTAGGAGTCGCTGTCCGCGATGTTCTTCTTGGCCGTGCCCACGTCCTGCTGGTTGGAGATGATGCCGAAGATCGAGTTGCCGTGGCCGAAGTTGCCCGACGTGTAGTTGCTCGGCGCGGTGGTGGCCGTCGCCTTGCCGTTCGCGTCCACGGTCACCGGTGCGGCGCCCGAGTTCTTGCCGCCGGCATTCCAGCCGCAGCAGGAGCCGTTGCTGCCGCCTTCACCTTCGTCGTACATCACGACGATCGCGACGCGCTTCTGCGGGTTCTTCCACAGCGCGGAAGCCTGGATCTTCTTGACCACCATGCCCAGGTAGATGTCGGCGCGCATGACGCCGTTGGCCTGGCCGTTGTTGTTGCTCACGCAGCTCGTGTCGCTGCCGACGCCGTGCATGTCGTCGCACTGGTCGGGCACGATGAAGTTGATGTTGCCCACGTCGCCCGTGACCAGGTCCTTGCTGAACTGGTCGTAGATCCAGCCGCTCGGCAACGGGTAGGCGGTGGACTTGAGCCAGTCCGCTTCCTGGTACTGCGTGCCGAAGATGGTGCGGTTGGTGGCCACGAACTCGGGCAGGTTGCGCGCGTCTGGTAGGCGATCGACGGGCCGTGCTTGACCTTGTACAGGCCGTTCACCACGCCGTAGCCGGCGGTGCCGGTGAGGTTGGGCGTGGAGCCGTCGAGGTTGGTGAAGCCGTTCAGGCGGTTGGTCGCGTCGTACGTGGCGGTGACGCTCGCATCGGCGATGCTGTCGGCACGCACGTCCTGGCCGGGGTTCATCGATTCGCTGTAGGTGCGGATGGTGCGGCCGGTCCTGGACATCAGCGAGAACAGGTTGTCGCCGGGGATGTTGTGCACTGTGCCGCTGGTCGGGTTGTCGCCGCAGGTCACGCTGGCCGATGTGTAGCCGGCGCGGGTGGGAAAGGACGTGGAGCCTGGGGCGGGAACTGGCCCTGGATGGGCAGGGGCTGGCCGTCGGAGGCCGTGCCGCCGGTGAATGCGACGTCGGTGACGGCGTAGGGCGAGCCGGTGACCGCGCCGCAGCCGAACCAGTTGTCGTCGGTGATGCCAAAGTCATCGCCACCGCCCAGCGCCGTGTAGTTCGGCTCGGACGGATTGCCGGTCGAGTAGTACGTGGTCAGCTGGTTGTACTTGTTCAGGATGTAGTTGATGTTCACGGCCCGCGAGTTGCCGACGATCACGTCGGTCGACTTGTTTTCCTCGATGACCACGAAGATGTTGTCGTAGGCCGGCACGCCTTCCACGTTGAAGGCCGCCTGCTGCGCCTGCGCGAAGGTGATGGGCGCCTGCTTCTGCGTCGGGCCCGTGGGGGTGGCCTTGGTGCCGTCCTTGTTGGTGAGCACCACGCTGGACAGGCCGACCAGGCGGGGGTCGCCGCCGGTGACGGCCAGGTTGTCGGGGAACATGTCCTTGCGATCGAGCTTGGTCGTCGCGTAGGTGTAGCGGTTGGTCAGCTGGTTGTCTTCATACAGCGCCGCGTACTGGCTGGCGCCGCTCAGCGTGTTGACGTCGGCCAGCGGGTCGGTGAGCGCGGCGTTGCCGAGATTGAAGGTCGGCCCGTTCAGGCGCGTGGCCAGGTTGGCCTTCTCGGCCGCGTAGCTGCTGCCGTTGGCTTCCACCAGGCGCTGCGCTTCGCTCGACAGCGGGCTGATGACGATCTTGCCGGCGCCCTGGTCGGCGATCTGGGCCGCCGAAGCGCGCAGGATCAGGTGGCTGGCCACGGGGGCGCCGGTGGCGGTGTTGATCGCGCTGGTGCCGATGTCGGCCACCAGCGGTCCGGTGCTGGTGGTCGTGAGCGTGAACTTGCCGCTGGCGTCGGTGACGGCCGAGGCTTCGCCGCTGTCGAGCACGCCGTTGCCGTTGGCATCGACGAAGACCGTGGCCTTCTGGTAGTAGCCGGCCTTCAGCGTGGGGTTGCCGGTGGCGCTGCCCGGCACGTAGCCGCTGGCGGCCACCACGCCGCTGAAGGTCGTGCCGGCGGACGGGAGGTTCGGGAACACGACGGTGCCCGCGTCATTGCCTCCCCCGCAAGCGGCGAGCACGCAAGCCGCAACCGTCGTCAACGACGAGAGCACGGCTTTTCTATTGAGAATGTTCATATATATCCTGGGGCAGTGAGTTATGAATGGTTTTACCGGCCGGCAAAGGAAAAGTGGGCGTCGTCTTTTGTGAGAAAGAAGTGCCACGGCGAGGAGGAATGTAGAAATAACGGGTGACATTTGTGTGTCAAAAGAGTCTTGGTATTTCCAATTTGCAAAGGCTTTTCCGGAGGCCTGATTTCTCCATTCAATCAATTGGCTGACTGATGGCTGACCATTAATTAATTGGGGGTTAGCGAATTGTTAGGAGGGAATTAGGGATGCCAGAAAATGCTGCCCGGGCGCCTGGATCCGCCGTGGATTGCGCTACCCTGTTCCGGGCGTCGGCCGTCTTGGCCGCGCGCCGGATCAGTCGCTTCATGGCATGCGGGGTTTGCTTGAATGGGAGCGATCGACAACCGCCATTGGTTGTCGGCGGGCGTCACGGGTTTGCCGAGCTCTTGGGGTAATTGGCGTCCGTCGCTCGCAGCCGAGGGCGGCAAATGCCATTTACGCCCGGCCGTGGGCTTCGAGGTGGCCAACCGTGCAATTGGGGTGCGTGAATTCGCCTCTGGCCAGACGGAATTCGGCGCTCACGGTCGTAATGCGTGGTAGATATGCGCCCGCGTGAACAGCCTGCCCCTGCGCGGCTGTTTCCCGTCCGGCGCCGCGGGCCGCAGCCGCGCTCGTGGCGCGACGACGCCGGGCGCCAGTAGCCCCCGTGTCCGCCCGGTCACGAACGCTTGCGCATAATTGACGCAAGCTATGACTCTCACCGAACTCAAATACATCGTCGCAGTAGCCCGCGAACGGCACTTCGGCAAGGCGGCCGAGGCCTGCTACGTCTCCCAACCGACCCTGTCGGTGGCCATCAAGAAACTCGAGGACGAACTCGAGGTCAAGCTTTTCGAGCGCAGCGCCGGCGAAGTGACTGTCACGCCGCTCGGCGAGCAGATCGTGCAGCAGGCGCAAAGCGTGCTCGACCAGGCCGCCAGCATCAAGGAAATCGCCAAGCGCGGCAAAGACCCGCTGGCCGGCCCGCTGAACCTGGGCGTGATCTACACCATCGGGCCGTACCTGCTGCCCGACCTGGTGCGCCAGGTGATCCAGCGCACGCCGCAGATGCCGCTGGTGTTGCAGGAGAACTTCACCGTCAAGCTGCTCGAGATGCTGCGCGCCGGCGAGATCGACTGCGCCGTCATGGCCGAGCCCTTTCCCGACACCGGCCTGGCGATGGCGCCGCTGTACGACGAGCCCTTCATGGCGGCCCTGCCCGCCAAGCACAAGTTCGCCGACCGCGAATCGATCACGTCCGAAGAATTGCAGAGCGAGACCATGCTGCTGCTGGGCACCGGCCACTGCTTTCGCGACCACGTGCTCGAGGTGTGCCCGGAGTTCGCGCGCTTCTCGAGCAACGCCGAAGGCATTCGCAAGAGCTTCGAGGGCTCGTCGCTCGAAACCATCAAGCACATGGTGGCCTCGGGCATGGGCGTGACGCTGGTGCCGCGCCTGTCGGTGCCGGCCGAGGCGCTCAAGCCCAAGGTCAAGGGCCGCAAGGAGGCCGAGCAGATGGTGCGCTACCTGCCCGTGCGCGACGCGCACGACCGCGACCCGCCCACGCGCCGCGTGGTGCTCGCATGGCGCCGCACCTTCACGCGCTACGAGGCCATCGCGGCGCTGCGCAATGCGATCTATGCGTGCGAGCTGCCGGGCGTCAAGCGCCTTTCCTGAGCGGCGAATTCGGGGGATTGGCCTACGCGGCGGCTGTTTTGAATCGTTGATCGCTGAGATAGAGTGACGCTGTTGCGAAGCCGCGCGCCGGCTTCCAGAATCGAAGCGTTCCACCCAACTTGAAGAAAGAGCTCTCGCCATGGCCAAAGCCTCGAAGAAATCATCGCCTGCTTCCTCCGCCGGCAAGGTGCCCAAGAAGGGCGGCGCGGTGGTCGCGCAGGAGTCTGGCAGCCGCAATGCGCCGATCATCAACATCGGCATCGAGCGCCAGGACCGTGCCGCCATCGCCGAGGGCCTGAGCCGCGTGCTGGCCGACACGTACACGCTGTACCTCACCACGCACAACTTCCACTGGAACGTGACGGGCCCGCACTTCAACTCGCTGCACGCGATGTTCATGGGCCAGTACACCGAGCTGTGGAACGCCACCGACGTGCTGGCCGAGCGCATCCGCGCGCTGGGCCACTACGCGCCGGGCTCGTACGCCGAGTTCAGCAAGATCGCCACCGTGCCCGACGTGCCGCAGAACCCGCCCAAGGCGATGGAGATGGTGCGCATCCTGGTGAAGGGCCACGAGACCGTGTCGCGCATCGCGCGCGAGTTCATCCCCGTGGCCGAAGAGGCCGGCGACGACCCGACGGCCGACATGCTGACCGCGCGCTGCACGGTGCACGACCAGACCGCCTGGATGCTGCGTTCGCTGCTCGAGGACTGAGCGCGCGCTTTCCTCGCACCCCCACAAGAGCGGCACAATGGCCGCTCTTTTTTTGCCCGTCTTGCCTCGCATGCTCGCCCGTCGCTTCGCGCTCTACCTCGACCTGATCCGCTGGAACCGCCCCGCCGGCTGGCTGCTGCTGCTGTGGCCCACGCTGGGCGCGCTCTGGTTCGCGGCCGACGGTTGGCCAGGCTGGCACCTGGTGGTGGTGTTCACGCTCGGCACCTTCCTCATGCGCAGCGCGGGCTGCTGTGTGAACGACGTGGCCGACCGCGACTTCGACCGCCACGTCAAGCGCACCGCGCAACGGCCCGTGACCAGCGGGGCGATGTCGGTCAAGGAGGCGCTGGGGCTCGGCGTGGTGCTGGCGCTGGCGGCCTTCGGGCTGGTGCTCACCACCAACTGCACGACGGTGCTGTGGTCGTTCGCGGCGCTGGCCATCACGCTGATCTATCCCTTTGCCAAGCGCTTCGTGTCGGTGCCGCAGGCGGTGCTGGGCGTGGCCTTCAGCTTCGGCATTCCGATGGCCTTCGCGGCGGTGCAGGCCCACGTGCCCGTGTTCGCCGCGTGGCTGCTGGCCGGCAACCTGTTCTGGGTGCTGGCCTACGACACCGAGTACGCGATGGTCGACCGCGACGACGACCTGAAGATCGGCATGAAGACCTCTGCCATCACCTTCGGCCGCTTCGACGTGGCGGCGGTGATGGCCAGCTACGCGATCTTTCTCGCGGTGTGGATCTGGGCCGGCGCGAGCCGTTCGCTGGGTGTGCTGTTCTACGTCGGCATCGCGGGCGGCGCGGCGCAGGCGCTGTGGCACTGGCGGCTGATTCATGACCGCACGCGCGACGGCTGTTTCAAGGCCTTCCGGCTGAACCACTGGCTGGGCTTCACCGTGTTCGCCGGCATCGTGGCCGGCTACGCGATGCGTTGACGAGGGGCGTTGCATGCTGGAGCGACTGAAACAGAAGATCGGCCAGGAGGGCTTCTCCGAATGGCACTGCATCACGCAGGAGATGGTCGCGCGCTACTCGGCGCTGTCGGGCGACGGTGAAGGCGAGTGGATCCACCTCGACCCCGAGCGCGCGGCGCGCGAGGCGGATCACGGCGGCACCATCGTGCAGGGCTTCTTCCAGGTCTCGCACCTGATCCGGCTGACCGGCGAGGCCATGCGCACGCTGCTGCCCTTCGACACCAACCACGCGCTGAACTACGGCTTCGACCGGCTGCGCTTCGTGCGGCCGATGCCCGTGGGCGCGCGCTTCAGGGCGCGCGTGCGCATCATGGACGTGACGCCCAAACCCGGCGACAGCTTCCTGCTGAAAGAGGACGTGCGGCTCGAGCTGGAAGACGGCACCGTCACGCTGGCCGCCGAATGGCTGTTCTTTCTCGGGCCGCGGGCGTTGCCGGCGGCCTGAGGTCAGCCGCTCGGCCGCTCAGCCGCGCCCGAACTCTTCGCCCAGCTCGGCGGCGCGCTTCTGTGCCGCGCGAATGGCGGTCTTGAACTGCGCCTTCACGTCCGCGCCTTCGAGTGAGCTGATGGCCGCGTAGGTCGTGCCGCCCTTGGACGTGACGCGCGCGCGCAGCACCGACGGCGGCTCGGTGGCGCTGTGCGCCAGCGCCGAGGCGCCGGTGAAGGTGCCGATGGCCAGGCGCTGGGCCTGGTCGGGCGTCAGGCCCATCTCGACGCCGGCCTCGGTCATGGCCTCGATGAAATAGAACACGTAGGCCGGGCCCGAGCCCGACATGGCCGTCACGGCGTCGAGCGCGGGCTCGGCGTCGACCCAGATCAGCTCGCCGGTCGGCGCCAGCAGCTGGCCGACCAGCGTGCGGTCGGTGCCGGCCACGCCGTCCCGCGCGAACAGGCCGGTCATGCCCTTGCCCACCAGCGCGGGCGTGTTGGGCATGGCGCGCACCACGCGCTCGGTGCCGAGCCAGCGCGCGATGCTGTCCGACGGAATGCCCGCGGCCACGCTCAGGTGCAGCGCGTTGGCGGCGAATGCGGCCACCGGGCGGGCGGCTTCGGCAAAGGTCTGGGGCTTGACCGCCCAGACCACCACCTCGCAGCGCGACAGGGCCTCGCCGGCCTCGGCCTTCGCGACGATGCCGAACGATTGGGCCAGCTTCGTGCGGGCTTCTTCGAAAGGCTCGACCACCTCGAACGCATCCGCCGGCGTGCCTTGCTGGATCAGGCCGCCGATGATGGCGCTCGCCATGTTGCCGCCGCCGATGAAGGCGACGGGCGGCAGCGGCGCGGGGGCGGTGCGGGGCAGGAAGGTCACGGCGATGGTCATGGTCGGTCGGGCGGTCGGTGTTGGTCGAAGGCGAAGGCGGCGAACTGGGTGATCTGCAGCGGGTTGAAATTGTCGTCGCTCACGACCACCAGCATGCGCTTGCCGTCCGGCAGGGGCGGGCCCCAGCACATGCCCTCGGTGTTGTCGAGGCGGGCCAGGCCCAGCGCGGCGAAGTCGGCCACCAGGGTCTTGGCCGCCGGACGGTGGTTGCCCGGCGCCAGCGTGTCGATGGCGAGCACGTCGCCGCCGGCGCGGGTGTCGATTTCGTACAGGCGCAGCGAATTGCCCCTGCCGGTGGCGTAGGCGCGCTCCAGCACCAGCAGGCGGTGGGCGTCGAGCATGAGGATCTCGCTCACGCCGTTGTCGGCGTAGGTACCGGGCACCAGCGGGCGCAGCGGAATGGCGTCGGGCACGTAGGCGATCTGGCGCACGGCCTGGCCGGTCTCCAGGTCGACCTGGGTGAAGCGGCAGGGGCCGCCGGGCGCGCCGGTGGTGGGCTCGGGGCCGTCCTGGATCAGGGCGTTCTCCATGCCCAGCCAGGCGAAGCGGCCGTCCGGCGTGAGGGTGACGCCCTCGAATGTCAGGTTGTCGCGCGGGCCGCGGCGCTGTGCCGGGTCGGGCCTGAACATCGGCGGCAGGGCGAACTCGCGCAGGAAGCGGCCGTCGCGGGCCGATTCGTACAGCGCCGGGCCGAAACCCCGGGCCACGTCGCCCTCGCTGGTCCACAGCACGGTGCCGGTCGCGGGCCGCAGGCGCAGGGCTTCGGGGTCGGGCACCGGCAGGCCGTCGACC